>DATAJH010000115.1:0-31985 GCA_036262215.1 Steroidobacteraceae bacterium
GCTGCACCCTTATGCCTGGGTGGGTTGCATCGTCTATGTGGTGACCCTGGTGACGATCGGGCTGGCGGTGTCGAACGGTCTGTGGCGGCTGGATGCGTTCGACATCGGTGCCCTCGACGCGGGACGCGTGCGCGCCGGCCAATGGTGGCGCGCCTGGACCGCACTGACGCTGCATCTGGACGGCGCTCATCTGGCCGCCAATGTCGCGGCCGGCGTCTGGTTCTGTTACCTGGCGGCCGCGCAGATCGGCAGCGGCAGCGCGTGGCTGCTGATCGTGACCGGAGCGGCATGCGCCAACCTGATCGAAGCGCTGCTCGGGCCACCGACGCATCTGTCGGTGGGCGCATCGACCGCGGTGTTCACGGCCCTGGGATTATTGGCGGCACATTCCTGGCGCCTGCGCTCTTCTTATACGCAGCGCTGGGCGGTGCGCTGGGCGCCGCTGGTGGCCGGCGTGGTGCTGTTGGGATGGTTTGGCTCCGGCGGCGGCGGCGAAGACTCCAGCGCGCCGACACAGATCGATATCGTGGCGCACGCCATCGGATTCGTCGTCGGCTGCCTGCTGGGCGCGCTGGCCGCGCAGCCACGGGCGCGTCAGCTGCTCGCGCGCGTGCCGCAATGGCTGTCGGGTCTGGCGGCGCTGACATCGATCGTGATCGCGTGGGGCTTCGCTCTTGCCAGCTAACGACGCCGGATGAAAGCGTTGTTTACTACCCCGTTTCTGGCCGATCATGACAGTGTATGCCACCTCGAGGCCCGCGCCGCCTGAAACCGGATGCGGACGTTCACAGCGTTACCTGGAGACTGCATGAGCAGAAGGCTTATTAATTCAGGCTCAACGTTCAAACAGCAAATTGGTTATTCCCGTGCTGTGGGACAGCGACTTGGCTGAGGGTGACGGATCGGACCCCATCATTGGCACGGAGACTCCCGCGCCAAATGCCGGGCCGTCGAGCACGCCGCCAATTGGTCGGGCGGCTGTGCCGCCGGAAACGGCGCATCCCGCGCCGGGGCGCTGGCAGCAGCTCAAAGAACACAAGGTAATTCAGTGGACGCTGGTCTATGCAGCGGCCGCCTATACGCTGCTGCATGGGGCCGAGATGCTCAGCGACGCCCAGGAATGGCCGCGCATAATCGTTCGTGTGTTCTCGCTGGCGTTGATTCTCGGCGTACCGATCGTCGCAACGCTGGCTTGGTTTCATGGGCATCGCGCGCAGCATCGTGTCAGCGGCCCCGAAATTATAATCCTTACGGTCCTGCTGTTCGTGACCGGAAGCATTCTGTGGTGGCTGTCGAGAGTGCACGTCACCAATATCGCTGTGGTGGTCGCACCTTCGGTGCCAGCCGAGGTGACGAGCGTCACGCCCAGCGCCGCCCCGGACAAATCCGTCGCGGTCCTCCCGTTTGCCGACATGAGCGAGAAGAAGGATCAGGAGTACTTTGCAGACGGCATAGCCGAAGAAGTGCTCGACCGGTTGGCCAAGGTGCCGGGCCTTAAGGTCGTTGGCCACGAATCATCCTTCCAGTTCAAGGGCACGGGCACGGGCCCTGGAGGCATCGGTGCCGCGCTGGGTGTTTCCTACCTCCTGGAGGGAAGCGTGCGCAGGGACGGCGAGCGCGTCCGCGTCACCGCGCAGCTGATCGATGCGCGAAACGGATCGCAAAAATGGTCGGACCATTTCGACTCCCAAGTCGTCGACGTGCTACAAGTGCAAGACACCATTGCAACCGGGCTCGCGCGCGAGCTGCAGATTGCGGTCGAGGCGGACACCGCACCGCGTGCTTCCATCAAGTCGCCGGAGGCCCTCGACGCGTACTTACGCGGCCTGCAATCCCTTGACCGCGATACCCAGGAAAGCGCTGAAGCGGCGGTCGCTCAATTCCAGCTGGCGTTGTCTCTGGACCCGACGTTTGCACCGGCGGCGATCGATTTGGCCAGGGCCTATGTGTATATCGGGGAATTAGGTTGGTTGGCGCCGCGCGTCGCCTTCGAGCGAGCGCGAGAGGCGGCCATGCTCGCGCAACGATTGGACCCGAAGAGCCCATTGCCTCGCGTCTTCCTGGCCGAGATTCACATCGTCTATGACTGGGACTGGGCCGGAGCGGATCGAGAGCTGCAGCAGGCGTTTGCACTGGGTCCGCGAGACACCTATGGGGCACAAGTCGCATCCTGGCTGGCGGCAGCACGAGGCCATTGGGAGGAGGCGCGGCAACTCGCCATCCAGTCCATAGCGCTCGATCCTTTGAATGCCAACGCGCACGGGGCGATCGGATTCCAAATCTATCTGCGTTCCGGCAACCTTACTGAAGCGGAGCGGTCGCTTCGTCGCGCGCTACAGATCGCGCCGGAGTACGCTACTGGCCACTATTTCCTGGGAGAAACCTTGATGCTGCAGGGTCATCTCGATGCGGCACTGGCGGAGTTCAGCAAGGAAACTCTGGATGATGGGCAGCTGGAAGGCTCCGCGATGGCGCAGTTCGCAGCCGGCCGCAAAGCCGACTCGGACGCCCAGCTGGCGAAGGCGATTCGCCACAACGGGGCTTCCTGGGCGTCCGAGATCGCCCGCGTATATGCTTTTCGCGGCGAAAAAGATCACGCCTTTGAATGGTTGGACCGGGCCTACGAAGCACGTGATGAAGATCTGTATTTCATGAAGGCCGATCCGTTATTCAAGAATCTCGAAGGCGATCCCCGCTACCGAGCGTTCCTGCGGAGGATGAACCTGCCGGAGTAGCCGCGTGGAGCGGTACGGCTCATAGATGTTCTGGAGGATGAAGTGAAAGCAGTTCGATTGTACGAATACGGTGGTCCCGAGAACCTGAAGTATGAGGACGATGCTCCGGAGCCCACGTTGAGCGCCGACTCTGTACTGGTCGAGTCCGCGGCGACCAGTGTGAACCCGATTGACTGGAAAATACGATCGGGCGCACGGCAAAAGGATTTCCCACTGAAGCTGCCGGCCATTCTCGGCAAGGACGTGAGCGGGGTGGTGCGGGCGGTGGGACGCAACATCCGCACTTTCAAACCGGGTGATCGCGTGTTGGCAATGGCCGAGGCGACCTACGCTGAGCTCGTTGCGGTAGAAGGCTCGATCGTCACCCATCTACCTGAGGGGTTGAACCTGGTCGATGCCGCAGCGATACCACTGATAGCATTGACCGGTGAACAACTGGTACGGCTGGCGGCTCGGGCTCAATCCGGGCAGACGCTTCTCGTGAGCGGGGCGCTGGGAAGCGTCGGTCGGGCCGCCGTGCATGCCGCAAAGAAACTCGGATTAAAGGTGATTGCGGGCGTCCGCGCCCGGCAATTGCCGCAAGCGCGCACACTCGGGGTCTCGGATACGGTAGCCATCGATGATGATTCTGCGATCGCCGGGCTTGCGATGGTGGACTGCGTTGCCGATACGGTGGGCGGCGAAACGGCCGCAAAGCTATTTGGCAGAGTGAAGAATGGTGGAAACTTTGGCTATGCGTCGGTACTTCCTGACGGCGTGGCTAAGCTGAATGCGACAGTCACGGTCACGCGGGTATTCGCACGTCCCGATGCGTCGAAAGTCCGCGAGTTTGCCGATGACCTGCGGGATGGGAAATTCCTGTTGCCCATCAGTCGCCGGCTGCCGCTGCGCGATGCCGGCGAGGCGCAGGCGCTGGCGCAAAAAGGTGGCTCAGGGAAGATCATACTTGTGTGCCGGGATTTGCGCTAAGTTGGCTCCCGATGAGCCAACTCACGGAACTGCTGGGCCGGATTCAGGCGGGCGACCCGGCGGCGCGCGATGAGCTGTTTGCGGCCGCCTACAGCGAACTGCACCGTCTGGCGCATGCGCGGCTGCGCGACGGGGGGCGCGACGCGGTTCTGGATACCACCTGCCTGGTGCACGAGGCGTTCTTGCGCTTCGTGCAGGTGCAGCAGCTACGGGCAGAAGACCGGCGCGCATTCTTTGCCTACGCTTCGCAAGTGATGCGCTCGGTGATCGTCAACAGGGTGCGCGAGCGCATCGCGCAGAAGCGCGGCGGCAGCGCCCGACCCCTGACGCTGTCGACGCAGCTGGCCGCGAAGGTGGCTGACGGGGAGGAAAGCATCATGAAGGTGCATGAGGCACTCGAGGAGTTGGCCAAGGTCGAGCCGCGTCTGGCGCAGGTGGTGGAGATGCGCTACTTCGGCGGCTACAGCGAGCGGGAAATGGCTGAGACCTTGGGGGTTACGGAACGTACGGTGCAGCGTGACTGGGAGAAAGCGCGTTTGATCCTGGCCGCGGCGCTGGAGTGAGGGATGGGAGGGAACCTGGAGTCGCCATCGAGGCTGTGACAGCGATGAAGCTTTCGGCTGCGGAGATGGCACTGATGAGTCGGCTGCTCGATGAAGCCCTTCCGCTCGGGGAAGCTGCGCGGCGTGCATGGCTCCAGGCTCTGCCGGCCGAATACCGGCACCTGACGGCGGCGCTACAGGCCGCGCTGCTGCCGGAGGCCGTAGCTGGTTCGGACGCGCAGCTACTGAGTCTGCCCCAATTGGGGGCCGATTCGCCGCATCCTTCCGGCAGCGGTCTGCAGATGGGTGAGCGCATCGGTCCCTATGAGTTGCTGCGCCCGCTGGGGGCGGGCGGCATGGCTGAGGTCTGGCTGGCGCGGCGAGCCGATGGAGCCTTCAAACGCGAGGTCGCGCTCAAGCTTCCCCGACAGATGCAACAGGGCGAGCAGCTCACGCAGCGCTTTGCACTCGAGTGCGACATCCTGGCTAGCCTGGAGCACGCGCTGATCGCCCGGCTATATGACGCGGGCATCGCCGACAATGGGCGGCCCTACCTGGCGATGGAGTACGTCCGCGGAGAGGTGCTCACCACGTGGTGTGACCGGCAGCGCTTGGTCGCAAGTGCTCGAGTGGAGCTGTTTCTGCAGATCCTCGACGCGGTCCAGTTCGCGCACAGCAAACGCGTCATTCACCGGGATCTGAAGCCCTCCAACGTACTGGTGACCGACTCGGGGCAGGTGCGGCTGCTGGACTTTGGAGTGGCGAAACTGCTCGCGGGCGAACAGACCGATCCGGCGGCGGGGCAGCTCACCGGTCTGTACGGTCGGGCGCTCACGCCCGACTACGCCAGCCCCGAGCTGCTGCGGGGCGATGCGGTCGATGTACGCAGCGATATCTACTCGCTGGGTATGTTGCTCTATGAGCTGCTCTCCGGTGCGCGAGCGTACCAGCTGAAAGCCGCCGCCGCGGTGGGTCTGCTGGGCCGGGCTGCGGCCGCAATGGAGCCGTGCCGACCGAGCGAGCGCATCGAACAGGCGGCGGCCGAGGCGCGCGGGATGAGCTTGCGAGCACTGAAGCGCGCGTTGCGCGGGGATCTGGACGCCATCACGCTCAAGGCGCTCGCGAAAGAGCCGGACGGGCGCTACGACAATGCGGCCGCGATGGCGGAGGATCTGCGCCGCCATCTCGCAGGCAATCCCATCGCAGCACGCCCGCCGCGCTCGAGCCACCGGTCGAAGCGGACACCTGCGCGTCCCGCCGGGCCCACCCGGGTGACGATCTGCGTATTGCCCTTTGGCAATCTGAGCGGCGATCCGGAGCAGGAGATATTCTGTGACGGCTTCAGCCAGGACATCATCACCGAGCTTGCCCGCTGGCGGTTGCTGGAGGTCCGCAGCCGCCTGGCCTCGTTCAAGTACCGCGGTACCGTCATCCCGATCGCCCGCATTGCGCGCGAGCTCAATGTCCGATTCGTGGTCGAGGGTAGCGTACGCCGGCTGGGTGATCGCATCCGTATCGCCGTGCAGCTGATCGATGCCACGACGGGGCAGCAGGTCTGGGGCGATCGGTATGACCGAGACGCGGCCGAGATTTTTTCGGTCCAGGACGAGGTCGCGCAAAAGATCGTGAGCACGCTTGTAGGTCGCGTTCAGGTGACCGACGCGGACCGTGCGCGCCGCAAGCGTCCTTCGAGTCTTGAGGCCTACGAGTGTGTCCTCAGGGGCAATGCATTGCCCTGGGACGATCCTGCGGGTGCAGCGGAAGCCACGCAACTGTTCGAGAAAGCAATCCAAATCGATCCCGGTTATGGCATGGCCTACGGCCTCCTCGCAATGATGCGTGTTCATGCTTGGAAGGACCAGACTGGGAATTCGACGGCGTACCTGGATGAGGCTTACAGGCTGGCGCGGCGTGCAGTCGAACTCGATGACAGCGAGAGTACGTGTCACTCGCTGTTGGCGCAGGTATACATGTATCGGCGCGCATTCGAACCCGCATTACGGCACATGCGGCGTTCCGTGGAGCTCAATCCGAACAACCAATGGAACCTGGCGGACATGGCATACGTGCTGTGCTATGCGGGTGAAGCGGAACAGGCGTTGAACTGGAGCGATCGCGCGAAGGAGGCGGATCCGTACTTCGATCCCCCCTGGTTCTGGCGGCAAAAAGGCCGCAGTTACCTGGTTCTGGGTCGATATCAGGAAGCGCTGACGATGTTCGAGCGCATCCCGTTGCGCACCTATTATGATGCCGCCTATATGGCTGCCTGCCACGCACGTCTGGGAAATTCCGACCGTGCCCGAGGCCTTGCTGCGGAGTGCCTGGTGAGCCGGCCGAATTTCTCGATCCGGCGCCTCCTGGTGATCGAGACCTTCAAATTGAGCTCGGATACTGAACACCTCGCACAATCGCTGCGCCTCGCAGGCCTACCGGAATGAGCAGGTCATAGCGCACTCATGTCCTCCGATGTCGCCCTCACGCCCAGCGAACCTCCGTGGGTCGGACCGGTCCTTGACTTCTGGTTCCGCGAGATCGATTCACACCTGTGGTTTGCAAGCAGCGATGAGCTTGATGAGCGGATACGCCAGGGCTTTCTCGAATTGCACGGAGACATTGCACGGAGTGATGCTCGAGAGTTCGCGGGCGCGCGCACGCTGCTTGCGGCGATCATTGTCATGGACCAGTTTTCGCGCAACATGTTTCGAGGAACGCCGCGCGCCTTCTCCACGGATCCCCTCGCGCGTCGCCTGGCCGAGCAGCTCATCGCAGACGGACTTGATCTGGCCATGACACCCGCGGAGCGATATTTCGTCTATCTGCCTTTTGAGCATAGCGAGGATCGGGAACATCAGGCGCGTGCAGTGCGCCTGATCGAGCCGCTTGGCGATGAGAGCTGGACGGACTATGCACGGATGCACCAGGCAGCGATCATTCGCTTCGGGCGCTTTCCGCACCGCAATCGGGTCCTGGGCAGGACGTGCACCGACGATGAAGTGGCGTTTCTGGCGGGGTCAGAAGGATTCAACTGACCGATCCGCGCCAGCCAGCCGCCCCACCCTGAGACGGTCGGCTGCTAATTGTCGCTGTGGTCTTTCTCCGCCTTACGTATTGCGGGCCGGCGTCGCAGTAGCTCGGTATGGTGTCTGAGTTTCGGCAGCCGCGAGGCCAGCGCGGGATCGTCCAGCGGGTACCAGCTGGCCAGCATGTACAAGTAATGGTCAGCAGCGGACACCTCTGCGCCGAGCACATAGGGTGACAACGCGGCGTGGACGATCTCGAGGTGGCTGGTCCAGTCTGCCAGGGCTTGCATCTTGATCTGGGCTGCCGCGGCCTCACCGGCCGCTGAATAGCGGTTCGCGTAAAAAAACCGCAGCGCCGCTTCGTACGCGTTTGCTGACAGAAAGACCATCCACTGCAGAAACCGAGCGTGGGCTGAACTGCCGCCAGCGGGCGCTAGCGCTGCGGCAGGATGGGCGTTGGTCAGGTGAATGAGTATCGCGGCCGACTCGGACACCACTGTGCCATCCGGCAGCACCAGCACCGGAATCTTGGCCGCGGGGCTGATGCGGCGGAATGCCTCGATGTCCGCGGGCGCCGTGCTGACCCACACCAGCTCATAAGCGGCACCGATCTCCTCGAGCAGCATTTGGGGGGCCAGAGATCCAGCGCCCCGCCTTCCGTACAGTCGGTATGAGCTACCCGGCATGGACGCAGTCCTCCAATCATCCTTGCAGTCATTTCCCTATAACGGCTCGCCCGCTCCTTGGGAATCCCGAACGTATTGTCGACTATCCGGCGTCTCTTTCGGGCATGACGGTGGTCTCATCCGCGATCATCGCCTCCAGCCGGTCCAGATCCGGCACCAGCGGCGTCTCATTGAGCATGCGCACCTGGCACAGCACCGGCATGCGTTCCGGGAAGCTGCGCGAATTGTCCGGCCGCACGACATCGTTGCTGACGCGCACCAGCTGCGGGAATCCCTGCGACACAATGGCGATGTAGCCCGACTCGGCCCGGCCGGCCAGTGCGTGGAACACCACGATGCGCGATCGATTGTTGGTCAACGGGATCACCATGCCGCATGCGCCTTCGAACGACACCAGCGGCAGCGAGCGTGCATTCCAGTTCACCATCCCGAGGTACCAGGGCGGCGCATTGTCCGGCGGCGACGGTGTCTGATAACCGATCACTTCGGCCACGCAGGCCCGCGGTACCAGGAGTCTCGCGTCCGCGAGCGGAATCAGCAGGCTGTAGACCTCGGCGATGCGCTCGGTCATCGGCCGGCGCCCGAGGCACGGGAGCGCGCTCGGCGCTGCGCCACCAAAGGCGTGATCGCATCGATCAGCTGGCTCTCCTGATAGGGCTTGCCGAGATAGTCGTTGACCCCCAGCTCGATCGCGCGCGCGCGGTGCTTCTCGCCCACGCGCGAAGTGATCATGATGATCGGCACGTCGCGCAGCCGCGGATCGCCGCGCACGTGTGCGGCCACCTCGTAGCCGTCCATGCGCGGCATTTCGATGTCGAGCAGGATCACATCCGGTACGTTCTCGGCCAGCAGCGCCACCGCGTCCATGCCGTCGCGCGCCGTCATCACGCGCATACCATTGCGCTCCAGCAGCCGCTGGGTCACGCGCCGTACGGTAATTGAGTCGTCCACCACCAGCGCGAAGGTGCGCCGGTCGGTGCGGTCACGGGTGACGGTGGGCGCGGCGCGGCCACGCCATTCGGCGCGCACCAGCGCACCGATGTCGAGGATGATGACGATGCGGCCGTCACCCAGGACCGTCGCCCCGGAGATACCGCGGATACCGGAGATCTGCGGACCGACCGGCTTGACCACGATCTCCCGGCTGCCGATCAGCTCGTCGGCCACCAGGCCGGTGGAATGCTCGCCGGCACGCACCAGTACCACCGGAATGGTCACGTCGCCGTCCGGCAGCGGCGAGACCTCGATGCCCACGTACAGCGGCAGCGGCTGCAGGCGGTATTTCTGGCCGCCGTGGTTGAAGCTGGCGCTGTCGGCGCGCAGGTGCGTCATCACTTCGTCGCGCGTCAGGCGCACCACGCCTTCCACGGTCGGCAGCGGCAGCGCGTAAAATTCATCGCCGGTGCGCACCACCAGTGCGTGACTGATCGCGAGCGTGAACGGCAAGCGGATCGTAAAGTGCGTGCCGCGGCCCGGCTGGCTCTCCATGTGCAGCGCGCCGCCGAGCTTCTTGACCTCGACCGCAACTACATCCATGCCGACGCCGCGGCCGGCCTGCTGCGTCACCGAGTTCGCGGTCGAGAATCCCGGCTCGAGCACCAGCTGCATCACGTCCTCGTCCGACAGCGCCTGATCGGGGCGGATCAGGCCCAGCTCAAGGCCCTTGGCACGGATTGCCGCCAGATTCATACCGGCGCCATCGTCCCGGACTTCGACGATGACTTCAGAACCCTCGCGCTTCAGGCTCAGATGGATGTGCCCGCTCTCATCCTTACCGGCGGCAAGCCGCTCCGCCGGTGTCTCGATGCCATGCACCACGGCATTACGCAGCATGTGCTCGAACGGCGGCAGCATGCGCTCGAGCACCTGCCGATCGAGCTCGCCCGAGGCGCCCTCGACGATCAGCTCGGCACGCTTGCCGGTATCGCTGGCGGCCTGGCGCACGATGCGCGCCAGGCGCTGCACGTGCCGCTGCACTGACACCATGCGGGTGCGCATCAGGCCGTTCTGCAGCTCGGTGACGGTACGCGACTGCTGCTGCAGAAGATTCTGCGCTTCCGTGACCAGACTCTCGAGCAGCCCCTGGATGCTGGCGACGTCGTTGGCCGATTCCGCCAGTGCGCGCGAGAACTGCTGAATCGACGAATAGCGGTCCAGTTCCAGCGGATCGAACTCCTGGCGGTGCCCGGCCTCGTTCTCGTGCCGGTGCAGAATCTGCGCTTCGGTCTCCATCTCGAGCTTGCGCAGCTGCTCCTTGAGCCGGGTGACGGTGCGCGACAGTTCGCCCAGGTTGAATTCGATCGAGCCGAGCTGCTGCTCCAGCCGCGCACGCGAAATGCTCACCTCACCGGCGTTGTTGAGCATCTGGTCGAGCAGTTCGGCGCTGACGCGCGCCATGTCGACGCGGTCGGCTGCGACCACCGGTTCGCGTCCGGGCGGCAGCGGTGCCGGCGGTGCCGGCGGCGCTGCGGCCGGCGGCTCACTGGTGGCGGCGCCCGACCCGAGGTTGCTCATCGTCAGCACCACCGTCGGCTCCACCAGCTCCAGCGGTGCCATCGGCTCCTGCGGCGGCAGCGGTGCCGCGGGCGCGGACAGCAGCGACGGTGCTTCGGCCAACACATCGGGGCTGATCGGAAATTCGAGCTTGATCTCGGCGGTGCTCGCGGTCTCGGGAAATTCGGCCAGCGACGTCAACGGCCACTCAGCACTCGGCCACTCGGGCGCCGGCTGCGACGGTGCGTGCATCGCATCCAGTGCGGCAGCGATGGCCTCGAGTGACGGCGTTGCCGACTCAGGCACCAGCAGCGCAACGTCAGCCACTTCCGCCACCGGCGCTACTTCCTCAATCGGCGCTACTTGCTCAATCGGCGCGACCGGCGCGATCTCCTCGACCGGCGCGGCTTCGGCCACCACGGGTGGCGCGGGCTGCTCCGCCGGCATCGGCACGGCTTCCGGCGGCGGTGGCGGCGGCGTCGCTGCCTCACCTGCCGCTACCGACTGAATGCGTGCGATCAGGGCCGGAACACTGGCGGCCGGCCGACCCGAAGCGGTGGCCTCGCGCATGCGCGCCAGTTCGTCGAGTGCTTCCTGCGCCACGGCGCGCGCCGCTTCATCGGCGCTGGCGAGACCGATCTCGATGCGGCCGATCAGGCTTTCCAGTTCATGGGCGAGCTCGCCCATGGCATCGATACCGGCCATGCGCGCACCGCCCTTGAGCGTGTGCAGCGGCCGGCGCAATGCCGCGACGTGTTCGCCGTCATTGGGCGCCGCGTTCCAGGCCGCCAGCGCGGTTTCCGCAGCCTCGAGCAGCTCGACCGCCTCCTCGCTGAAGATCGCCGCGATCTCCGGATCGAAGTCCGCATGCTGCATGTCACTCAAGGGGGCGACCGGAACCGGTGGCTTGGGCGGCGTGGGCCGCAACGCCGCCGGCGGCGCCGCTCGCACTGGCGGCGGCGGCGGTATCGACGGCAGCGGATCGGACAGCATTTCCGGTACCGACAGGCTGATGCTGCTGCGGCCGGCAAATTCGCTCGCCTCGGCGATGCGGCGGTCCAGATCCAGCTCGGCGCGCGCGATGCGGCCGCGCAGCGTGTCGTGCAGCACGAAGAAGCCGGTGCCTTCATCGAGATGGCCGGCGACTGCTTCCATCGCCACCATGCAGTCGCCGAGCAGCAGCAGATCGGAATCGTCCAGGCCGATGCCGCTATCGAAGGACTTGCGCAACCAGTGGTTCATCGGATCGGCCAGGCGGATGCCATGACGCGCCTCGGCCATGGTCGAGCTGCCAACCAGCGTGTGGCAGGCCCGATAGACCTCTTCCGGCAGCACGTGCGGCCCACCCACGCGCCGCTCGCGCGCCATCCACGCACGCACGATGCTGACGTGGCTCGCCGTCTCGCGGGCATAGATCTCGCGCAGCGCCGCATCGGGCTCCGGCGGCTCCGGTGGCGGCGGCGCGGCCGCTGCGGCGACGGGCGCCGCAGCGGCAACCGGCGCCGCGGGCTGCGGCATCTCGATGTAGTGGAATGCGCTGGGCGGGGTCGAATCGGACGCCCTGGCGACCGGCGCGCGGGTCGTCATGGTCGCAGCGGTCGCAGCCGCCGCGACGTCTTCGCGACCACTGGCCAGCGCGTGCGCCCGCGCAGCCAGCGGCATCAGGTCGGTACGATCGGCGCTGCCGGATTCGAGCTCTGCGACCAGCTGCGGCAGCGAACTGATGGCTTCACGCAGCGTCTGCAGCACCGCCGGTGAGCGTTGCAGCGTGCCTTCAAGGATGCGATTGAGCAGATTTTCGATCGCCCAGGCGAAGTCGCTGATGGCGCGCGCATTGACCATGCGGCCGCTGCCTTTGAGCGTATGAAACGAGCGCCGCACGATCAGCAGCGCATCGCTCTCGAGCGGATTGTGGTCCCAGATCGGGAACTGCTCCTGGATCTTGGCCAGCTCCTCCTTGGCTTCCTCCACGAACAGCTGGATCAGGTCCGGGTCCGGTATGGTCTCGGCATGGAGCGAGGCGGCGCCGACCGCAGCGGCCAGCAACGGCGGCGAGGTCGCCGCGAGTTCCAGCCGGCGTATATCGGTGGTATCGCCGCTGGGCGCCGGCGGCCGGTCGATCAGCAGTGTCTTGGCGTAGGTGCCGGTGCTGGCCGGCGACACCGTGGGCGGCGCGACGCGCTCCGGCGCGCGCTTGAGTGCATCAAGGCAGGTGCGCGCGTTGTCCAGCATGTACCACGGGTCGCTGCGACCCGCCTGCAGCGTCTCGATGTAGTACTCGAGGCTGACGATGGCGTCGGCCAGCCGATCAAGAAAATCGGGCGCCAGACTGGTGCCGCCGGGCTGCATCACGCGCTTCAGGTGCGTCGTGATCTCCTCGATGATCTCCACCGCGCGCGTCTTGCCGAGCATCAACAGGCCGGCGTTGATACCGCGCATCAGCTCGGGCCAGTTGTCGAAACCGGCGGCATCGAGCGTGCCGCTGACGTTCTGCGCCACGTATTCCTTGATGCGTGCGAGATTGACCACGCACTCGCGCAGCACCGCACCCTGGACCTGCTGGAAGTCCTGATCGGGCGACTCGCCGTCGCCCGGCGCGCTCTTGCTGCGCGGCAGGATCAGCCCGACCAGGTCGTCGTCGAGGTGGTCCTCGACCTTGATCAGGCTCGCCGCCACCTGCACCAGCGCGGTCTCGCCGCTGGCCTCGGTGCCGGCGATGATGCCTTCGAGCTTGGCCGTGGCCTCCTGCACCCGCGAGCGCAGCCCACCCAGGCCGAGCACGCCCAGCGTATCGCCGATCTTCTTCAGCAGCGCGACCTGGGGTACCAGCTCCTCGGCCTGGCCGCCGCCGCGCCGCACGTAGATATCCATCACGTCCTTGACCTTCGACAGATCCTCGCGGATCGCGGCGGCCACGGTGTGCATCAACTTGATCGAGGGCGCGGACAGGTTCTCGCGTTCCTGCTCGATCGATTCATCGACCGGCAGCAGCTCGTTGAGCCGGAACGAGGCACGCACGGCCGCGACCCGCGGGCCGCCGCTGCCCGAGCGCGCGATGTAATACAGCAGATTGTTGAGCAGTTCGACCGGCGGATGCTGCGCATAGCGCGCCTCGCCCTGGTCGAACAGCCGCCGCATCTCCCGATCGGCCAGCCCCAGCAGGCGCTTGACCGAGATACTGCTGTCGACACCGTTCTCGCGCAGCGACTCGATCAATGCCCCGACCACCCACCACAGCTGGAACACCGGCTGCGTCGCCGCCACCTGCTCCAGGCGCGTGGCGACCGCGGCCATGATCTCGAGGTTCTGTTCGATGCGCTCACCGCGTATCCAGCCGATCAGGCCGGTCTGAAAGCGCGCCCGCAGCCGCCGCGCCCACTGTCCGACCGACAGCGGCGGCTCGCCCGGCGCCGGCGCCGCCGGCTGCGCCTGGCGATCGGACTTGAGGTTGAGCAGCAGCAGCGTGCCTTCCGACAGCAGCGCGCTGCCGCGCACCGCCCGCAGATCGTTCAACAGCGGCAACAGCACCAGCGCCAGATCGCGGCCACCGGCCAGTACACGCTCCAGATAGCCCGGCAGCTGCACCATCGAGCGCATCAGCGCGTCGAGCGCCTCGTCCTGATTCTTGCGCTCGGTGCCGAGGCTGATCAGGTAGCGCGCCACCTGCTCCATCTCCTCGGCCAGCAGCGCCGCGCCGTAGATCTCGAGCAGCCGCAGCACGCCCTGCACCTGGTGCAACTCGTGGCGGCAGCGCTCGAGCAGCTCCATGTTGCCGGGCTGCTCGACGTGCGCCTCGAGCGCTGCGCGCCCGTCGCCCAGCGCCACGCTGATTTCGCGCGCGACGGTGTGCAGCGTTTGCGTGGCCAGCTCAGTCATGCTGCGTATTCATTGGCTGCCGGCGCGACATTCAGGAGCCGCCGAGCACCTTGACCTTTGGGTTCGGATAGACGCCCGTGGCGCTGGGCGCCGCGGGCGGGGATACCGGGGCGGCAGCCGCCTTGGTACTCTGGGTCGCCGCGGTATCGGGCAAGGTGCGATGCCTGCCGCTCATCTCATTGCCGCCGGGCAGGCGAAAGCCGGTGATCGACTTGCGCAGCGACGCTGACAGATCGGCCAGCTTGGCAATGGCGTGCGATGTGGCGCTGGTGGAATCCGCCGACTGGGCGCTGATCTCACGCAGCACCTGCATGTTGCGCGCGATATTCTGCGCCGCGGTCGACTGACTGCGGGCACTGGCGGAAATGTTCTGCACCAGACTTGCGATCTGATTCGACACCTGCTCGATCTCCTGCAGCGCTGCCCCGGCATTCTCCGCCAGCAGCGCGCCGCCGACCACATCGGTGGTGCTGCGCTCCATCGACACCACCGCCTCGTTGGTATCGGTCTGGATGGTACGCACCAGCACCTCGATCTGCTTGGTGGCGTTGGCGGCGCGTTCCGCCAGGCGCTGCACCTCGTCGGCCACCACCGCAAAGCCGCGGCCGGCCTCGCCGGCCATCGACGCCTGGATCGAGGCGTTGAGCGCCAGGATGTTGGTCTGCTCGGCGATATCGCTGATCAGCTCGACTATGTTGCCGATCTCCTGCGAACTCTCGCCCAGCCGCTTGATGCGCTTGCTGGTCTCCTGGATGGTCTCGCGGATGGTATTCATGCCGTCGATCGTGCGCCGCACGGCGTCGCCGCCCTTGTGCGCCACGTCCACCGAGTGGCGCGCCACGTCGGCGCCGCGCTCGGCATTGCCCGAGACTTCCTCGATCGAGGAGGCCATGGCGCCGATCGATTCGGTCGCCGACCCGATCTGCTTGGACTGCGCGTTGCTGGCGCGCGCCAGGTGCGACGCCAGCGCCTGCGTCTGGCGCGCCGCGCCGTCGAGCTGTATGCCCGACTGGCTGATCGTGGTCACCAGCTTGCGCAGCGCCTCGACCGCGTAGTTGACCGAATCGGCGATCGCCCCGGTGATGTCCTCGGTGACCGTCGCCTGCACGGTGAGGTCACCCTCCGCCAGGTTCGACATCTCGTCCAGTAGACGCATGATGGCCTGCTGGTTGCGCTCGGACTCGACCCGCTGCGTCTCGGCCAGGTGCTGAGCCTGTGCCGCCAGCTCGGCCGCACGGCGCAGATGCGAGAACAGCATCGCGATCGGCAGCAGCGCCAGCAGCCCCAGCAGCCCCAGCAGCGCTAGCAGTGCCGGTGACAGGTGCAGCCACGGCACGATGACGCTACCGGCCGCCGCCAGTACCACCAGAACCGCGGCGACCAGCGCCAGCCGCTGCGGCCGGCGCATGCGCATCGATGCGTCGGCAGCGCTCATAAGCTGGCCTCGCTGAAGGCCGGGTCTTCCACCAGCGCGCGCAGGCCGAGCACCGGCCATTGCTCGTTGGCGCGGCGGAAAGAGCCGGCGATGTAGCGCTCGCAGCGCACGATGGTCGGCGGCACATCGGCGGTGAATTCGGCATCGGCAAAGCGGCGGAAGCCGAGCACCTCGTCCACCACCAGGCCGGCCGGAATGTCGCGATGATTGACCACGATCACGCGCGAAGCGCGCGCATTGGGCGTCGGGCCGCTGCCCAGGTAGGCGCGCAGGTCGATGATCGGCAGCAGCTGGCCGCGCACGTTGGCCAGGCCAAGAATCCAGCTCTTGGCCCCGGGTACGCGCGTGAGCTGTACCGGCACACCCAGCACTTCACGCGCTTCTTCGCGTGCCACCAGATAAAGCTCCCCTGCCATACGCAGCGCCACTCCCACCCACTCGCCGACCTTCTCCGCATCGGCGGCGGCACTTGCGGTCACCGCACGACCACGGCGCTCGAGCTCGGCTAGGAGTTCGAACGGCCGATCGCGCAGGCTCTTGAGTGCTGCGCCCTCCTGCATGTCAGGCGGCAAGTGTCGCCTGTGCCTTCTCGACCAGCTGGTCGGGCGACACCGGCTTGATCAAATAGTCGACCGCACCCTGGCGCAAGCCCCAGACGCGGTCGGCCTCATGTCCCTTCGAAGTCACCATGACGATCGGAATCTGTTTGGTGTTGGGATCGTTCAACAGGGTACGTGTGGCCTGATAGCCGTTCATTCCCGGCATCACGATATCCATGAAGATCAGATCCGGATGCATCTGGCGCGCGAGCCGGATGCCTTCCGCGCCGTCGCCGGCCCACGCGGTGCGGTAACCGTGCCGCTCCAGCGCTTTCTGCATCACATGCACTTCAGTCGGAGAATCATCGACGATGAGGATCAGTGCCATGACTTCATCTCCCGACGTGCGACTCGATCGCGCCGAGCAGTTCATCTTTGGTGAACGGCTTGGTCAGGTAGTGCTCCGACCCGACGATGCGTCCGCGGGCGCGATCGAACAGACCGTCCTTGGATGACAGCATGATCACCGGGATGGAGCGGAAGACTTTGTTGTGTTTGATCAGCGCGCAGGTCTGATAACCATCGAGCCGCGGCATCATGATATCGACGAACACGATGTCCGGTTGATGGTCGGCGATCTTGGCGAGCGCGTCGAAACCGTCGACTGCCGTGAACACCTCGCAGCCCTCCTTGGCCAGCAGCGTCTCGGCGGTGCGGCGGATGGTCTTGCTGTCGTCGATCACCAGGACCTTCAGACCCTTGAGCGTCGAGCCGCCGCTTGGCGTGGCCGACCCAGCCCGCTCTTCTGTCGTCGATCCCATGCTCAAAAACCTCCGCCAGAGTCAGGCACTCGAGGCCCTAAAATCCCTGCAGGCGCTAACCTTAAGGTGCGCGCAATTAGCGTCGTGTTTTAACATATCGGCACACCCCCGGCTATGCCGTCTCCGTCACGTTTTTGAGAGCCCAAAAGCGCTCCGCGGAACATAATCTTACGCAGCCGCATCCCGGTACGCTCGAGCACGGGTTTTGGCTTTAAAGGAGCAATGATGGGCATCAATGTTCGCCTGGCCGTAGTCATGGACCCGATCGAACACATCAAGTTCGCCAAGGACAGCACGCTGGCGATGCTGCTGGCGGCGCAGGCACGCGGCTGGACTCTGAGCTATCTGGAACCCGGCGACCTGCGACTGCGCGATGGCGTGGCAGAAGGCCGCGCGCGGCCGCTGTCGGTCAAGGCCGATCCGCAGCACTGGCACACGCTCGGGCCGCCGCAGCTGCAGGCTCTGGGCACCTTCGACGTCATTCTGATGCGCAAGGACCCGCCATTTGATACCGAATTCGTATACCTCACCTACGTCCTCGAGCGCGCCGAGAGCGCCGGCGCAGTTGTGGTGAATCGGCCACGCGGACTGCGCGACATGAACGAGAAGGTCTATACCGCCTGGTTCCCGCAGTGCTGCGCACCGACCCTGGTGACGCGCGACATGCAGGACATGGCAGAGTTCGCGCACACCCACGGCAAGATCGTGTGCAAGCCGCTGCACAGCATGGGCGGGCATTCGATCTTCGTGCTGGAGCCGGGGGACAAGAATTCGCGCGTGGTGTTCGAGACGCTGACCGCGGACGGCAGCCATTTCGCGATGGCGCAGAAGTACCTGCCCGACATCGTGGTCGGCGGCGACTCGCGCGTGCTGCTGATCGATGGCGAGCCGGTGGCCTATGCGCTGTCGCGCATCCCGGACGCCGGCGACAACCGCGGCAATCTCGCCGCCGGCGCCACCGGGGTCGGCCGCCCGCTCAACGAGCGCGACCGCTGGCTGTGTCAGCAGATCGGCCCGGTCCTGAGCGCCGCCGGGATGCTGTTCGCAGGGCTGGACGTGATCGGCGGCTATGTCACCGAGATCAACGTCACCAGTCCCACCGGCATTCGCGAGCTGGACCGCCAGTTCAATCTGGATATCGGCCGGCTGCTGATGGACGCGATCGAGCGCCGGTTGTCGACCCGGTCGCGCTGAGCGCGCCTTTCCGACCGCTATACTTGCCGGCGTGACGGCCGCATCGCAGCTCAAGCAAGGCATGCCGGTTCAGCCGCTTCGTGAAGGCCGGGCGCCGGTGAGCGAGCGGCTGACGGCGATGCTGCTGCTGGCCGCGCTGCTGCACGCGATCGTGATCCTGGGCCTGACCTTCAGCGCCGCGGGGCACGGCGGCGGCAGCGATGCGCCGCAGCTCGACGTGCTGTTGGTCACGAACGAAGTTCCCGAGGCGCAGTCCAACGACCAGGCGGTCTACCTGGCGCAGCGTACCCAGATTGGCAGCGGTAACACCGATCTGCCGCTGGCGGCCGCCAGCCCCGCCAGCCGCGGTGCGCCCGCTACGCCTGCCGAGGCGGGGCGTGACAGCGACAACCCCGGCGTGGCAAATCGCCTCGACAAGCCGGTGCTCGCCAGCAGCGCGCCCAGCTCGGACATTCGCTATATCGGCCAGGCGCCGGCGGCCCCCGCGGCCGAGGCGCTGCCTGAAATGATCGGTGATACGCCCGGGGAGCCGCGCAGCGGCCACGGCGATGCGGTCGAGCTGCTGCTTCGGGGTAAGGCCAACGGCGAGCATTGGGTCACGCCCGATACTCGCGCCGCAAAGCTCGCTCCCTACCTGGCGGCCTGGAAGCGCAAGGTGGAGCGCGTCGGTAACCTGAACCTGCCATCCGCCGTGCGCAACGCCGGGCTATCGGGCAGCCCGGTGGTGGAGGTCGATATTGCCGCCAGCGGGCGCCTGCGCCAGGCCAGTGTGCGACGCAGCAGCGGCTCCGGAGCCCTGGATGAGGCGGCGCTCACGATTTTGAAGCTCGCCAGTCCGTTCGAGCCGTTCCCGGCCGATCTGGCGACCGGCTACTCGCAATTGCGCTTTGCATATCAATGGGATTTCGTCGCCGGCGCGCTGCATTCCGGGGCTGTGACCGTATCGTCAGATACATCAAAGGGACCTTGAGAGCGTGCGGTACTGCCCGCATACTGGCTTGCATGGGCACTACTGAATCGCTAGCAAATCATCTCCTGATTGCGATGCCCTCACTGTCGGACGGCAACTTCGCGCAGACGGTGGCGCTGATCTGTGAACACAGCGACCGCGGGGCGTTGGGCATCGTTCTCAACAAGCCCATGGGCATGAAGCTCGGCGACGTCATGGCGCAGATGAAGCTCGAGCCGTCCGACATCCGCATCAGCGAGCAGCCGGTATTGCGTGGCGGCCCGGTACATACCGACCGCGGCTTCGTGCTGCACCGGCCGGGCGGCTCCTGGGATTCCACCCACCGCATCTCCGACAACGTGCAGGTCACCACCTCGCGTGACGTGCTGGCGGCGATCGCGCGCGGCGAAGGCCCGCACGGGGCTTTCGTGGCCCTGGGCTATGCCGGCTGGGACGCCGGACAGCTGGAGCGCGAAATGCTCGACAATGCCTGGCTGAGCCTGCCGATCGACGAGCGCATCGTGTTTGATCTGCCGTTCGAAGATCGCTGGCAGGCGGCCTGGCAGCTGCTGGGCGTGGACAGCTCGCGCGTCAGTTTCACCGCGGGTCATGCCTGAGGCGCAAGCCCGGGTCGTCCTGGCCTTCGATTTCGGTCTACGTCGCATTGGAGTCGCCTCGGGCGACACCGTCAGTAACGCCGCCGCACCCCGCAGCGCCATCCAGGTCACCGAGCGCGGCATCGATTGGCCCGCCATCGAGCGGCTGCTGCGCGAATACCAGCCGCAGCTGCTGGTGGTAGGCAGCCCGCGCCATGCCGACGGCACCGCGTCGGGTTTGAGCCAGCGCGCCGACCAGTTTGCCGCCGCTCTGGCCGCGCGTGCGCAGCGCCCGGTACACCGCGCCGACGAATTCGCCTCCTCGATCGAAGCCGCAGCCGAACTTGCCAGCCAGCGTGCCAGCGGCCAGCGCCGCCGCCGGGTGCAACATGCTGACATCGACAGCGCCGCAGCCGCTATCATTCTGGAACGCTGGCTTCGAGGCGAAGGTCGCACGGATGATTGAGCAAAGGCGCGCCGACGGCTCGTTGCGTCACCTGATCACGCTGGAGACCCTGCGTCGCGAGGAAATCGAGGCGCTGCTGCAGCGCTCGCAGCACTTTGCCCGCAGCGTCGGCGAACGGCCGCCGACCGGGGACACGCTGCAGGGCGTGACCATTGCGAATTTATTCACCGAACCGTCCACCCGCACGCGCGTGTCGTTCGAGCTTGCGGGCCGGCGGCTCGGTGCCGAGGTGGTCAATCTCGAGGTGCAGCTGTCCTCGCGGGTCAAGGGCGAGAGCATGCTCGACACCATCTACACGCTGCAGGCGCTGCATTTCGACGTGTTCGTGATCCGTGATGCCGAGCCCGGCGTGCTGGCGCATGTAGCCTCGCATGTCGCCCCCGGCGTCAGCGTGCTGTCGGCCGGCGAAGCCCACCTGTCGCACCCGACCCAGGGCCTGGTCGATGCGCTGACGGTGCGCCAGCACAAGGGCAACATCGAGGCACTGCGCATCGCCATCGTCGGCGACATCCGCCACTCGCGCGTCGCGCGCTCGGCCTACCAGGTGTTCCGGATTCTGCAGGCACGCGAGATTCGCATCGTGGCGCCGCCGGCGCTGATGCCCGACGCGCGGGAATTTGCCGGCTGCC
This sequence comes from Steroidobacteraceae bacterium, assembly GCA_036262215.1. Classification (GTDB taxonomy): domain Bacteria; phylum Pseudomonadota; class Gammaproteobacteria; order Steroidobacterales; family Steroidobacteraceae; genus FEN-1191. The sequence goes on from DATAJH010000115.1 coordinate 20,951, forward strand.
CGCGGTTCGAGGCTCTCGAGCCGGGACTGACGGGCGTCGATGTGGTGATGATGCTGCGAATTCAGAAGGAGCGCTTCGCCGAGACCGCGATCCCCGACGGCGATGAGTATTTCATCCGCTACGGACTGACCCCGGCGCGCCTGGCACGCGCGCAGCCCGATGCGATCGTGATGCATCCGCAGCCGATGAACCGCGGCATCGAGATCGACTCCGACATCGCCGACGGACCGCAATCGGTGATCCGCGCCCAGGTCAGCAACGGCGTCGCGGTGCGCATGGCGGTGCTGGAGAGCGTCGCCGGCGGATTGACTCAATGAGCGCCGCGGCACCATTGGACGGCAACGCCCGCGCCGACGGTGCCGCTGCCGTCCCCCGGCCGCATCGCGGCACCATCATGCTCGAAGACGCGCCGGTGCTGGCGCACAGCCACTTCGACGGCGAGCAGCATGTGCTGCGCCTGCACGCTCCGCGCTGCGCGGCCCGGGCCACGCCCGGCAGCTTCGTGCATCTGCGCTGCGGCGCCGATCTGCCGATGCGCCGGCCGCTGTCGATCATGCGCGCCGACGCCGCCGCCGGCTGGATCGAGGTGCTCTACAAGGTGGTCGGACCGGGCACGCGCGCTTTGTCGCTGATAGAGCCGCCGCAGCAGCTGAGCGTGCTCGGCCCCATCGGTCAGGGTTTCGTGCCGCATCCTGAGCGGCCGCGCGTGCTCGCGATCGGCGGCGGCGTCGGCATACCGCCCATGGTGTTCCTGGCCGAGCATCTGTGCGCACGCACCGACACCGCCTGGAAGCCGCTGGTGCTGATGGGCTCGGAGATCGCCTTTCCATTCCGCAGCCGGCCCTCGACCGTCATTGTTCCGGGCATGCCCGAGGCGGTGATCGCCGCCATGCCGCTGCTGGAGGGCTTAAGTGTGCCGTCGCGGCTGGCGACGCTGTCGGGCTTTGCGGGCTGTTTCGACGGCTATGTGACCGAGCTGGCGCGCGCCTGGCTGTCGGCGCTGTCGGCCGCGGGGCTGGCGGAAACGGAAATCTTCGCCTGCGGCCCGACGCCGATGCTGGCCGCCACCGCCCGTCTGGCGCGTGAATTCCAGTTGCCGTGCCAGGTGGCACTGGAGGAATTCATGGTGTGCGCGGTAGGCGGCTGTGCCGGCTGCGCGGTGGCGGTACAGACGCCGGCCGGGCCGGTCATGAAGCGCGTGTGCGTGGACGGCCCGGTATTCGAGGCTAACGCCGTATTCCCGGCTCAGGGTTGACGGAAGTACGCCGCCAACTGCAGGCAGCTCGGGCAAGCGCGCGAGGCGGCGGTCTTGACGCCTTTGAGAGCGCGGGCATACGCTCCGATACATAAGAAATTCTCTAAGGATAGGAGTCAAGCAAATGCGTGGAATTTTCGCAATTCTCGTTATTGCTGCCACTGGATGTCTGTGCGCGACCACGGCGCAGGCACAGACGAAATTTACCGCGTCCCAGTTGTGTGCCAAACCTGATCCCCAGTTGATCGTCCCGGTGGGCGATCGCCCCGGCCACGCGCTGGGCGTGCTGCATTTCAAATGCCAGTGGACCACGCCGATGCAGATCGGGTCGGATGCGAGTAAGGACGGCGAGGATGTGGAGACGGTTGAAATCAACGGCAACAGCGCGCGCGCCAGCGGCCGGCACGTGTCAACGATGCAGAGCGGCGACAAGGCCTTCGTGTCGTACTGGGGCAAGGAGACATTGAAAGACGGCGTGCTGGTGGCCTCGAAGGGCCCCTGGGCCTACACCGGCGGCACCGGCAATCTCAAGGGCATCATTGGCAAGGGCACTTTCAGCTGCGCGCCATCGGGCGACAGCGTGCAATGCGACGTCGAGGGCAACTACCAGCTCACCACCTCGCGTATGTTAAGAAGACCGCAGTAAATTAAAATCCGTGTCGCCCCATTGATAAGCCCACGACCTTGCGCGCCTGAAGACGCTCGCATTAGGGATTAAGGATACGATTCAATGCGCCCATTAATCGCAGTTCTCGTATTGGCCGCTGCCGGAAATCTGTGCGCCACTACGGCGCTCGCACAGACCAAATTCGCCGCGTCCCAATTGTGCGCCAAGCCTGATTCGCAGCTGATCGTCCCGGTGGACGATCGTCCCGGGCACGCGCTCGGCGTGTTGCATTTCAAATGCCAGTGGACCACGCCGATTCAGATCGGATCGGATGCCAGTAAGGACGGCGAGGACGTGGAGACGATTGAAATCAGCGGCCAGGGCCAGCGCGCGGATGGCCGGCACATGTCCACGATGCAGAGCGGCGACAAAATCTTCGTATCGTACTGGGGTCAGGAGACCATGAAGGACGGCGCGCTGGTGGCCTCTAAGGGAACCTGGGCCTTCACCGGCGGTACCGGCAATCTCAAGGGCATCATTGGCAAGGGCACGTACACCTGCGCGCCATCGGGCGACAGCACTGGTTGCGAGGTTGCGGGCGAGTACGAACTCACGATCTCACGCGCGGTCAGGAAACGCCCGTACGGCTGATGCTGGTCGCCTGACGAGACCAGTCAGCGGCATCAGCCGAAGTTGATCTTGGCCTCGAGATTGGTGCGCGAGTCCGCGTGCGACAGCGCCTCATCCAGGCTGATGCGGCCTTCCTGGTACAGCCGGTGCAGCGAGGTATCGAAGCTGAAAACTTCCTTGTCGCCGCTCTGCATGATCGACTCTTTGATGCCGCTGACGTCGCCGCGTTTGATCAGCTCGGCGATGTACGGTGTGTTGAGCATGACCTCCACCGCCGCGACCCGCTTATTGTCCACGCCCATGACCAGGCGCTGCGCCAGCACGGCGCGCAGGTATTGCGACAGGTCGAGGGTGACCTGCTTGTGCTGGTCGAGCGGGAACATGTTGATGACGCGATCGAACATCTCGGCGCAGTTGTTGGCGTGCAGCGTTGCCAGCACCAGGTGGCCGGTGCCGGCCAGATTGATCGATGCCTGCATGCTCTCGCGGTCGCGGATCTCGCCGATCAGGATCACGTCGGGCGCGGCGCGCATCACACCGCGCAGCGCGCGCTCGTAGCTCTTGGTATCCAGGCCGACCTCGCGCTGGTTGATGATCGAGCGCTTGTTGGTGTGCAGGAACTCGATCGGATCCTCGATCGTGACGATGTGATCCGACGCGTTCTCATTGCGGTAGTTGATCATCGCCGCCAGCGTGGTGGATTTGCCCGAGCCGGTTGAGCCGACCAGCAGGATCAGCCCGCGCTTGAGCATCGACAGTTCGACCAGCGTATCCGGCAGGCCCAGCGCATCCAGTCGCGGCATGTCGGCCGTGATGTAGCGCAGCACCATGGCCGGATAACCGCGCTGGTAGAAGATATTGACGCGGAAGCGTCCCAGGCCGGGCTCGGAAATCGCGAAATCGATCTCCAGCTCGCGCTGCAGGGTCTCGATCTGCTGCGGCGTCATCAGGCCGAAGCACACCGAGCGCACCGCGGCCGGCGGTAGCACCTGCTTGTTGATCGGATAGATCTGGCCCTCGATCTTGATCTTGATCGGCGCGTTGGAAGTGAAGAACAGATCGGACGCCTTGCGTTCGACCATCAGCTTGAACAGCGGCTTGGTGTTGACCTGCGGCGCCTGCTCGGCACCCGTCAGTTCGAGTGGATCGGCTGCCATGCTGGGTCTAGTAACTCTTGCCTTCGACTTCTTCCGCGATGCTGAGGTCGCCATCGGCCTCGACTGGCTTGTTCTCGCGCTTGCTCTCCAGTTTCACGCGCAGCCGCAGCTCGTTCTTCGAATCCGAATTGCGCAGCGCATCCTCGTACGAGATGTGGCCCTGCTCGTACAGGTCGAACAGCGCCTGGTCGAAGGTCTTCATGCCGATGCGGTTCGAGCGCGACATCACTTCCTTGATCTTGGCGACTTCGCCGCGGAAGATCAGGTCCTGGATCAGCGGCGAATTGAGCATGATCTCCATCGCGGCGATGCGGCCAGTGCCCGATTCGCGCGGAATCAGGCGCTGCGAGATCAGCGCCCGAATATTGAGCGACAGATCCATCAGCAGCTGCTCGCGGCGTTCCTCGGGGAAGAAGTTGATGATGCGGTCGAGCGCCTGGTTGGAGCTGTTGGCGTGCAGCGTCGCCAGCACCAGGTGGCCGGTCTCGGCGAACTGAATGCCGTATTCCATGGTCTCGCGGTCGCGGATTTCGCCGATCAGGATGACGTCGGGCGCCTGGCGCAGCGTGTTCTTGAGCGCCGCGTGCCAGGACTCGGTGTCGACCCCGACCTCGCGGTGCGTGATCACGCAGCCCTTGTGCTGGTGCACGTACTCGACCGGATCCTCGATGGTGACGATATGGCCGCGGGTCTTGTCGTTGCGGTAGCCGAGCATCGATGCCAGCGTGGTGGACTTGCCCGAGCCGGTGCCGCCGACCACCAGCACCAGACCGCGCTTGGACAGCACGACTTCCTTCAGGATCGGGGGCAGGTCCAGTTCCTCGAACGAGGGGATCTTGGCGTTGATCAGCCGGATGACGCAGCCGACGTGACCCTGCTGCACGAACGCACTGACGCGAAAGCGGCCGATGCCTGGCGGCGCGATGGCGAAATTGCATTCCTTGGTGGCGTCGAATTCCTTGGTCTGGCGGTCGTTCATGATGGCCCGTACCAGCATGCCCGACTGCTCGGCGGTCAGCGCACGTTCCATCTGCGGCCGGATCTCGCCGTCGATCTTGATCGCCGGCGGGAAATTAGCGGTGATGAACAGGTCGGAGGCGACCTTCTCCACGACGCGCTTGAGCAGTTCCTGCATCAGTTTGATGGCTTGGTCGCGATCCATGACAGCCTCGTTAATACGCGCCGACTTCGTTCAGGTCCGAAGTCGCAGCGCTATTACATTGCGTCCTTATTCGACGCCTTGTAGCGCGCCTCTTCCTTGTTGACCACGCCCTTCGCCACCAGCTCGGTCAGGCACTGGTCGAGGGTCTGCATGCCGGCCGACTGGCCGGTCTGGATCGAGGAAAACATCTGGGCGATCTTGCCTTCGCGGATCAGGTTACGGATCGCCGGGGTACCGATCATGATCTCGTGCGCGGCCACGCGGCCGCCGCCGGTGCGCTTGAGCAGCGTCTGGGAAATAACCGCGCGCAGCGACTCCGACAGCATGGAACGCACCATGTCCTTTTCCTCGCCCGGGAACACGTCGACCACGCGGTCGATGGTCTTGGCGGCCGAACTGGTGTGCAGGGTGCCGAACACCAGATGGCCGGTCTCGGCGGCGGTCAGCGCCAGGCGGATGGTCTCCAGGTCGCGCATTTCGCCCACCAGCACGATATCCGGATCCTCGCGCAGCGCCGAGCGCAGCGCCTCACTGAAGCCGAGCGTATCGCGCTTGACTTCGCGCTGGTTGATCAGGCAACGCTTGGACTCGTGCACGAATTCGATCGGGTCCTCGATCGTGATGATGTGATCGGGACGATTGTCGTTGCAGTAATCGACCATACCGGCCAGCGTGGTCGATTTGCCCGACCCGGTCGGGCCGGTGACCAGCACCAGGCCGCGCGGCAGCATGCACAGATCGCGAAAGATCTTCGGCGCCGCCAGGTCGTCCAGGCTGAGGATGGCCGAGGGAATGTTGCGGAACACGGCGCCGGCGCCGCGGTTCTGGTTGAAGGCATTGACACGGAAGCGCGCCAGCTTGGGGATCTCGAACGAGAAATCGGTTTCGAAGAACTCCTCGTACGCCTTGCGCTGCTTGTCGTTCATGATGTCATACACCATGGCGTGCACTTCCTTGTGGGTAAGTGCCGGCATGTTGATGCGCTTGATGTCGCCGTCGACGCGAATCATCGGCGGCACACCGGCCGACAGATGAAGATCGGAAGCGTTATTCTTGACGGCGAACGCCAGCAGTTGCGCAATGTCGACAGCCATTCGGGTTCTCGCTCCCTCCCGCTGGTGGCAGCGGCAAGCCAATGCAGTATAGCGGAGGTACTCGACCACCAATATGTTAATCGGTCCGCAAATTTCGCCAACCGACCAGGTAATCGCGAACAATTTACAGGTGCTACGCGCCGAGATCGCCGACGCGGCCGCGGCCGCGCACCGGAGTGACGACTGCATCACACTGGTGGCGGTCAGTAAGGGCCATGGTGCCGGGCCAGTGCGTGCGGCCGCCGCCTGCGGCGTGACCGACTTCGGCGAGAGCTACCTGCAGGAGGCGCTGCCGAAAATTGACGCGCTGCGTGATCTGCCGCTGAGCTGGCACTTCATCGGCCGTATTCAGGCCAACAAGAGCGCCGCCATCGCCGAAAATTTCGACTGGGTGCACAGCGTCGATCGGCTCAAGATTGCCGAACGGCTGTCGGCGCAGCGACCGCACTACGCCCAGCCGCTGCAGCTATGCATCCAGGTCAACATCGCCGCGGAACGTGCCAAAGCCGGGGTCGAACCGGCGGCAGCCGCAGCCCTGGCGCAGGCGGTAGTGGCACTGCCGCGGCTGAAGCTGCGCGGGCTGATGTGCATCCTGCCGCCCGGCCAGAGAGCACAGCTTAACCGCGACACCTTCCACGCCCTGCAGCTGCTGTTGCAGCAGCTCAACGCCGAGGGGCTCGGGCTCGACACACTGTCAATGGGCATGAGCGCGGATTTTCGCGACGCCATCGGCCAGGGTGCGACCCTGATTCGGGTGGGAACGGCGATTTTCGGTCCGCGGCCGGCCGCGGACCTTGGATAGAATGCGGCCGATGCAGTCCACGGAATCGGCCACAATCGCGTTCATTGGCGGCGGCAACATGGCGCGCGCGCTGATCGCGGGCCTGCTGCGCCAGGGCGTGGCGCCTGGTCTGATCCGTGTCGGTGAGCCGCAGCCGCAGGCGCGGGTGGCGCTGCAGCGCGAATGGGGCGTCGAATCCAGCGCCGATAACGCCGACGCGGCCCGTGGCGCCAGCCTGGTGGTGCTGGCTGTCAAGCCACAGGAAGCCGGCCACGCGCTGCGAGCGCTCTACCGCACCCTGCTGGAACGCAAACCGGTGGTGCTGTCGATTGCCGCTGGCCTGCGGCTCGCAGACCTCGCCCGCGCCTGTCCGGACGGTACCGCCGTGGTGCGCGCGATGCCCAATCGGCCGGCGCTGCTCGGTGCCGGCGTCACCGGTCTGTATGCACCGCCGTCGGTCACCGCGGCACAGCGTGCGCTCGCCGAACGGGTGGCCGCGGCGGCCGGCCGCGCGGTGTGGCTGCGCACCGAGGCCGAGCTGGACGTGGTCACCGCCCTGTCCGGCAGCGGTCCGGCGTATTTCTTTCTGCTGGCCGAGCAGATGGCACAGGCCGCGACATCACTGGGCCTGGAGCGCAGCACGGCCGCGCTGCTGGCCGCAGAGACACTTTACGGCGCCGGGCTGCTGGCACATGAGGGTACGCCGCTGGCCGAGCAACGCGCCGCGGTGACCTCCAGCGGCGGCACCACCGAAGCGGCGCTGCACGTGCTGTACGAAGGCGGATTGGAGGCCCTGATCGCGCGTGCGCTGCGGGCGGCAAGCGAGCGCAGCGCGCAGCTGGCGGATATGCTCAGCAGCGCGCAGCACACGGAGCGCCAGTGACACCGCCGCAGAACATCCAGCCGCAGCGAATCCATCCATGGCCGCACTGATCTACCTGATCGAGACCCTGTTGTCGTTGTGCCTGATAGCGGTACTGCTGCGGCTGCTGCTGCAATGGTCGCGCGCCGACTTTCGCAATCCGCTGGCGCGTTCGATCATTCACCTCACCAACCCGATCATTGTGCCGCTGCGCCGGCTGTTGCCCTCCATCGGGCGACTGGACACCGCCTCGTGCGTTGCGGTGGCGGTGTTCGCCGCGCTGCAGGTCTCGGTACGCTGGCTGCTAAGCGGCTTAGGTCCGCCGCCGCCGCTGATCTGGCTGCAGCTCGCGGCGTTCGAAATCCTGCGCACCACGCTGTGGACCTATTTCTTCTCGATCCTCACCTACGCGCTGCTGTCGCTGATTGCGCCCGGCACCTACTCGCCGGCACAAGGATTGCTCGTGGCGCTGTGCGAGCCGGTGCTGCGCCCGTTCCGGCGCGTAATTCCGCCGTTGGGCGGACTTGATTGGTCGCCGCTGTGGGCCTGCATCGTGATTCAAATGCTATTGATTCTGCTGCGTTGACGCGCACAGTTGCGGCGCAGCGTCGACGCGTGCCGCACCGTCCGCGGCACTGATTCCGAGACGCGATGCGCGCGAGCCTATAAAAAAAGGCATTTGCGCAGCGCGTGTTACCGAAAAAAGATTTGCGTTGGCGCAGCGGTGTGCTATGTTGCGCGCCGCTTCATACAGCTTTTGATCTTTTCGCCTCGATTGAGACTGACGTCCGCACAAACTCCAGGAGATTCGCCAATGGCAAAAAAAGGTGGGGCACCGACCAAGTCGGAAATACTGGCCCAGATTTCCAAGGACTCGGAACTTTCCCGCAAGCAGGTGAGTGAAGTCTTCGAGTCACTCAATGGCATCATCAAGAAGAGCCTGCGCGGCAATGGACTGTTCACTCTTCCCGGTCTGCTCAAGCTGAAGGTGGTGAAGCGCCCCGCGACCAAGTCGCGCGAAGGCATCAACCCCTTCACCGGCGAGAAGATGACGTTCAAGGCCAAGCCCGCCAGCAAGAAAGTGCGCGCGCTGCCATTGAAGAACCTGAAGTCGATGGTGAATTGATCGGTTCCCGGTTCGCGCTGCTGCAGGCGAACCGCTTTAAGAAAGCCCGGTAAGGCCCAGCTTTACCGGGCTTCTTCATCTGTGCACCGGGGACTAGCCGGTGCAGTCAGGCCGTGGCCAGAAACGCAATTGCGGCATCGCGCAACTGATCCAGCCGGCGGTGAAAGAAATGCCCGACGCCGGCTAACAGCACCAGCTGCGGTGGCGGACTGAAGCGCGCCGCAAACGCCTGCACCTCGCGCGCGTCGACCACCTCGTCGGCGTCGCCCTGCACGATCAGCCATGGACAGGCCGGCCGTGCAATCGAAGCAAACGCGGCCAGGCTCACCGCCGGCGCGACGCTGATCAGGCGCGTTGGCACTGCTGCAGCCGCAGCCGCCAGGCTGACCATGCCGCCGAAGGAGAAACCGGCCAGTGTCAGCGCGGCCTGCGGCCAGCGCGCCCTGCCTGCGGCAACCACCGCCAGCGCGTCCTGGATCTCGCCCCGGCCCTCATCGTAGCTGCCGGTACTGGCGCCGACCCCGCGGAAGTTGAAGCGCAGCGTCGGCATACCGCGCTCCTGACACGCCCGAGCCACGGTGAATACCACTTTGTTGTGCATGTTGCCGCCGTGCAGCGGATGCGGATGGCAGACCACGGCAAAGGCGGCCGGTGATGCATCCTGCGGCTGTTCCAGCAGCGCCTCGAGCACGCCGGCCGGGCCGTCGATCATGAGCGTTGCGGCGCGCGGCGGACGCAGACTCAAGATTTCGGCACGCCCTCGAAGCCGAGCGCCGCCGAATTGATGCAGTAACGCAGGCCGGAAGGATCTGGTCCATCCTCGAAGACGTGCCCCAGATGAGCGCCGCAGCCCGCGCAGGTGACTTCGGTGCGCGCCATGCCATGCGAGCTGTCCACGTGGGTGCGCACCCGGTCGGCGGCCAGCGGCAGCCAGAAACTGGGCCAGCCGGATCCGGAGTCATACTTGGCGTCGGAGCTGAACAGCTCCTGGCCGCAGCACACGCAGCCATAGACGCCGGTTTCCTTGTTGTAAGCGTACTTGCCGGTAAACGCCGGCTCCGTGCCCTTCTTCTGCGTGACGTGGTATTGCAGCGGCGTCAGCCGCGCGCGCAGTTGCGCATCGTCGGGCGGATTCGTGCTCATGGCGGCACCCCTCGGGTTGTAGACCGGCAGCGCGCAAGGTTAGCGCAAAGGCCGCGCGCCTGTCAGCGGGCCGCCACGAGCCGCACCAGCAGGTTGTTCAGCCGGCGACTGAAGTCCGCCGGGTTCGCCACCTGGCCCTCTTCGGTCATCGCGGCCTGGTCGTAAAGCAGCAGCGCGAGCTCCTGGAACTCATCCTCCGCCTTGAGCGTGTCCATGTGCCGCACCAGCGGGTGCGACACGTTGAGTTCCATGACTGGTTTGCTCGCCGGCGGCGCCTGGCCGTTGGCCGCCAGCAGGCGCCGCATCTGCGCCGACAGCTCGCCTTCCCCGTGCACCAGTACCGCCGGAGAGTCACGCAGCCGCTCGCTGACCCGCACTTCCAGCACCCGATCGCCGAGCGCATCCTTGAAGCGCTTGAGCAGCGCCTTGTTCTCCTTGCGCTCCTCGTCGATACGGGCGCGCTCGGCCTGGTCGGCCAGCCCGCCGAGTTCCAGATCGCCGCGCGACGCGTCCTTGAAGCGCTTGCCTTCGAATTCAGACACCTGGCCCATGACCCATTCGTCGATGCGATCCGCCAGCAGCAGCACCTCGACATCCTTCTGCTTGAGCAGCTCGAGGTAGGGGCTGGCGCGCGCGGTGTCGTGGGTATCGGCAACGATGTAGTAAATGCGCTCCTGACCGGGCCGCATGCGCCCTACGTAGTCGGCAAGACTTGTGGTCTCCTCGTTCGAGGCACTGGCGGTGCTGGCGAAGCGCAACAACGGCAGCAGGCGTTCGCGACTGCCCGGATCCTCGTTCAGGCCTTCCTTGAGCACGCGGCCAAACTCGCGCCAGAACTGCGCGTACTTGTCGGGTTCCTCCTTGGCCAGCCGCGCCAGCAGCTCCAGCGCCCGGCGCGTCAGCGCGGCGCGCATCGCCTCAACCTCGCGATCCTGCTGCAGCAGCTCGCGCGAGACGTTCAGCGGCAGGTCACTGGAGTCGACGATGCCCTTGATGAAGCGCAGGTACAGCGGCAGGAACTGTTCGGCATCGTCCATGATGAACACGCGGCGCACGTACAGCTTCAGCCCGCGCAACGAAATAAAGGACGAGGAATACCGCGATCTGTACGGTCATATTGCGCACGATGGCGCCGAGCCGTTGGCCTGGAGCCACAACCGGGTCGAGGGCAAGCGCGAATACACCAGCCTGCTGTACGTTCCGGCGCGCGCACCATTC
>DATAJH010000116.1:0-4442 GCA_036262215.1 Steroidobacteraceae bacterium
CCGCCGGATGCGCCAAGCAGCAGCGCCAGCAGCGACGAGACGATGGCGGCACCGATTGCCAATCCGAGCACCTGGGTCAGCAGGAACACCACCAATCCGGCCGCGCCGCCGCTCAGCACCGCGCCGCCGGTGCGGCCGAAGATACCGCGCAGAATGCTCGAGCCGAACAGCAGGCCGAACAACAGGAACGGCAGCAAGTTCCAGTTGCGAGCACCGTTTGCGCGGTGCTGCCAGGTCCGATCCGGCGGCGGCAATGGCTCGCCGTCGATCAGACGTATCATTTGGTCGACCCCGGCGCTGATCGCGGCGTAGTACTGGCCCTGGCGCAGCAGCGGCACCATGGTGTCCTCGATGATGCGGTTCGAAGTCGCGTCGGTCAGCACGCCCTCGAGGCCATAGCCGTTCTCGATGCGCAGCTTGTGGTCGTCCTTGGCAAGGATCAGCAGCGCCCCGTCATCGACCTTCTTGCGCCCCAGTTTCCAGGCATCCTTGACGCGGATCGAATACTGCTCGATCTCCTCGGGCTGGGTGGTCGGCACCAGCAGCACGGCAATCTGCGCGCCCTTGCGGCCCTCGAAGTCCGCCAGCTTCTGCTCCAGCTCGGCCTGTTGGCCTGCCGTGAGCGTTCCGGTCAGATCGGTGACGCGTGCTGTAAGCGCAGGCACCGGCTGCAGCGACTGTGCCGAGGCGAAGCTGAACGCGGCGCCAAGAACCAGCGCCGTCGCAGCCGTCAACAGGCGCATGGCGGATTTCCTGATGATCTACGGGCGGTGGGCCGCGGCTGCGGCGCGCTACGCGCTCGCGCCTACTGCGCCGGCGCGGGGGCCGGATTGCCGGCCGGCGCCGCGCTGGCGCCGAAGTCCACGGTCGGCGGCCGCGAGATCTCGGCCTCGTTCTGCACCGTGAAATTCGGCCTCACCGAGTACTTGAATATCATCGCGGTGAGATTGGTCGGGAACGAGCGCAGGGTCACGTTGTAGTCCTGTACCGCCTGGATATATCGATTGCGCGCCACGGTGATGCGGTTCTCAGTGCCCTCGAGCTGCGCCTGCAGGTCGCGGAAATTCTGGTCTGATTTCAGCTGCGGGTAGTTTTCGCTCACTGCAATCAGGCTCTTCAGTGCCTGCGACAGCTGGCCTTGCGCGGCCTCGAATTTCTGAAACGCCTGCGGGTCGTTGACCAGCTCCGGTGTCGCCTGGATGGTGCCGACTTTGGCGCGCGCCTCGGTGACGCCGATCAGCACTTTCTGCTCCTGGGCCGCGAAACCCTTGACGGTATTGACCAGGTTCGGCACCAGATCGGCGCGGCGCTGATACTGGTTGATCACCTCCGCCCATGCCGCCTTGACCGCTTCGTCCTGCTGCTGAATGCGGTTGTAGCCGCAGCCACTCGCCAGCAGTGTGCCGGCCAATATCAAACAGACCTTGAGCGTACGCATCGAAATCAAGCCTCCGCAGGTGACAGTGCCGCTTACAATGGCGGCGCGTTTGGAGTATTCAACAGCTGTCGCGGAATCTTCACACGTTCTGCGGGTGCAGGATACCGGTGAAAAAAAACGCCCCGGCGTCTAGCCAGGGCGAGTCAAGCGGGCCTACCTGCTCTTTACGGTATAGCCCGCCCAGGGGATTTCGGGGCACGCTAACGAGCGCCGCCCATCACAGCCTAGGCCGCTCACCCACGCGCGGCTGTGAGCTGCTGCTCAGTTCCTCTCCCGGTGTTGCAGCTGGGGAAACACATGAGGTATTTCAAGGACTTATGGCATGGGTCGGTATCGCGCTCCGCAGCAGCCAGGCTCGAAGTACATCACCGCCGCCGGTGAGGTGCGGCTGCGTGCCGAGCTCGATGAACTGTGGCGGCGTGAACGACCGCAGGTGACCGCGGCGGTGGCTGCCGCCGCGGCTCAGGGCGATCGTTCCGAAAACGCTGAATACACCTACGGTAAGCGCCGGCTGCGCGAGATTGACCGCCGGGTTCGATTCCTGCGCTCGCGGCTTGAGGGCATGGTGGTGGTTGATCAGCCGCCGAGCGATCGCCAGCGGGTATTCTTCGGCGCCCGCCTCACGCTCGAGACCGAGGATGGCCAGCGGCTGCGCTATCGCATCGTCGGCCCGGACGAGCTCGATATGGCCGGTGACTACATCAGCATGGACGCGCCGCTGGGCCGGAGCCTCTTGGGCCGGCGACTGAACGAAGAAGTCACCCTGGAACTGGCCACCGGCACCCAGCGTTACACCGTCGTAGAGATCGACTACACCGATATCGGCTAGCTGACGCGCACGTTCTTGAACTGCCAGGGGTCGCTCTGGTCGAGGTCCTCGGGGAACAGTCGTTCGCGATCCGTCAGCGGCGTCCAGTCGGTGTACTGCCCGACCACCGGACCCAGGTACGGCATGGCAATCGTCAGGTTGCGCCGGAAATCCATGTCCTCGGGCTCGGTAATGCCGTTGTTCGGATTCTCCATGGCCCACACCATGCCCGACAGCACGGCGCTGGTGACCTGCAGGCTGGTGGCGTTGTTGTACGGGGCGAGCGTGCGCGCCTCCTCGACCGACAGCTGCGAACCATACCAGTAGGCATTCTTCTTATGGCCGGCCAGCAGCACGCCGAGCTCATCGATACCCTTGGTGATGTCATCCATCATGATTCGGCGCCGATCCTGGATCTGGTAGTTGCGGCCGCAGAATTCGTGCACCGACAGCACGGCGGCGTCCGAGGGGTGATAGGCGTAGTGCACGGTCGGCCGGTACAGCACCTGCGTGTCCTTGCGCACCGCAAAGTAGTCGGCGATTGAAATCGCCTCGGAGTGAGTAATCAGAAACCCGTGGTAGGGCCCGTTGAGCGGCGTCCAGCTGCGCACCCGAGTCGCCACCCCGGGCTGCGCCAGGTGAATCGCCGCGCCGCCGCCGAAGTCATAGCGGCGCCCGTCACGCGGAAAATTACGTTCGTGCGTGCCCCAGCCCAGCTCCGCCGGCTGCGAGCCTTCCGATACGAAGCCGTCGACCGACCAGGTGTTGACGAATTCGTTCGGCTCCTTCGGTATGCTCGACACCTGTGTGTCGCGTTCGGCGATGTGGATCACCTTCACCCCCACGCGCTGGGCGAGTTCCGCCCATTCGCCGCGGGTGCCGGGCTCGGCATCGCGCAACCCCAGGTCGTAGGCGATATTCAGCAGCGCCTGCTTCACCAGGTGCGACACCATTCCCGGATTGGCGCCGTGCGTGAGCACGGCGGTGGGCGCGCGCGCATTACCGGTGCGAAGTGCCAGCGCCTCCTCGCGCAGCGCGTAGTTGGTACGCTTGGCCGCCGGTATGGTCGGATCGGTGTAGCCGCCGGGCCAGGGCTCGATGCAGGTGTCGAGGTACATCGCGCCTTTGTCCCAGCAATAGCGGATCAGCGCGATGCTCGAGACGTCGACCGAAACGTTGAGCACGAAGTCGCCACGACCGACCAGCGGATCGAGCGTGCGGCGGAAATTCTCGCGTGTCAGGCGTTGCTTGATGAATTTGACGCCAAAGCGCGCCGCTTCCTCGTGGCCGATGTCGTCGGCGCTGACCACGGTGACACGCTCGGCGCTCAGGCCCAGATGCCGCAGGATCAGCGGCAGCACACCCTGGCCAATGCTGCCGAATCCGACCAAAACGATCCGCCCCGGAAAATCGACGTGTAATTCGTGCTGGCTCATCATTATTCCGCCGTAAGGATCGGCGAAGCGTAGCAATCGCCACGCCGCGTCGCCAGCGTCGGCCGATGGCAACACCGGCAACTTGACATTGCAAGCGCGCGCGCCGCGGCCGCGAGCTTCAGCGCCAGTGCGGCGGCCAGGTGCGATCGTGGCCCGGAAGTGCCGCCACGCGATCGAGCCAGCGGCCGATGGCCGGGTAGTTGATCTCCATCGGCAGGAAGCGCGCCGCCAGCTCGTGCGCTTCCGGTGGCTGCAGCGCGCGCAGCAAGCGCCGGATATCCGGATAGATCATCATGTCGGCGGCCGAGAAGCTCTCGCCCACCACCCAATCCGAGTGCGCCAGGCGCTGTTCGATGGTACGCGCCTCGCCCGCCACCCGATGCATGGCCTCGGCTAGCCCGTCATCGACCTTGCGTTCGTGGCGCTGCTGCGACCCGGCGACGATCTGCTTCAGCGGCGGTTCGGCGTACGACTGGTACTCGCAGATCACGCGCATGATCACGCCGGCCTCTTCCGCATTGCGGCCGAATATCGGCGGATCGCGGTATTTCTGGTCGAGGTAATAGAGTATCGCCAGCGACTCGAATACCACGTAGTCGTTATCCCGCAGCACCGGCAGCCGGCCGCGAAAGTTCATCGCCAGCATGTGCGGCGATTTGTGCTCCTGCAGGTCGAAATGCAGCAGGTGGCTGTTGTACTTGAGGCGCTTGAACTCGAGCGCGAGTGCGACGCGCCAGCACGGCGAGCTCCCGCTTCCCCA
>DATAJH010000117.1:0-64600 GCA_036262215.1 Steroidobacteraceae bacterium
GCCGCCGCATTTGCCGGCGGCGCCGCGCGGTCGTCTGGTCGTGATCGGCGCCGGCAAGGCCTCGGCGGCGATGGCGCGGGCGGTGGAGGACAATTGGGCTGGTGACCTGTCCGGTCTGGTTGTCACGCGCTATGGGTACGACGTGCCTTGTCGTCGCATCGAAATTGTAGAGGCGGCGCATCCGGTACCCGATGCGGCGGGACTTGCCGCAGCGGAGCGCATCCTGCAGCTGGTGCAGGATCTGGGCCCGCAAGATCTGGTGCTGTGCCTGATCTCCGGCGGTGCGTCCGCGCTGCTGGTGCTGCCGCTGCCTGGTCTGAGCCTTGCGGACAAGCAGGCGGTCAATCGCGCGCTGCTGAAGTCCGGCGCCACGATCCGCGAGATGAACTGCGTGCGCCGGCATCTGTCGGGCATCAAGGGCGGACGGCTGGGGGCTGCGTGTCACCCGGCGAAGGTGGTCACTCTATTGATCTCCGACGTCCCCGGTGACGATCCGGTCGATATTGGCTCGGGGCCAACGGTCGCCGATCCGACCACGTGCGCGGATGCACTGGCGATACTCAGGCGCTACGCCATCAGCGTGCCGCCGAATGTGCTGCAGCTGCTCGAGAGCGGCCGCGGCGAGAGTCTGAAGCCGGGCGATCCGCGGCTGGCGGGAGCTGAGACCCGCATGATTGCCGCGCCGCAGATGGCGCTCGAGGCCGCCGCTGTAGTGGCACGCGCGGCGGATATTGCACCGATGATCCTCGGCGACAGCATTGAAGGAGAGGCGCGCGATGTGGGCAAGGTCATGGCGGGCATTGCCCGCCAGGTGGTCACCCATGGGCAGCCATGCGCGGCTCCATGCGTGCTGCTATCCGGGGGTGAGACCACGGTGACCGTGCACGGCGGCGGTCGCGGTGGCCGCAATGTCGAGTTCCTGCTGGCGCTGGCAATTGCGCTCGATCGTCAGCCCGGGGTGTACGCGATCGCCGGCGATACCGATGGCGTCGACGGCACCGAAGACGTCGCGGGCGCAATTCTGACTCCCGACAGCCTGGCCCGCGCGCACGGCTTAGGGCTCAACCCCAGGACCAGCCTGGCCAATAACGACGGCCATGGTTTTTTCGAAAGTCTCGGCGATGCGGTCGTGACCGGCCCGACGCTGACCAACGTGAACGATTTCAGAGCTATCCTGATCTCATAAGCGGGCCGCTCGCGCGCCAGCGGGGTCATAGCGTCCTACAGGCTCAGCCGCCGTGATCTGTGCGGCGGCGTACAGACCCTGGACTGGCAGGCACTTTAAGGTGATGGCATGCACCGCGAGCCCCGAACCATCAGCTGCACTGCCGTGGCCGTCGCCGCCGGCGATTCATAGCGCCGCCGATCGTCGCGGCCGCAACCTCCATGACCGAGCGCGAAACTCGCGGGCTCACGACGCGGCGCAACGCGGCCGACTGAATCACGCCGGCTGCGGCAAGCCATATGCGAGTCGACTGGCCATGAATCGCGCATCGACGCCTCCCCGGGACGTGAATGAGGAGATCGCCGCGCTCATCGAAGTGCTGCGTCAAACCGGACAACGACTGGAGGAAATAACCGTCGGCGAGCCGGATACCGTCACCGGCGGCGCCGGACGGACACTATTGCTGCAGCGCGCCCGGGAAACATTGCGCAGCAACGAAGCCGCCAAGCGCGCCGCCGTTCTCGATGCGCTGCCCGCACACATTGCTCTGCTCGACGCCCGGGGGCGCATCGTGTCCGTGAACGAGGCGTGGTGGCGATTCTCCACCGCCGACAATATCGAGGGCAGCGAGGATTGGATCGGTGTCGACTATCCCGCCATCTGCGACAGTGCACTCGCCGGTTGCCCAACCGAGACTCAGCCGATCGCCGCGGGCATCCGTTCGGTGCTATCGGGTAGTGCGGCAAGTTTTTCGACCGAGTACAGCCGCCAGTCGGCAACCGAACGCCGCTGGTACCTGTTGACGGTGACGCCGGTGACCGCCGATCAGCGCAACGGCGCCATCGTGATGCATCTGGACGTAACGGCGGAGCGGGAGACCGAGGAAATTCTGCGTGTCAGCGAGTCGCGGCTGCGGCAAATTGCCGAGAACATCCACGATGTATTTTTTCTGAGAAGCATCGATGACTCGCAGATGTACTATGTGAGTCCGGCCTACGAGCATATCTGGGGACGCAGCCGCGAAAGTCTGTATGCGCAGCCGACATCATGGACCGATGCTATACACCCGGATGATGCCGGACAGGTGTTCGCCAGCTCGGGCGAGCGCCGCACCGGTTCGTTCAACTACGAGTTTCGCATTGTCCGTGACGACGGCGGGCTGCGCTGGATAAATATGCGCGGCTTTCCGATTCTGGATGAGAGCGGGATCGCCTATCGAACGGCCGGCATCGCTACCGACATTACCCAGAGGAAGGAAGCGGAACAGAAAATAAAGCGGCTCAATCACGTCTACGCGGTATTGAGCGGCATCAATTCGCTCATCGTGCGCGTGCCCGATATCGACGAGCTGCTCAAGGAGGCCTGCCGGATTGCAGTCGAGGCGGGCGCGTTCAGGATGGCATGGATCGGCCTCATCGACCCGCAGACCCTGGACGGTGAAGTGATCGCATGGTGCGGCGGCAGGGAAGACTACACCAGCGGCATCAGGCTCACGGCCCATGCGGGTAGTCCCGAAAGCGATCAGCCGGCCTGTCGGGCGTTGCGGCAACTGGAACCTGTGGTCTGCAACGACATCGCGACCGATCCATTGCTGGCGCCGGATCGTGCGGAGTTGCTCGGTAGAGGGCATAAGTCGATGGCATTCTTTCCGCTGGCCGTGGCGGGCCGGCCCAGAGGGGTGATAGCGCTGTTCGCGCGCGATGCCGGCGTGTTCGATGCCGACGAGCGGCAGCTTCTGGTGCAGATGGCGGCCGACATATCGTTCGCGCTGGATCACCTCGAAAAAGCCGATAAGCTCGACTACCTGGCGTACTACGACCCGCTGACGGGACTTGCGAACCGTCGTTTGCTGCGCGAGCGCGTGACGCAATCACTGCGGCGCGCCGCCAGCGGCCGCTACAAGCTGGCCGTGTGCCTGATCGATCTGGACGGCTTCAAGAACATCAACGATACCTTCGGGCGCGCCGGCGGCGACGCGGTTCTGAGACAGACTGCACAGTGGCTGACCCGCACCGTGGGCGATGCCGGCCTGCTGGCGCGGGTGGGAGCGGACCAGTTCGTGGTGGTGGTCCCCGAAATCGCGCACGAGGACGACGTGGAGAGGAAGGTGCAGAAAACGATGCGCGCTTTCCTGGAGCATCCGTTCCAGATCAACGATGGCGTGTTCCGCATCTCCGCCAAGGTCGGCGTCGCGATGTTCCAGGACAACGATATCGATGCCGACACGCTGGTCGGAAACGCCGAGGCGGCGCTCAAGAAAGCCAAGGCGAACGGCGATCGATACCTGTTCTACGCGGAGCGAATGACCGAAACCGTGGTTGCCAGGCTGAATCTGGAATTCCAGCTGCGGCTGGCGTTCGAGAATCAGGAATTCGTGCTGCACTATCAGCCCAAGATAAATCTCATCAGCGGCAAACTCACGGGCGCTGAGGCGCTGATCCGCTGGAACGATCCGCGCACCGGCCTGGTGGCCCCGGGCCGGTTCATACCCACGCTGGAGAAATCCGGCTTGATCTTCGAAGTCGGACGCTGGGCGCTGCAAAAAGCGATCGAGGACTATCTGCGCTGGCGCGCCGCCGGTCTGAAGGTCGTGCGCCTGTCGGTCAATGTGTCGCCGCTGCAACTGCGCAATGCAGGTTTCATCGGCGAGATCAGCCAGGCCATCGGCGTTGACCGCCACGCGGCGGCCGGACTGGAACTGGAGATCACCGAAAGCGTCATCATGGAGGACATCAAGAACAGTATCGCGTGTCTGCAGGCGATTCGAGCGATGGGGGTGAAGATCGCCATCGATGACTTTGGGACCGGGTTCTCTTCCCTCAGCTACCTGTCCAAGCTGCCGGTGGACACACTGAAAATAGACCAGTCGTTCGTGGGCGACATGACCGCGGGCCCGGAGGGGCTGTCGCTGGTATCCACCATCATCAATCTGGCACACGCACTGCGGCTCACGGTGGTGGCGGAGGGGGTGGAAACCGAGGAACAATCGCGCCTGCTCAAGCTGTTGAGCTGCGATGAACTGCAGGGTTTCCTGTTCGCCAGGCCGGTGCCGGCCGATCTGTTCGAGAGCAAGTACCTCAGAGAGTGCAGCGCGGTGTGAGCGATGGCTGTCGACTGGCGCGCTCGGCATGTCATCATAGATGGCATCGGTGATGATTACCCGCCACCTGCAATATCTGACCGCCTTAGCCAGGGAGCGTCATTTCGCGCGCGCGGCCGCCGCCTGCAGCGTCTCCCAACCCACGCTGTCCGCCGGCATCAAACAGCTGGAAGAAAGTCTCGGAGTCCTGCTGGTGGAGCGCGGCCAACGCTATGTCGGGCTGACGCCGGAAGGCGAGCGCGCCCTGGCCATGGCGCAGCGCGTGCTTGCCGACTACAACGGATTGAAGCAGGAACTGAGCGAGATGCGCGAGGGCCTGGTCGGCCAGCTGCGCATCGGCGCCATTCCGGTGACACTGCCGATTGTATCGCTGCTCACCACCCCATTCATCGAACGGCATGGCCGCACGACCATCGTCGTCAGATCCCAGACCTCGATCGACATCCAGCGCGGGCTGGACGATTTCAGCCTCGACATCGGCCTGACCTACCTGGACAACGAGCCGCTGTCCCGGGTACAGACGTTGCCGCTGTATCTGGAACGCTACGTGTTGCTGACGCACCGCGACTCTGCGCTCGGCGGGTACGAGCGCGTCAGCTGGGCCCAGGCCGCCAGTCAGCCGATGTGCCTGTTGACGCCGGACATGCAGAACCGGCGCATCCTGGACATGCACTTTCATGAGGCGGCGGCGGAGGTTCACGCCGTGGTCGAAACCAATTCGCTGATAACGCTGTGGTCACACATCAGATTCGGCGCGCTGTCGACGGTGGTGCCGGAGAGTTTCCTGTTACTGCTCGGAAAACTGGACGGCCTGGCGGCCATTCCCCTGACCGAACCCAATGCCGCACATCTGATCGGCATCGTGGCATCGGACCACGAGCCGTTGCCCTCGGTGGCCAGGGCGCTGCTGCACGTGGCGCGAGCGCTCGACCTTCAGGCGACGATCGAGAAGAAAATACAATCCGCACTTGCGGTGAGCTAGCGATTAAGTCGCAACCGATTGTTCCGGCTGACAGTCCACAGCTGGCGCGGCCGTAGTCGGTTTGATCGGCGCTATCTATCGGCCGATATATAACTTTGATTTGCTGCGATTGACGGCCTGCCTAAGACTGATCTATCTGGCCAGGATACCGACCCCGCAGTCGCGTTCGGCCGCCCGCCGTTGAACCGGCGTCAAAGGAGCAATCTGATGGCAAAAGTACTTTGCGTGCTGTACGACGATCCCGTCACTGGCTACCCCAAATCCTATGCGCGCGACGCGGTGCCGAAGATCGAAGGCTATCCCGGCGGCCAGACCGCGCCGACCCCCAAGGCAATCGACTTCAAGCCCGGTGAACTGCTCGGCAGCGTCACCGGCGCGCTCGGCTTGCGTAAGTTCCTGGCGGACGGCGGCCACAAGCTGATCGTCACCTCCGACAAGGAGGGCGCAGACTCGGTATTCGAGAAGGAATTGCCCGATGCCGACATCGTGATATCGCAGCCGTTCTGGCCGGCTTACCTCACGCCGGAGCGGCTCGAGAAGGCCAAGAAACTCAAGTTGGCGATCACTGCCGGCATCGGCTCCGATCATGTGGACCTGCAGGCAGCGATCAAGCGCGGCATCACCGTCGCCGAAGTCACCTACAGCAACAGCATCAGCGTCTCCGAGCACGTGGTGATGATGATCCTGGGGCTGGTCAGGAACTACATCCCGTCCTATCAGTGGGTGATCAAGGGCGGCTGGAACATCGCCGACTGCGTCGAGCGCTCCTACGACCTTGAAGGTATGCATGTGGGTACGGTGGCGGCCGGCCGCATCGGGCTGGCGGTGCTGCGCCGTCTCAAGCCGTTCGACGTGAAACTGCACTACACCGATCGCCACCGGCTGGCACCTGCGGTGGAGAAGGAACTCGGCCTGACCTGGCACCCCGATGCCGAGTCGATGGTCAAGGTCTGCGATGTGGTGACCATCAATGCGCCGCTGCACCCGGAGACCGAGCATCTGTTCAACGACAAGCTCATCGGCAAGATGAAGCGTGGCGCCTACCTGATCAATACCGCGCGCGGAAAGATATGCGATCGGGATGCGATCGTGCGGGCTCTGGAAAGCGGACAACTGGCCGGCTATGCCGGCGACGTGTGGTTTCCGCAGCCGCCGCCGAAGGACCACCCATGGAGGACCATGCCGCATCACGGAATGACACCGCATATTTCCGGCACCTCGCTGTCCGCGCAGGCACGCTACGCGGCAGGCACGCGCGAGATCCTGGAATGCTGGTTTGAGGGTCGGCCGATCCGCGAAGAATATCTGATCGTGGATGGCGGTCATCTTGCCGGGGCGGGAGCGCACTCCTACAGCGTGGCCAAAGCGGCCAGCGGCTGATGTCTGCCTGACCCGCAGTTCCGTGCAACATCCTTGGCACGGGGTTGCGGGTCGTGAGCGTGGGCACTGGCGATCGGCGCTGGCGGCCCGCTAGAATGCGCGATGACAGCGCGAGTCTCATGGGCGCAGGGCCGAGTGGCCTTCGTCAGTGGCGCGACCTCCGGTATCGGTCGCGGCCTGGCGCTGGGCCTGCTCGACGCGGGTGCTCACGTGATTGCCACTGGCCGGCGCGCCGAGCGCTTGAGTGAGCTTGCCCGCGAGGTCAACTCCGAGCGACTGTTCACCTGCGTGCTCGATGTCCAATCGGCAACCTCGCTACAGGCCTGCCTGGCGGGCCTGCCCACCGCCTTCTCCACCATCGATACCCTGATCAATAACGCCGGGCTGGCGCTGGGACTGAATAAAGCCCACGAGGCAAACCTTGCGGACTGGGAAACCATGATCCAGACCAATGTGCTGGGCCTGACGCGCGTCACCAGGGCGATCCTGCCCGGCATGGTTGCGCGCAATCGCGGCGACATCATCAATATGTCATCGGTGGCGGCCACCTATCCCTATCCGGGCGGCAACGTGTACGGCGCCACCAAGGCCTACGTCCGGCAGCTGTCGCTGAATCTGCGGGCCGATCTGCTGGGAACGGCGATCCGCGTGAGCTCGGTCGAGCTTGGTCTGTGCGAAACGGAGTTTTCGCTGGTGCGATTCAAGGGCGATGAAACCGCGGCCCGGGCGCCCTATGCGGGCATGCGTCCGCTGCAGACGCCGGACGTGGTGCAGGTCATCGAGTCGATATTGCGGCTACCATCGCATGTGAACGTCAACGCGATCGAAGTCATGCCAGTGCAACAGGCGTTCGCGCCGCTGGCGGTGGACCGCTCGTCCGGTGATCAGTGACGCGCAACTTCCACCACCAACGCGATTGCTACGCCCACGGCGCCGATCGCCAGGCAGAGCACCGCGGCCGCCGCGCAGTCCTTCACGATGCGGATCTGGCGATGCAGCTCGGGATGCAGGTGGTCCGCCAGGCGCTCAATAGCGGTGTTGAACAGCTCCGCGGCGATGACTGCGGCGCTGGACAGGATCATCAACGCCCACCACAGTGGCGCCGGCCGCAGTATCAGCAGCAGCAGCAGCACCAGCGACAGCGCCGCCGCCTGTGTCTGTAGGCTTCGCTCGGTGCGCACGCCATGAGCAATGCCGGCCAAGGCAAAACGCAAACGCACGGAAAAGGACTGATTCTTTCGAGTTTCCATCATCCTGGAATTCGTCGGCTTGCGCGCCAGGCGATGATAGCACCTGGCACGCGCCGGCATCGGCGGGCTGAAGTTGTGGATACCCTGCAAGCTGTTGTACTTTACGCTGCAAAGTAGAAGGTGCGGTGTATGCGGGATCTGAATCGCGCTTTGACCGATATCAGCGTGATCCGCGGGCAGCTGGCCCGCGACGCCGAGTTTCGCGGCTACGGTCCGGCGACCCTGGCAGCCACAGGAGTGCTGGCGTGGCTGGCCGCCGGGGCACAGGCGTTGTGGCTGAAGGATCCTGCCGCGCACGTGCAGCAATACGTGATGCTGTGGGTGGCCACCGCGGTGCTGTCGCTGATTGTCATTGGCATCGAGACTGTCCAGCGATCGCGCCGCGCACACGGCGCTCTGGCGATACCGATGCTGCAGTCTGCCGTTGAGCAGTTCATGCCGGCTCTCGTTGCCGGGGGACTGCTCACGGTGGTGCTGCTGCGGGTCGCAGCACCGATGCTGTGGGTGCTGCCGGGGCTGTGGCAGGTGGTGTTCAGCCTGGGCGTTTTTGCCTCCTGTCGGTTCCTGCCGCGACCGATGTTCCTGGCCGGCGTCTGGTACCTGGTGTGCGGGCTCGGCTGCCTGGGACTGTTGCCGCCCGAGTTCAGATTCTCACCGTGGGTCATGGGCGTCCCGTACGGGGTCGGACAATTGCTGGTGGCCTGCATTCTGAAACGCAACCCCCTGGAATACGGTGACGATGAGCAGCTACAAGAAAGAGAATAGACGTGCATCGCAGTATGCGTACGCGGGCCTGGACCGCGTGATCCACGAACGTGCGCGACTGAGCGTTCTGACCTCACTGGCCGCGCATCCGACAGGCCTTCGATTCGGCGACCTCAAGCAGCTGTGCGGGTTGACCGACGGCAACCTGAGCCGGCACGTGCAGGTATTGCAGGCCGCGCGCCTGGTCGAGGTGTCCAAGAGCTTCGAGCGCAATCGTCCGCAGACCATTTGCCGGCTTACCGCCGAAGGACGCAAGCGATACGTCGGTTACCTGGCGGTGCTGGAACAGGTGGTGCGCGATGCGATGACGGCGGTCAAACCGCGCTCGGTGCGGCGGGCGGCGAAGGGCGGGGCGACCAGCCCCTGAAGGCGCTCGTCACTGCCTGTGCGACCTCATCGCCGGATTTGCGATAGGTGGCGCCGCTGGCGCTGTCAAGGTTGCTGTTTGTCAGGGCTGCGCATTCGCCGGCCGGGTGAAGACCTGAGACCGCTGCGCGAAAGTGCCTGGAATATGATCTTGCCTGCGCGGATGGTGTAGCGCACGTGCGCGAAGGCGGTTATGTCGGTAGCCGGGTCGCCCGTGAGGACCGTGAGGTCGGCGTCCATCCTCTCGGCGACGCGGCCGCTGTGATCGGCAACGCCGAAACGGCGCGCCGGGCTGGTGGTCAGTGAGGCGAGTATCTGCGGGAAGTTCATGCCGGCGCTCTGCATGAGTGTGTACTCCTGCGTGGTATCGAACTGGTATATGTAGCCGACATCGGTCCCGAACAGAATGTCACCACCGGCCGCGGCGTAGGCATGCAAGCGCGCGACGGCGCGATCAACGACTTTCTGCTCGTTCTCGGGGGAGGCGCCCGCCTTCTTCTCTTCGACGTCGAAAAGGCTCAGCGTTGGGATCAGCGCCATGTTCGCTGCCCGCATGCTGTCAACCAGCGCGGCCGACCAGGCCCGATCGTCCGACGTGACGTGAGCCAGCACATCGACACCGCTGTCGAGTGCGATCTGGATACCGGCCAGATTGGAAGGGTGCGCGAAAACCAGGCGGTTGAGATGATGGGCCTCGGCGACGATGGCCTGCGCGCGCTCCAGCGGCATCAGCAGTACATCGTCGCCTTCGATGGAACCGGCGAAGATCTTGATACCGTCGGCACCGTCGTGAACCTGCCGGCGGACGCGTTGAACGGCGGCTGCGGTGGTCGGATCGTCAGGCAGGGTGATGCGATTGTGCTCGAGATAGCCTTTGACGTAACTCGGGACACCGTGCGCGGGGAAGAAGGGTTCACCGGTGGTGAGAATACGCGGCCCGAGAATCTCGCCAGCTGCGATCCGGGTGCGAATGTTGTTGGTGTTGGCGAGGATGGAGGCCACATCGAACACGGTCGTGAAGCCCCAGCGAGTAAGCATCGCCTGCAGTGCGCGGGTAAGTTCTGCCCCGGTCTTCTCATCGGCGTGGAGAAGCTGCACCGGAAGGATGTGGACGTGACTGTTCCAGAGGCCGGCGGTAATACTCATGCCGGTACAATCGAGAACCTGAGCTGAGTTTGAAGCCGCTACGCCGGGATTCGAATTCGATTGCAACACGGAGGCGATGCGGCCGTCGTGCAGCACCACGGTCGCATCTTCGAGCGGCGCCGCTTCCGGTGAGGGATACACCCGCGCGTGCGTCAGCACCAGGTCCGCCGCATTGACGGGCGAGGCAGCGAGGATCGCCAACAGCAAGCCGATGACCTGTGCGCGCTTCATGAGGGAGTGTGCGCCAGCCCGCGCAGCCGCCGCCCCTCCATCCACTGCCAGGACATCAGTGACGGCAGGCCGCACAGCACTTCGCGCATGCGCTTGGCCATGGAGACCGACAAAGCCAGCTCGCCGCTGATGCCCAGCGCATGCCCGAACAGCACCAGGCCGGCTTCCTGCACGCCCAGGCCGGCCGGGACCACGAATGCCAGCAGGCGCACGGCCTGGGTCAGGCTCTCCAGCATCATGGCGGCGCCGGGACCCACCGGGTGTCCAAACAGGCGCAACGCGAACCAGACTTCGAACGACCCCGAGACTAACGCCGCCAACTGCAGGCCGCCGGCGGCCAGCAACCTCCGCCTGCGACGCAGGGTGGCGCGCAGCTCATGGTCCAGTGACGCTGCTCCTTCGGCCATGGCACCTTCGCCCACGAACGGGCGCAACAGGCCGTGCAGGCGCTTGAACACCGAGCCGTAACGCAACAGCAGCGCAGTAACAGTCGGCACCAGCAGGCTGAACAGGAATGGGATCAGCAGCCGACGGTATTCCGGTCCGGTACCACGCAACTCGATCAGCAGTACCAGACCGACCGCGGCAAACAGGTAGGACACGATCAGCGTCAGCAAAATCTCTACGATGATGCTGGCGCTCACCGGGACTGCGCCGAGCCCGCGCCAACGCACCAGGCGCACCCCGGCGACGCTGCCACCGACGCTGGCCACGGGCAGCAGCCGATCGATGGCGTCGCGCACAAAGGCGACCCACAGCAGGTAGCCGAGCCCGGCGCGCCCTTCGGGATCGTAAGGGCGAAGCAGAACCAGCCAGCCAATGGCGTACAGCAGCAGCGGCAGGGCGCGATACGGCACCAGCCACAGCAGTCTCCAGCCTGCCACTTCAAAGGTCTGAAGCATGGCAGACATGTCGGCACGAATGACCAGCGTGATCAGCAGCGCCAGGCCCAGCAGACCGCCGATATATGCTGCGATTCTCAGATTCCGTTCCCGCCAGTACCGTCAGCTAGCGGCGCACAGCGCGCCGGGCGGGGACCCTCATGAGCGCCGGTGCATGACGCCGTCGGCGTCGACCGCAAACTGATGACCCCGCCAAATGACCTGCGAGCCGAGGAAGCTTCGACACCAGACCCACAGGATCAGCAGATCGCGCGCCGGCAGCAGCCAGCAGTCCGACAGCAACGGGCGATCATCGTGCCGCCGGTGCACCATGTGCAGACCGAGCCGTGCCGCCAGCGTCGTCAGGAACAATGCCCAGGCCGCGCGCGAGAATGCCGGATCGAGGGCAGTCAGCGCGAGACCGAAGACCGCCAGGGGCAGGCTTACGCTGAGAAACATCCAGCGAAAACTCTTCGGTCGCAGCACCCGTATGGTGCGCATCCACCGTAACTCATGGCCGATAAGTGAGGCCAGGTTCGGCTCGTCGTGTTCGGCCCTGAGCCAATAGCGCGACAGCACGGTGCGCAGCCCAAGTGCACGAACCAGTTCCCCCAAACGATGGTCGTCGGCAAGATGACTGGCTACCGGACGCAGTCCACCGATTGCCTGCAGCGTTTCGCGTCGCAGGCAGATCGTCTGGCCCGAAACATAGCCCTGGTAGCCGAACAGCCACGCCAGCAGCACCGAGGGTGCATACCAGTCGTTGATGTACATCGCGCCCAATCGCGACCAGATCTGCCGCGTGGGCACGCCGCGGTACAGGCAGGTGACCAGACCCACGCCGCGATCCTGCAGCGGTGCCGTCACCGTGGAGAGATAGTCGGGCGCGACGCAGGTGTCGCTGTCCGCCATCGCCAGTACATCGTGGCGTGCCTGCGCAAGCATGTTGATCAGATTACTGACCTTGGCGTTACTGCCGTGCTGCTGCGGATCGATCACGACGTCGATGGGTTGCGCGGGGAATTCCGCCACCAGGCGCTGCACCACTGCCAGCGCCGGATCAGCCGGATCGCGCACGCCAAACACGATCTGAAACTGCGCATAGTCCTGGCGACAGAAGGAGCGCAGGTGCTCGTACAAGCCCGGCTCCGCACCGCACAGCGGTTTGAGCACGCTCACCGGCGGCAGGGCCGGCGCAGTGGCCGCCGTCGCCGGTATACGCCACACCAGCATCGCGACCAGGGTTAAAACCGCATACAGCGCCGCCAGGCCCAGGCTGGCCAATCCAATCAGCTGTAGCAGCGCAACTAGAGCGGACATCGCCACCTCGCAGGTGCGGATAAGGTACCGGTTTCAACCGCGGGCAGTCGCGCCTCAATCGCGGCAGGTAAACACATTGCTGCGTCGCACAATAATTATCTGGATCACTACTAGCGCCCCTTGCCGGTCACTCCGCCGCCGTAACGCCACGCCAGCAGACTGGGTAGCAGCACCAGCGCGCACAGCAGCGTCATTGCCAGGCCGACCGTGAGCAGGATACCCATGCTGACCGTACCGGGGTGCCTGGCGAGCATGAGATTGCCGAAACTGGCGGTCGTGATGAGTGCGCCGAACAATACGGCGCGCGCGGTGCCGGTGCGCAGAATATTTACCTGGGTCGCGGCAGCCACCCGGCCGCGTTGCACCAGATAGACCCCGTAGTCCACGCCCACGCCCAGCACCAGCGGCAGCGCAATGACGTTGGCGAAATTGAACGGCACGTCGAGCAGCACCGAGCCGGCCACGGTGAGCAGCCCGGCGAGCGTCAACGGTATCAGCACCAGCAGCATGCCCACCACGCTGCGCAGCAGTATCAACAGCAGGATGGTGATCGCGATGAAAGAGTAGAGGAAGGCCTGGCGGAACGCCGCCACCACGGAATGTCCCGATTCGATGAACCCGATTGGTGCGCCAACGGCGTTCGGCGCCGCGCTGCGCACCTGGGTCACGAAGCGCTCCATCGCCGCGGGACCGTTCAGCACCTCTTTGGGCCACACTTCGACGCGATAGTGCCCGTCGGCGCTCCTCCATTTTTCCACCAGCGCCGCGGGCAGATCCTTGTCGGTGACCGGCCCGGCCTGCAGAGCCAGCTGCAGGCTCCTGATCTGTGCCGGCAGCGCACCCAACAGCCCATCGCGCAGCCGCGCATACAGTGCGGCGCGCGCCGCCGGCCGCACCCGGCCGCGCCGCGAGGCGGCCGATATAGGCGTGCAGATCGGAATGGAAGGTGGCGATGGTGGCAGCATCATCCGCGCGCTCGACCGGCCTGGATACGTCCTCGGACAGAGACGGGCCGAGCGACAGGTTGAGGTCCGCCAGGATGGCCAGTTTCGCGTCCTGATCCTGCGGCACGAAGTCCGCGAGCGTGAGCACGTGGGCCACCAGTGGCAGAGCAGCGAGTTTTTTGGCCATCGCAGTTGCGGAATCGGCGTCATTCGTCACCACGGACAGCGTCAGCGGAGGCAGGTTGGCGTCTCTGAGCAGATCGCGGAACGTTGCCACCGACTCGCTCTTGGGGTCGCGCAGGTCCAGCGGGTCGTAATCGAAGTGCGCCCGCGGGACCACCGCGATCGCACCAACGGCCAATACGACGGCGCCGATCCAGATGGCACGCGCATGCGTATACGGCAGGTCGAGCAGGCGGCCCAGCCGCCCTGCGCCCGGTGGCCGCAGCTGTACCCGCGCCGGGTCAGGCGGCAGCAGCCTGATCAGGGCCGGCAGCAGGCTGAGGCTGGCGGCGAGGCTGATGAACATTCCGGTACCGGCGATTAGTCCCAGTTCGGCGATGCCAGTGAACGCGGTTGGGATGAAGGCGAAGAAGCCGAGCGACGTGGTGGCAGCGCACACCGTCATGAAGCCGGCGATATCGCGCGCCGCGCGCGGCAACGCTTCCTGCGGCGCAACGCCCGCCGCCAGCAGTTCGCGGTACTGCATGCACAGGTAGAGCGAATAGTCGATCCCGAGGCCGACATAGAGCACGCTGAACGCAATGGAAATCAGGTTGAGGTGCCCGACGGCGAGGGTCGCAAAGGCGCCGGTAACGATCAGGCCGAACAGCAGCGTGAGTACTGCCGCCGCGACCAGTCGCAGCGAACGCAGTGCAAGAAACAGCAACAGCGCCACCACCACCATGCCGCCGCAAAACGCACGCACGCCGCCTGAGAAAGCGCTATGCAATTCCTCGTGCTCCAGCGCCACCGAGCCGGTCAGCCGCACGCTGACGTGGTGCGCCGGATCCAGCTGCAGTCGCTGCTGCAGCTCGTGGATGGCCGCCATCGCTGCTGCGGCGGGGAACAGCCGCGTGTAATCGAGCGTCGGGGTGATCTGCACGAAACGCCGCAGCGGCTCCGGCTGCACGCTGGAGCCGGCGCCGATCAGTGATTCCCACGACATCGGCTGGTCGACACCGGACACGGCGGCGTTCACCGCGTGGGCGAAGCCGTTGAAGGCCGGCGCCAGGTCGAAGCCGGCGGCCGCGTCCGCGTTGGTCACCGCCCGGTCGAGCAGCGTGAACAGGCCGTGCAGGCTCAGGTCGCGATCCAGCGCACCAAGAAACGGCTGCGCCTGGTTCAAGCGGTCGGCCACGTGCTGCAATGCCTCGGTGTCCAGCAGCAGCAGTCCGTTGCGCCGGAAGTAATTTTCGGTTTCGAAGGCGAACACTTGGGGAAACAACTGCGGCTGCGTGCGCAGAGCATCCACCAGCCGCAGTTGGGCGCTGTCAGCGGCTTCCGGGGTATCGCCGTCGATTACCGCGACGATCCCGGGATCGAGGTGCGGGAACAGGCGATTCATTTGCAGCTCGGCCTGGCGCCACGGCAATTGCGCCGACAGCATGTGCTCGGTATTGGTGTCTACGCTCAGGTGCGCGACGATGTAGCGTCCAAGAACGAGCGCCAGCAATAGCGCCGCTACCGCCACCCAGGCGGCGCGGTGCTGAACGGCGTCGATCCACCAGCTCAGCGCCCGGCCAGTGCCGATGGGAACAGGGTGGGCTTGCGGATCCTTGTTATGCATGATTTTGTAGTTTGTTCACACCGGCCGTCAGCCGTGTCGACGGCGCGTTTCGCCAACACGGTGTTTGCTTTTGTTTATACTATTGAAGTGACTGCCGTACTGCTCGTGAACTCGCGTTTGCGCAATCCGGCAGTGTAAGAGATTTTACCGGTCCGATGCCAAATTCAGGTGGGCCGGCATCCACGGAGAATGCTGTTGTCGCCTTATTCAAGTGCGCTTTTGAGTGCGACCGTGCTGGTGCTGGCTGCATCGGGCACCGCTGGGGCCGATCCTTCAGGAACTCCTGCCGACGTCGTCACGGCATTTCATGCCACGCTGCTCGATAACATGAAGCATGGCAAGCAATACGCCTGCGACGGACGCGCTCAACGCCTGTCGGGGGCAGTCGACGCCACTTACGACATAGCTTTCATCGCCGAGCGGGCGCTGCGGCGTGACTGGTCGAAGCTGACACCCGATCAGCGCACGCAGTTCGTGGCGGCGTACAAGGATATGGTCACCACGACATATGCTACGGAATTCCGCAGCTACGACGGCGATGCATTCAGCACGCTGGATTCAAAGGAGCTGCCGAACGGGTATGTGATGGTGCATGCGCGGCTCAAGCCGGGTCACGGCGATGCGCATACCTTCGACTACGTATTGCATCCCGCGGCCGGCGGCTGGCGCGTCGCCAACGTCATATCCGACGGGGTCAGTACCCTGTCGCTGCAATCCGAGCAATACGCCACCGTGTTTGATCAGAAGGGCGGCTTCGATGGCCTGATCGCCTGGCTGCAGCAGCAGACGCGCGACAAACGCAATGAGTGCAGTGCCAAATCCGCGGGCTGAGGGCAGCTAGCCTTCTTACCTTCTTACCTTCTTAGCGAGGTACACCAGCTCCCCGCCGGTGAGTCAGGTGTGACGCGAAGTGCGCGGTGGATTATGTCGGCAGGGTAGGCGACGAGGACGCCACACTCAACCGCGCACCGCAATGCCAGGTCTGACGTTGCGCGTCAACCATTTGTACGCCAGGCCGTTGTTGGTCGCAGGGATAAGTATCACCGGGGTCTTCGACAATGATTCACGTGCGGCCTTGGCCTGCCCGCTCGGCATGTTTGCGCCTGGCCGCCATGCTTGCGATATCCGCTCTGTTCAGCGCCTGTGGCGGCGGTGGCGGCAGCGATGGCTCTGCCAGCGCTCCAACAGCTCCCATCGTGCCGCTCGCGACCGCCAACGATGCCGCGCGGCTGCTCGACCAGGCCACCTTCGGCGTCACCGCGAGTGATCTGGCGCACGCCCAGAGCATCGGCATCAGTGCCTACCTCAACGAACAGTTCGCGGCGCCAGCAACGCAGTACACCGGCTACACCTACACGCCGCATACCGCACCTGCCGACTGCGTCACCGATACGGCGACACCGACGGATGCCTCCAGCCTGTGCGCGCGCGACCAGTACTCGCCGTTCCAGGTACAGCGGGATTTCTTCACCCACGCCTTGAATAACCCGGATCAGCTGCGCCAGCGCGTCGCCTATGCGTTGTCGCAGATCTTCGTCGTCTCCAGCGTCGAGATTTACGAGGCCTACGGCCTGGCGGCCTACCAGAACCTGCTTTTGAGCGACGCGTTCGGCAACTTTCGTGCGCTGCTGCAGGACGTGACCCTGAGCCCGGTGATGGGGCATTACCTCGACATGGTCGACAACGACAAGCCGAATCCGGTCAACGGCACCACGCCGAACGAAAACTACGCGCGCGAGGTGCTGCAGCTGTTTTCCATAGGGCTATACCAGCTCAATGCCGACGGCACGCAGCAGCTTGACAGTACCGGCGCGCCGATTCCCACCTATGCCCAGGCTACGATCGAAGGCTTCTCCTCCGTTTTCACCGGCTGGACCTATCCGGCGCTGCCGGGGGCGAACTCCACATGGGCCAATCCGGTCAATTTCAACGGCACCATGGTCGCGTTCGCGGATCATCATGACGATACGGATCCGAAGCCGCTGCTCAACGGCTATACGGTGCCGCCTAATCAGACGCCGGAGCAGGATCTGACCAATGCGCTGGACAATATATTCAACCATCCGAATGTCGGGCCGTTCATCGGCAAGCAGCTGATCCAGCACCTGGTGACCAGCAACCCGAGCCCGGCCTACGTTGCACGAGTCGCCGCCGTATTCGCCAATGATGGTACTGGCGTACGCGGCAATCTTGCGGCAGTGGTGCGTGCCATCCTCACAGACACTGAGGCACGAGGCGATCAGCCGGCGGGCAATGGATTCGGTCGCTTACGCGAACCGGCGCTGTTCATCACCGCCACGCTGCGTAGTCTGGGCGGCCAGTCAGACGGCGTGTACCTGCGCGGCGCGAGTTCGAACATGGGGCAACCGATCTTCTCGCCGGAAACGGTATTCAACTTCTATCCGCCGAGCTATCAAATCCCAGGCACCCAGACGCTGGCACCCGAGTTCGGCATCGATAACGCGGCAACGGCGCTGGCGCGTGCCAACTTCATCAACACCGTGATCATGCAAAGCGGGGCGGCAGCTGATCCCACCGTGACCGGCAGTACCGGAACCAGCATCAGTCTGGCACCGTTCGCCAGCACGACCGAGCCGGCAGCGTTGATCGCGCAACTGAACCAGGTCCTGATGCACGGCAGCCTGGCGGCCGACGCCAGTAACGTGATGCTGGGGGCGCTCCAAGCGGTGACCTCAACCGACCCCACCGCCCCAGCCCGTGTGGCAAGTTACCTGATACTCAGTTCCGGACAATACCAGGTGGAGCGCTGACATGAAGCGTCGAAGCTTTCTCGCGCATGCCGGCGCTCTCGCGGGATCCGCCGCTCTCGGCCAGCTGGGTGTCATCGCGGCGCGCGCCGCGACCACCGCGGACTATAAGGCATTGGTGTGCGTTTTTCTCTACGGCGGCAACGATACCAACAACATGCTGGTGCCAATTGACACGGCCGGATACGCAAACTACGCCAAGCTGCGCAGTACCATAGCCTTGCCGCAGGCACAGCTGCTGCCGTTGGCGGTATCGGGGAGCACGCCAGCCTATGGACTGCATCCGGCGCTGCCTGGTCACCAGTCGCTGTGGAACTCCGGCTCGCTGGCGATCGTCGCCAACGTCGGGACGCTGGTGCAACCACTCACCAAGGCAGAATATCTGCTGACCACGACGGTAAAGCCGGAAAGCCTGTTCTCGCACATCGATCAACAGCACCAATGGCAGGCTTCGATATCCAGTACGTCCTCGTCGAACACCGGCTGGGGCGGACGTCTGTCCGACCAGCTGGCCAGCCTTAACGTCAATGCCAGCGTTCCGCCGATGATCTCGACCGGCGGCAACAACCTGTTCGTGACCGGCGCGGCGTCGCAGGCGCTGGTCATCCCGACCAGTGGCTCCTTTGGGCTCAGCGGCTACAGCAGCAGCAGTGCCGATGCCGCGCGACGCTCCGCTCTGGCTCAGCTATTGAACATCGACCAGCAGGCCGACCTGGTAGCGGCGGCCGAGAACGTCATGACCGGGGCGCTGGCGAGCAGCGCGATACTCAACCCGATTCTCAGCACGACCGACTCCACCCTGACCGCTCGCTTTGGCGGCTTGACCAGCAACTTTGCCAAGCAGATGCTGGCAATCGCCAAGGTGATCGAGGCGCGCGGCACGCTGGGCGCGAGCCGGCAGGTATTTCTGGCGACGCTTGGTTCGTTCGATACGCACACCGATGAGGTCAACCGGCAACAGAGCCTGCTGGCCGAACTCGATGCCGGTATGACCGCCTTTCATGGCGCGATGGCCGATATCGGTGCCGGCAGCAGCGTCACGTCGTTCACCCTGTCGGATTTCTCGCGCACCCTGTTACCCAATACCGGCGGCGGTACCGATCACGCCTGGGGCAGTCATCACATGGTGATCGGGGACGCGGTTAAGGGCGGGCAGATCTACGGCGCAATGCCCACGCTCGCGCTGGGCGGCCCGGACGACGAGGGCGAGGAGGGCCGATGGATTCCGACCATTGCCGTGGACCAGTATGCCGCGACGCTGGCCGCCTGGTTCGGTGCCGATGCGACGACACTCGCGACTGTGCTGCCCAACCTGGCCTCGTTCAGCCCCAACACCCTGGCCTTCGTTTAGGCTTCGGATCGTCAGCTCGGTCCGCGCCCGGGTCGGATGGTCGAGATTGAACCGCCGGCGCCGGTGCCGGTCTATTCCTAAATCACTGCCCAGCGGTTTCGTTGTAAAAATGCCCGGCCAAGGCGGTGCGACGCGTGGGCCCCCGCCTACAACAATTTGGAACCAATAGATCGCCAATGTGAGCGCGAGTTAAGAAAGCCGGGAATTAAGCTGTGTCATGATAGGCGGGCACATACGTCGGAGGTTCCTGGACTTGTTCGCCGGTGAGAGAAGGATGCACGGTCATCTCCTGAGAACGGCTATCAATTCACGACGGTCGGCTTATCTGGCACTGATACTATGTGTATGGGTGCCGCGGATGGCCTGGTCGCAAACGCCGTCGCCGCTGCAGGAATGGCAGTATCCGGGCGGCACCATTCTGGAAAAGCTGTACGAACCAAACCTGAAGGATTGGCGCGTCGTGCTCGGCGGCGCACTGATATCAGAGCCGCGCTACGATGGCGGCCTGGCGTACCACGTGACACCCGGTCCGGTCATCGTCATTCTCTATAAGGATCTCGCCTTCGCGTCAGTGGGGGAGGGCATCGGCGTGAACTTGCTGCACGGGGACAAATATCGTGCCGGGGTGTCGGTCGGCTATGACCTCGGCCGTCCTGTATCGGACGACTACACCCATTTGCATGGGCTGGGCGACATCAAACCGGCGCCGGTGGTGAAGGTTTTCGGATCGTACGTGATGTCAAAATCGTTTCCGCTCGTGGTGCGTGCGGATGTGCGGCGGATCGTGGGCGGCGCGGACGGGCTGCTGGGCGATTTCTCAGCCTTCATGCCGCTGCCCGGAAGCTCGAAAAAGTTCGTCATGTTCGCTGGCCCGTCGATTACCTTTTCCAATCGCCAATACATGCGCAAGGTGTTCGGCGTGTCCGACACCCAGGCCTCGGATTCCGCATATCCGATCTATACCGCTCATGGTGGTTTGACGGCGGTCGGTATGGGCTTCAGTGCCAGCCGCTTCATCACCGATCACTGGCTGGTCAACGCGGATCTGGCGTGGAATCGCCTGGAAGGAAGCGCGAGCGACAGCCCGATAACGCAATCAAATGAGCAGGGCGTGGTCGAGTTTTCGACCGAGTATCGATGGTAGTTCAGGGTCAACTTTAGTTGTCGATGGATGCGTGAATTTCGGCGATGTAGCCACCAGGAAATCGCACCATGGCCCCCTGGCGGCGGCGTGATCCAAAAGGTTCGACCAGCACCGTCGCCCCGGTCGCCATCACGCTCATCTTGTCAAACTTCGACTCGATCCTGACTGAGCGATAGGTATCGCTCGGGCGTCCGATCTCCATTCCGGGTGCGTGTATGTCGTCCGAGACCAACCTGCCACCAGAGAGGCGATAAGCGGCCCACGCATGCAGATCACTTGACGACAGCAGCCCCAGGCGCCTGGGCGTACTGGGCCTCGCCGTTGCCAAATGACCAATTTTCCTTTTTCACCTCCACCAGGCTGATGACGACGTCCTCGCGACGCAGTCCGAGGCGCTCGTGCAGGCCGTCTGCGACCGCCTTGTAGAATGCCCGCTTCATTTCCACGGGCCGCCCCTCGTTCAGGGTCACTTGGATCACGATGGCTTCGGCGGATCTGTGGATGCCCAGATAGTTGGCATCAATGACCAGGTCGGCGACCGAATGTTCGGAAATGACCTGGAAGCGATCGTCCTTCGGCACATTGAGCACCCTGATCATTGCCTGATACACGGTGTCGCCAACGGCGCTGTGATACTCGGCGGTTTTACCAGCCGGAAGATCGATGCGGGCGAGTGGCATTGGATTTCCTCCCGTGAGATTGCGGTAGTTGTGGGCTGAATGCAGAAAAACTCAAGCCAAGGCACCTGAGCGAGCCGGAGAGCGAACGATTTTTCCGCTACCTGGGGCAATATTCTACTGCATGTGCCAACCATGACTGACCACCAGTGACTGACCTGTGAGGGCGTTCGACGGGAACGACGCAAACAGCATAGCCACTTCGGCGACGTCCTCGGTAGTCGTGAACTGTCCATCGACAGTATCCCTGAGCATGACATCCCGGATCACCTGTTGCTCGGAAATGCCCAGTATCCGGGCCTGCTCGGGGATCTGCTGGTCAACCAGCGGCGTGCGCACGAAGCCAGGACAGATCACGTTTGCGCGTACGCCGTGCTGCGCACCCTCCTTGGCGACCACCTTGGCAAGTCCGATCAAACCGTGTTTTGCCGTCACGTACGGAGCCTTCAGCACCGAAGCCTCCTTCGAATGCACTGAGCCCATGTAGATGATGCTGCCGCCGCGCCCCGATCGGTACATATGTGGCAGACACGCCTTGGTCGTCAGGAACGCCCCGTCGAGGTGGATGCTGGTGAGCCGCTTCCATTCCTCGAAGCTGAATTCCTCGAGCGGATGGACGATTTGCAGGCCGGCGTTGCTGACCAGGATGTCGACGCCGCCGAATGCGGCGATGAACGCTGCGACTGCGTCGTTGACCGACTGTTCGGCGGTGACATCCATCGTGAGGCTCAGGGCTTGTCGGCCCGCCGCCTGGATTTCAGTAACGACAGCGTCGGCCGCCGCCCGGTTCAGGTCGGCGATGCCAACCCGCGCACCTTCGCGGGCAAATGCCAGCGCAATATGCCTGCCAAGGCCACTCGCGGCGCCGGTCACGATTGCGGTCTTG
This sequence comes from Steroidobacteraceae bacterium, assembly GCA_036262215.1. GTDB lineage: Bacteria > Pseudomonadota > Gammaproteobacteria > Steroidobacterales > Steroidobacteraceae > FEN-1191. The sequence continues at coordinate 22,146 of DATAJH010000117.1, forward strand.
CCGTTGAGCTTCATCCATCTCTCCCGTCATTGCGCCAGCGTGGTTGCGCCGATTATAGAAGAGCACCATGGTCGGGGGCCCGCGATGTGCCGGGATGCCTCCGGGAGTAGACAGAACATGTATATACATGTAGAGTCAATTCGAGGTAACCGCCATGAAACTGCAATCGCTTCCATGCTACTGCGCGACGCTGCGTCAAGCGGCCAGGGCAGTGACGACGCTGTATGAGGGCGTGCTCGCCGACAGTGGTCTGCATGCCACGCAGTACACGGTGTTGCAGGTGCTGACCCGGGTTCCAAACCTGACCACGACCGAAATCGCCGACGCCATCGGCATCGACCAGTCGACCGCGACGCGAACCCTGGCTCTGGTCAGGAAAAGCGGGCTCGTCATGGATAGCCCCGGCAATGATCGCCGGGAACGGCGCTGGGTATTGACCGCCGCCGGCGAGAGTACGCTGCGCAAGCTCAACCCGGCCTGGGAAGCGGCGCAGCAGGCATTTGAGAAGCGGATAGGACGGGCCGAGGCCGCGGCGTTGAAGAAGGCCTGTCATCTGGCTGCGAGCAAGCTGATAGCGAGTTGACGGCCTGAGAGGTCGTCTATCCAACCGCAACGCGAGCACCCATGAATTTCCTTGGCTTCGTTTTTCCGGCCTGATACATGTAGATACATTCATATTGCCGTTATCGTTCTCACTTACTCCTGGAGAGTCATCATGATTTCACGTATTCCCGCCACAACCTCCGCTCCGCGGCTGACATTCATATCGGCCGGACTGCTGGTACTTGCGCATGGCGCGCTGGCTGCCGCACCCGTGTCCGACGCCCAGACACAGGCACGCCAGTTCATCCTGGCCGAGCCGGCGGCTGGGGCCACGACTGATTCCACGGTCAAGACGGCGATGGCCCGGTCAGCGCACGGCATTGTTCGCGTCGATCCTCAGGAGCAGGCACGCCAGTTCATCCTGGCCAGGCCCACGTTCGGTGGCTTCGCCGGTCGGGTAGTGCTCCCGGTCCCAAAGACGAGGGATACATCGGACCTGTCTGCGCTCAGCAATCCCGGCGCCCGCAGCAATTCCCTGTGAGCAGTGCCGCGCTCCAATCTGACCGGCGGCCGCATTCCCTGGACGCGATCGGATCCGTCGATCAGTTGCTGCATGGGCCGATCGTGCCGACCCTGCTGCGGCTTGCGCTGCCCACGGTCGTCGTGCTCCTGACGACGACCGTGCTGAGCATCGTGGAGACTTACTTTGTCAGCTCTCTCGGCACCGACAGCATTGCCGGTGCATCGCTGGTGATACCGGTGCTGATGCTCATGACAATGATGTCCAATGGCGGAATCGGCGGCGGCGTGTCGTCCGCCATCGCCAGGGCGCGCGGTGCGGGACGAACACTGGAGGCCGAGAGGCTGGCGTACCACGCATTGGTGATCGCGCTCGCCTTGGGCGCGATGTTCTCGCTGGCCGTGATCGTCTTCGGACCGGTGCTGTACCGCTGGCTGGGCGGTTCCGGAGCGGCGCTTGCGCAGGCGCTGGTTTATTCGAACATCCTGTTTGGTGCCGCTGTTCTCAGCTGGGTCGCGGCACTGTTGCAGTCGGCTCTGCGGGGGGCGGGCAACGTGAAAATTCCCGCTGCGATTATGTTGCTGAGCGTGCTCGTGTGTCTGATTCTGTCGCCGGCGCTGATACGCGGCTGGCTCGGACTGCCGAAGCTCGGGATTGCCGGCGCCGGATTGGCGCAGGTGCTCTGTAATGCCGGCGCCGTATTGTTCGTCGTGGCTTACATGCGCTCGGCGCGCAGCAATCTGCGCTTGCGCCGTCATCCACTGCAATGGCGCGATTTTCGAGCGATTCTCGGCGTTGGGGGACTGTCGGCGATCGGCACCATACAGGCCAATCTGTCGGTCACGGCGATCACGGCAGCCGCCGGGGTATTCGGTACCGCGTCGATTGCGGGCTATGGCATCGCGTCGCGTCTGGAATTTCTCCTGATACCGATCATGTTCGGGTTTGGAACCGCCGCGGTCACCATGGTCGGCACCAACGTCGCCGCCGGCCAGATCGAACGCGCGCGCCGCGTGGCCCTGGTCAACGCACTGATGGTGGCGGCGGGCGCGGAGCTTATTGGCCTGGTTGTCGCATTGTTTCCGGAAGCATGGCTTGGGATCTTCACCGCGGATCGCCGTGTACTGGCTGTAGGTTCGGGCTATCTGCACCGCGTGGGTCCGGTATACGGCCTGATCGCGATCGGCATGGAATTGTACTTTGCCGCTCAAGGCGCACGGGCGGTTGGCTGGCCGCTGTTTGCCGGGTTGGTACGGCTGGCGATCGTCGCCACGGGTGCCGCCCTGGCTCTGGCTGGGCACTACTCGCTCAATACCGCATTCACGCTGGTAGCCATCGCCGCTGCCGCGTTCGGAGTGATCAACCTGCAGGTTTTCAGGTTGGCCCGCTGGGGCAACGACTTGCATCCGTACCGATTCATCAAAGGCAACGTTCATGCCGAGGAGGCACCGTGATCATCGCAAGCTATCTGTCGTGGTTCGTTATGGCTGGCTGCATCGGCACCATCGCAGCCGTGATCCTGGGTGTAAGTGCCGCCCTGAGGCGAGCCGAGTGGCGGCCGAGTGAACGCCGAGTGACGGTGCGGGCGGCCGCGGCGGTGCTGGTCGGGTGGTTTGCCGTGGCCGTGGTACTCGCGTCCTTCGGTGTCTACCGCGGCAGCGCCGCTCGATTGCCCACCATCCAGTTCGGCATTGTCATCCCGATACTGATCGGCTGCCTGGCGCTATGGCGTTCCACGGCGCTGTCGCGCCTGATCGACGCGACGCCGCGGCACTGGATCATCGGGGTGCAGGCCTACCGTGTAGAAGGGGTAATCTTCCTGATCCTGTATGCGACCGGTCTGTTACCTGGAGTGTTCGCGTTACCCGCCGGAGCGGGCGATGTGGCGACTGGATTGCTCGGGCTTGGAATCGCAATCAACGCGGCTCATCGCCGGCAGCTTCGCCCGCGCAGCGTGTTGCTGTGGAATCTGTTCGGCATCGCGGATCTGATCGTAGCGCTGACCACCGGGTTCCTCACTTCACCGTCGCCGCTGCAGAGATTTGCCTTCGATCGTCCCAACCAACTCATTTCCATGTTCCCGCTGGTGCTGATTCCGACATTCCTGGTGCCGCTGGCGATCGTGCTGCATATAATCTCACTCATTCAGCTCGGGCGAGCCAGTGCACGGGGAAATACCGGGCTCGCGCGCGCCGATGATCCGGTTCGAGCCTAGATCACAGGGTGTCCATCGTGCGGCGATATCTTGTGACCTGGGTCAGTGGTCGGGGTGGAGCAGGGCAACAAGATCGCCGCGCACTTCGGAGCGCAGGCGCAGCTGCAGATCACAGAGGGCCTGGGTCACAGCCCATACTGGGGTCGCCTGCACTGACAGAGGTCGCGCCCGGCCGGCTCGTTGCCTGCCATTACCCGTATTGAGAGATCCACTATGCACCCATTCGACCCCAATCAAACCTTCGCCGGCGACGTCGCGCTGTCCGTCAGGCGTTCGGTCGACATGCCGACGCTGCGCGCTGTGGTCGGCGAGCATGTCGCTGCCGCGGTGCTCGACCCGCGGGTGGCGCAGGCCACGCGCATCGTGATGGGTGGTTCGGGCGACAGCTGGTTCGCGGCCCTGGGTGCGGCGCATGCCTTGCGGCGTTGGACCGGACTTGCTACCCAGGCGTACACCGCCATGGAACTCGCGCGCTATGAATCGATGCTGCTGGGTGCGAGCGATCTGGTGATCAGCATTTCCAATTCCGGCAGCTCGTCGCGCGCCCGCGAGATAGTGCTGCTGGCCAGGGACCGCGGTGCACCGACCCTCGGAATTACCGGCAGCCTGACGGGAGCGCTTGCGCGCCAGGCAGATCTGGTGGTGCATCGGCCGGTGAGTGAAAATATTGGATTGCCGGCGCACTATGGACGGTGCCTGCTTAACTTTGCCGAGTACCTTGCGGTGCTGTACGCGCTCTATGCCCTGGCATTGAGCCTGGGCGTTCGGCGTGGCCAGATTTCGACTGCAGCCCAGGCCGCGCAGCTGGCGCACATCGAGCGCGCAATCGAAGCGCAGGGTACGATTGCCGCGCGCATTGAGCCTGCAATCGCGGCGCTGTGCGAGCAACTGGGCGACATCGATACCATCTGGGCGATCGGATCGGGTCCGAGCCGCGGTACCGCACAGTACAGCGCCGCCAAATTTCACGAACAGATGCCTATCAACGGCATCGGGCAGGATCTGGAGGAGTGGGCGCACCTCGAATATTTTCTGACTCTCAAATGGGGCGCACGCGCGGTGGTGCTGGTGATCGCACCGCCCGGTAACAGTTTCGATCGCGCCCAGGAGATGGTCAAAGGCATCGCCGGAGCCGGCGGCCGTGCCGTGGTGGTCACCTCCGCGCCGGCATCGGCCTTTCCGGAAGCGTTTCTGCACCTGGATCTGAAGGATGAGACCGACGAGTGGATCTCGCCGTTGACCTATCACCTGCCGGCGCAGCTGCTGGTGCTGCACATGGCGGCTCGCGCGGGCATTGCGTTCATTCCGATGCGCCGCCACGACGCTACCTGGTTGATTGCCAAGGGCATCGTGCACGAGCGCACGCAGGGTCTGGGCTGATCGATGCCGCCCCCGGATCTGCTGATCGTCGGTCAGGTGACGATCGACGACGTGGTACCGGCGACGCCGGGCCCATGGATACGGCAGGTTGGCGGCAGCAGCCTGTACGCCGTCGCCGGCGCGCGCCAGTGGATCGATCCGCGGCGCATCGGACTGGTGGCGCGACGGGGTACCGATTATCCGTTCGACATCGAGATGCTGTTGCACAGTGCCGGCCTCGAGCACATCGCGCTGTGCACTTTCTCCGGGCAGCACCTGGTGGAGTGGCTCATCTACGAGCCCGATGGCAGCCGACGCTCACTGCCGCGTAACCCTGAGCTGTTGCACATCGGCGCCGAAGGGGCGCTGTCGGCGCAAGGCTCGTCGCAGCAACCCTGGTACGACCGGCTGCATGACAAGCTGCTCGATATCGCTCCGAGCGCGGATCAGATACCCGCCGCATGGCTGCCGGCTGCCGCGCTGCACCTGTGTCCACAGGTGGGCAACCGGCATCCCGAGGCCTTGAGTGCACTGCGCGACAAGGTGCGGTGGATCTCCGTGGATCCCTCGCCGCACTACGCCCGATCGGCGGACGTCGCGCAGCTGGCGCAACGGCTGCGAGGAGCGAGCGCGCTGCTGCCCAGTGCCCAGGACATCGCATCGCTGCTGCGCAACGCGGAACCAGCCGCCGCCGTGCGCGCGCTCGAGCAAGCCGGCTTTGCCGAGGTGGTGCTCAAACGCGGCGCGAACTCCATCCTGCTGGCCTGTGACGGGGCGGTCGCTGAAATTCCCGTCGCCGCCGTCGATGTGGTCGATCCGACGGGCGCGGGAGATGCGTTCTGCGGCGCGTATGCCGCATGCCGCCTGATCGGCTGCACGCCCATCGAGGCCGCTCGCCGCGCCGCGGCGAGCGCAGCGCTCGTGGTGGGCTGCCGCGGCGTGGCCGCGGCGCTGCGACTGGAGCCGCCGAAGTTGTGATGCGGCGCCGCTCACCGCGCTCGCGCCTACTGCAGCTGCGCGAGCAGCTCGTGAATCAGCGCAGAGGCGCCGATCCTGAAGTTCTCAGGCTTTGCGCTTTCGGCACCGAACCGGTTCTCATAGAGCTGCAGGTACGATTGCGCCTGCTCGATGCTGCGAATGCCGCCCGAGGCCTTGAAACCGATCTGCAGGCCGCGGTTGGCGGCATCGCCAATGGCCTCGAGCAGGACGGTGGCCGCCTCGACCGTGGCGCCCGGTTCGGTCTTGCCGGTGGATGTCTTCAGAAACTGCGCCCCACCCTCGATTGCAATCCCGGCGGCGCGACGGATCCGCTCCGGCGCAGCAATCTGGCCGGTCTCCAGGATGACTTTGAGCAGCGCGCGATCGCCGCAGGCGGCGCGACAGGCACGCACCAGCTGTAGCCCGGTATCGGCATGGCCGGCCAGGAATTCACGATAGGGAAACACCACATCCACCTCATCGGCGCCGGCGGCGATGGCCGCCGCGGTTTCGGCGGCTGCGGCTTCGATGTCGGCCGCACCGGCAGGAAAGTTGGCGACCGCGGCGACTGCAATACCACGGCCTTGCAACGCGGCACGCGCGACAGGAACCAGGCGCCGCCAGGTACAGACCGCTGCGACTCGACCGGCCGCGGTGTCGGCCAGGCCAGAGAGCTTGCGGATGGTCGCCTCGTCATCCGACGCGTTGAGGCTGGTCAGATCCACCAGCGACAGCAGCCGTTGCGCCAGCGACGCGCGCACACTGCCGACGGCGCTATGGTTGGAGGGCACTAAAGCTGCAGCGAGCTAAAATGACGCGCGATGGCGCCCGGCTGCGTAATCCACAGTTCCGACCGCGCACTGACGATGTGCTCGAGTGCCCGGCGCAGGGCTCGCAGCCGGAATGGCTGGCCGCTGATGAAGCTGTGCAGTACTACACTCATGACCAGCGGCTGGCTTTCGGCCGTGTGCCGCATCTCATCGAATTGATCGATGATCATCGTGGCGAAGTCGGCCGCATCCACCTGGCGTCCGATGATGGCCGAGCTGTCGTTGAGCTCCTGCGCATAGGGCACGGACAGGATGCGCCCGCCACGGGTGCGAATCCAGACCGGCTGGTCGTCCATGCACCAGTCGAGCAGGTATTCATAGCCGCTCTCGTGCAGCAGATCGGGCGTGAGCGGTGTCTCGGCAATCCAGGGGCTGGCCCAGCCGGCGGGCGGCCGGCCTGTTACCCGCTGCAGCTGCGCGGCCACCTGGCGCAGGTAGGCCGCCTCCTGCGGCTCGCTCATGCCGGCCATGGTGTCCGAATTGGAATAGCCATGGGCGATAAGCTCGCAGTCGGTCGCGCGGCAGGCTTCGACCAGCTCCGGGGCATGCTCGCACACCGCGCTGTTGAGAAGGATGCCGAGCGGGATCCCGTACTGCGCGAAGCACTGGAGCAGGCGCCAGGCACCGACCCGATTGCCGTAGTCGCGCCAGGAGGTGTTCAGCACATCCGGCGCCGGCACGCCGGGCACGAGGTTTTCGGTAATGCCGTCGCCAAAGCTGTACTGTTCGATGCCGAGCGCAAAGTAGAGCGCGAGTTTCGATCCGTTGGGCCAGCGGAAACCGCTGCGCCGCGTGATCGGCAGGTAATCGTAGCGACCGTGCGTCGCAAGTGCCGAACCTGGCGTCCTGTCACTCATGGCTGTTGCGCATCGCCGGCCCAGCGCTGCATGCCGACGTCACACGCGGCGGCCTTCAGGTACATCTGCCGATAGAACGGCAGCCAGTGCTGCGCGGCCTGTCGCGCGGCGTCGTTCGCCGCGTGCAGCCGTGCCGTATGCTCGCGTGCTTCGGCGCGAATGGCGCGCTCATCGACGGTCGTGACCCGCCCCTGTTCATAGACAATCGCCCCGGCCACCATGGTCATTCGCACCGAGCTTCCGTTTTCGCAGTAGATCAGCTGTCGGCGCAGGTCATTGAGCGGGGTAAAACTCAAGGTGTCCAGATCGAGCATGATCAGGTCCGCCTGGAAACCGGGGGCGATCTGGCCGATCGGCACCGGGCTTCTCATCGCCTGCGCGCCGCCCGCGATCAGGCAGTGCAGAATGTCCGCCGCCCTGGGCCAGCGCTCGTAGTCGACGCAGCTGATGTTGTGGATCAGGCCGGTGAGTTTGGCCACCGACCACATGTTGATGGCGTCATCGGCGATCGCCTCATCGGTCCCCAGGCAGATCGGAATGCCGCGGGCGCTCAGTTTCGCATACGGCATGACACCGCTGCCGAGGCGCAGATTGCTGATCGGATTGTGAGCGATGACGCAGCGGGCCGCGGCAATCAGGTCCATGTCGGTGTCGTCCAGCCAGATGCCGTGGATGATGTTGAGCCGCTCACTGAGCAGTCCTTCATCGTGTACGTAGCGAATCAGGGAACGCCGATCGAATTTCTCGTTCCCCAGCACGCGCTGCAGCTTGGTCTCGAGAACGTGGATATAGAACGGGATGTGATGCTTGCGGCTGATGTCGTCGAGCGCGCGAAAGTATGGGCGCGTGACACGTTGCGGAGCCGAGCAGGACACGGCGGCTCGCAGCCTCCCATTGCTACCGCCGTGCCAGTGGCGCAGCAGGTGTTCATAGCAGCCAAGCAGACCCTCGGCGTCCATGGCCGGCGGCGCGGCGGCACGCGCGCGCAGATCCGGCGGTAACAGTTGACCGAGGAAGGGCAGTTTGTCGATTTCCGCCACGTTCGGCTGGTCCAGCGCCAGCACAGCACGAATACCGCAGTCCTGGTAGGCCTGCATGACGGCGTCGATGATCTCCGGCGTCGGGGCCGGAACGAAAAACGCATCGTCCAATACCGCCGTAACGCCGCCTTTGAGCATCTCCAGCGCCCCGAGCATGGTGCGCACATAGGCCGCGCGTGGATCGATCGGCGCGCCATCGGACGGCGATTCGTACAGCATGAATATCTCGAGCGGCAGGCTGTCGAGCGAGCCCTTGAGGTGATTGACCGAAGAATGAAAATGCGCGTTGACGAGACCCGGCATGATCAGGTGGCCGGCGCCGTCGATCTCGCGCACCCATGGGCCGGTATCCCCGCGGGCGTGCTCGTGCGGATCCACCCTTTCGATCAGGCCGCCATCGATCGTGACCGTGGCCCGTGGGTAATCGCTTCCGGCCTGGTCCATGGTCAGGACGCGGGCGTTGCGGATCACGGTCCTCAACGCGTACTCTTTTCGAGTGCTGACGTCGCGGCAGCCTCGCTCATCGGCTTGACCGGCGGAAAGCCCCAGGCGCCGCGCTTGCTGGTGGACAGATGCAACGACAGCAGCGTCTCGACCAGTGTTACCGCTGCAGCCACGCCCTCGATGACCGGCACGCCGAGAGCAGCCACCGCCCGGCCGGCGCTCAGGCACAGCCGGGTAAAGGATGCCGTCGTGTTGGGGTTGACTATCTTGATGCGCATGGCAGAGGTTCGCCACGATACTCGGAGCGGCGGCGCATCGGAAGCAGTCGCCTGGATACCCTGCAGCTGCTGATGACGCTATGGGAACTTCGCCTGAAACCCCAGGCCGACCGTCAGGGGCCGGAGTGTGTAACCCATGGTCACCGAATTGATGGTCGGCGATTGCAGGATGGTCTTGTTGCCCAGCAGATTCTTCGCGAACAGCGAGATTTCGAACTGGTGCACGGTGACACCGAGGTTGAGGTTCACGACATCGTAGGACGGATCGATGTAGGACGAGTTCGGGAAGCCGGGGGTCGGCACCTGGAAGCTGCCATAGGACTGGCCGATGTACTCGTAGTCGCCACGCACAAACCCCGTGGCGGCATCAGTGATGCGCCAAGTGTAGTTGGCGAGCACCGTGGCGGTGTACTTCGGCGTGTACAGCACATCCTGCCCGACCTTGGCCGGTGAGGTGCTGCTCTGGCTGGTGATGTAGGCGTGCTCGGCGCCCGCATTTACACTGAGCGTGAGCCCTGGAAGCACCGGCGGCTTGTAGCGCACCTCGAGTTCTCCGCCCATCGCGCTCGCATCGCCGACATTCGCATTGAAGGCGCCGCCACAGATTGGAATCAAGATCGTCTGCTGAAGGTTCTTCCAGTCGATATAGTAGACGTCGGCGTTGACCGAAAGCGTCTTATCGAATACCAGGGATTTGCTGCCAAGTTCGTAGCTCCAGAGGTGATCTGGGGCGTAACTCAGCGGCGCATTCACGTAGCCGATCTGCGCAAGACCGGCTACACAGAGCACGTTGGTATTCGGAGTGGTGGCACCGCCGAGCCTAAAACCCTTGCCGGCCGACGCATACACGCTGGACTGTTCATTCAGATCATAGGTGAGCGTGCCCTTGGGTGTCGACGTGGAGAACGACGCGGATTGGGTATATAGCGGAGCACCATAGGCACCGGCGTTCCCGTATTCGAAGAAGCCGGTGCCAAACTCAGAGAACCGTTCTGTCGCGCGCACGTAACGATCGCCGATGCCGAAATGCAGCGCCGGAGTCAGGTCAATATCGACCTGACCGAAGCCCGCGTATTGCTTGACGTCGTTGTGGTCATAGACCTCCCACACCACGTCGTTGGCCCAGAAGTTCGGATTGTACGGTGGTGTACCGATGGTCGGATTAAGCACCGGGTCGTCATTGATGGGGTAGCCATAGATGTCCTGAAATTCGGCGCTGAAGCCCGGGGCAGGCTCGTAATCCAGGTGCGTCCACTCCTGATTCGAGAAGAATGCTCCCACCACCCACTTGATGCGCTTCTGGTCCGTGGGCGAGGACAGGCGAATTTCCTGGGTAAAGGTATTGAAATGATCGTTGAAGCTGACCGGCGATGGGATATTACCCAGAATATTGTCGTCCTGGGTTTTGTTGGTCGTATACGGCGGCACAGTTTGCGAATCGAGGCAGCATTGGACGATTGCGGCGGTGTTGAAGAACGTGCCATCCGAATAGCGCAGCACCTGGCGGTTGACGAAGCCGGTGACGCTGGTCAGATCGGCGAAGGCGAGGCCCACCTTGGCGGTCAGGCTCGGGATCAGCAGCGCGTCCCGGTCGTGCCCGGGCACCTGGTTAAACTCTTTGTAGAGACCGAGCATAGTATCGAAGGTCGATGAGTCATTGGCGACCACCCGCTGATAGAGCAGTGCCGGAGTGACGCTGACGTTGTCCGCCGGGGTCCACAGTCCCTTGACGTTGATCGCAAGATTGCTGTCGGAGTTCACACCGCGTTTGATGAGTGCGCCGGCCGTTGCCGTGCCCGCAGCCAGCGAGCCGTCAAGCGCATAGTGGTCAATGTAGCCGCTGTCCTGGCCGTATTCGGCGGAGACGCGCAGCGCAAAGACACCCGCGACGATGGGGATGTTCAACACGCCGCGATCGTCGAAATTGAAACTGCCATGCTCGGTGTACGACACCTCCTGCCGGAAGGAGCCGCTATACGCATGCGAGTCGGGCTGATTGGTGATGTAGCGGATCGTGCCGCCCTCAGAACTGGCACCGTACAGGGTACCCTGCGGCCCGCGCAGTACCTCGATCCGGTCGATATCGAGCAGCCTCGGTTCGGCGTCGCCCTCATAGCCGGTGATGGTGATGACCGGAACCTCGTCGATGTAGGTGCCGACGGTCGGATTGCCGACGGTCGAACTGACGCCGCGAATGGTGATGTTGTCCTGGCCGGCGCCGTTCGGTCCGTTATTGTGGGCGGCGAAGGAGACGCCGGGTACGATGCGCGTAATGTCCTCGACGCTTTCGATGTGAAGATCGGTGATTTCCTTGCCGTCCACGACGCCGATGCTGACCGGCACCTCTTTGGTGTCCTCAGCGCGCTTGTTGGCCGTGACCACCACCTCCTGCAGCGATGAGCCGTCATCGGCCGAGGCGCTGGCGCCGGCGTCGGCGCGCGCCACGGGGCTGGCGAGCGCCAGGACTGCCATCACCAGGGTGGTCAGGACAACTGGCACAACAGATGCCATACCCTGGTGTGTGACGAGGGATGAACGCATAGGATTTACTCTCCCCACCGCAGCGGTCTGTTGAGCCGGGCGCCGGGTGTGCTCAAGCACCTTCTATGCCAGCGTATGTCGGCGCCTCGTGCTCCGCTGCGGAGTACCCGACCGCGCCGGCACGCGCCGCCCAGCCGCCACGAAACGCGGGCAGGAGATGCGTCTAAATTGCCGGATTCGCAAGTGAATTCGCACTTGATCCATGCGCGCTGATGGCGCGCACCTGACGCTGCGTGCCTGCCGCGCCGATCACCGCGGCATTGGTGATCGCGCTGCGCCTGCCATCACGTGGTGCGTCCGGCCGGTGCTGTGCACAGTTAAGGTACGATGTCGGTCCCTATTGTTGACAGTCACGTACGGCAGTCCGTCACGAAGCACGCGGTCGACAAGCCACCGGTTCCCTGTGGCGCCGAGTTTTGGAGGCTGGATGACGCACCTATATTGTTCACAATGTATGGCAATATTGTGGACAAGTTGCCCGGCGACGGATCAGTCGCCGCGCTTTCGACGCGCCGTCAGATGAGCCGCGTGCCGGTAGCCGCTGTCATTCTGCCGTCTCACGGCTGCGGTGCAGCCGGGGTGTAGGCTTGCGCCTTCTGTTCAAGATTGCGAAATTTGCCGGACAGCTGGTCGAGCCGCGCGACTCAGTCCTGGCGGATCGGCTGCCCCTCGATGGCGGTGTGAAACCGCACCAGGATCACGATCAGGAACAGCGGTTTGATGAAAGCGCTGCGCGCGGCGAGGGCAAACAGCACCGCGCTGAACACGGAGACCGCGCCCACTCCGCGCACCGCCGCTGGCAGCATCACGGTGATCGCCGCAGTCGGTGCCAGCAGCAACAGCCACAGCAGGACACTGAGCGCGAATTCAGCGATGACGATCCAGACCGCAGTCTTCAGGATGGGCTTGGCATTCTGGCAATAATAGACCAGGCCGTCGCGCGCGCTGCTCCACGGGTTATCGGCGTTGCAGGCCAGATTGTAGGACAGGATCACTTTGTCCATGTAGCGCGTTGCAGCGCGCACCACGGCCGTCAGCAGGTTGGCGATGGCGCCCAGGCCCGGGATCGGCAGCGCCTCCGCGATCCAGTCGAGCGTGCGATGGAACGCGTTGAGTACGCCGCGCACCAGCAGATTCATCGCGAACAACAGGTTCACCTGGCCAAAATGTTCGGTGACGACGCGCCGCCCATAGTCGAACATGGACTCGCTGCCGTTGCCGACGTGGCCCTGAACGATCAACTGCGTCAGCACGGCAACATGACCGCATTCGACCAGATGCAGGAAATAGCGCAGCGATACCATCCAGTACCAACCGGCCAGCAGGACACCGAGGATAAACCAGACCCAGCCGAAGGCCGGCGCGACGTGGGCACTGAACCACACCAGACCGCCCAGAGTCAGGAGCACCCAGATGATGGCAGCGACGGAAAATGCCAGCAGCACTGCGAATCGGATCAGGGCATAGGGCAGAGTTCGCAGCAGCAGGCCGAATGCTGACAACAGGCCGTAATCGCGCACGGCCAGCGGATACCTATGAACCACCACGGGGCTCGACACGATACTGACCCTTTATCCTGTAACGCAACAAACAGTCGAGGACAACGCGATCAGCGCGTAATCAACAGGCCATGGGAACTTAGCATGTCGATGTTGGCTGCGGAAGCTAAGCTGCGGCAGGGGTTCATCGAGCAGCGAAGTTCCGGCTACGACCAGCCTGCCGGGGCACAACGCCCGAGCGCCATCATCCGGTCGCGGGCGCATCGAATCGATAGAGCGTGCGCTGCGCCGACGGGCGCGCGGCAAATCTTTCGCTGAAGCGCACCAGTGCCGGGTACGGCGCTACCGGCAACGTGTCGCGAAACACCAGGTGCTCGACCAGGCAGAACAGCGACACCTCGAACAGGCTGATGTCGTGCGCCGGCAATGAGTCCAGGATCTGCGTCGCGTGCCGGTCGAGCCATCGCAGCGAGTTCTCCAATCCGGCGCGACCCTTGGCGAAGTAGACATTGTCCGCTGGCAGCTTTGCGACCAGGGTGCCGAACACCAGCTGCACCTGCGCGCCCATGGCGTGCCAAACGAGCTCCTGCGCGTTGCGTGACAGGTCGTCGCGCAGGTCCTCGGGCCACAAGATGCCAGACGCCGTGCCCTTGAGCTCCGCCAGCGCCAGGCAGATGTTGTGAGCGCCGAATAGCAACGACTCGCCGCGCCTGAGACTGGGCAGCTTGAGCGCCGGGTTGCCGCCGTAGACTGCCGGGTCGGTGGCCGTCATGTCGTAGATCGGCTCCAGTTGATACCGAACGCCGAGCTCTTCCGCGAACATGAGCGTCACTCGGGTAAACAAAGAGCTACTGCGTCCGATTATCCGTACCGCGTCGGTTAAGCGACTTCCTGATTCGATGGAGCTCATTCGACCTCCCTGCATGACTGCGCAGCATGTACATCCTGGACGTGTGGCAACGCATCCATAACTTGCATTATGTCCTTCGTGTGTTGGCGTACAGACCACGCGGCGCTGACGTGTGACTATTCATCCTAACCTGATCGGAAGAAATGTCGCCTGACATAGGCAGAGGTACATGTATGCGTGGATTTAAAATTCTGATGTTGGCCACAGTGGCCGGAGGCTGTCTTGCGGCAAGCATGCCGAAAGCCGAGGCAGGGGTCAGCATCGACATCGGTCTTGCCCCGGTTTGTCCCTACGGTTACTACGACGCCGCTCCCTATAGCTGCGCTCCCTCAGGTTACTACGGCCCGGAGTGGTTCAGTGGCGACGTATTCGTTGGCGCTGGCCCGTGGTTTCATGGCCCCAGCAATTTCCGTGGCAATGTAAACCGGTCGTTTCACCCGGACAACGGCTACAAAGGGCCAATGCCGAACCGCGGCGAGAAATTCGACCCGGCAAAGCGCGTCGATAAGAGCCATTTCAACGGCAACGAGGAGCGCGACGGCCGCGGCCATGCGAGCGAGCCGAAACACTAACCTGCAGCCAGCGACGCATCAGGGCGGGCTACTGTAAGAATCCTGTACCCGCAATTCGTCGCCATTGGAGGACGTTCCCCTGAAGGCGTCTGCGTTAGGCTGAGTGCCCTGTAAGTTCGGAGAAGTCGACGATGAATATGCTGCGCTTCGCTAAATTGAGTTTCCTGCTGGGACTGATCGCTTTCACATCGGCTTGCGTTGTCGAGCCGCGTGAAGGCTATTGGGATCACGACCATAATCGGTACTATCACGAACATGCATGGCATGGCTGCGGTGAGGGGGATAGCTTCTGCCGTTGAGCCATTGATGTCGGCGCGCCTGCCTGCAATCGGGCATTAGTGCCCATGATGGTACGCGTGTCGGAGCATCGCGCCGGGAGATTGTCATGTCATCGCACGACAAGCCCATATTCCCGGGCCAGCCTCTGATGTCAAAGTGAACCAGGATCGTCGTCGCTTCCTGTTCGGCGGTGCTGCTGCGGGGATTGGCGGCATGGCGGCGGCGGCCATACATGACGGCGAACTCGGCGCACCTGCCCAGACCTTCAGAGGTTCGGTTCCCTGGCGAGAAGGGACCGCAGACGTGCCGCCGGGGGTCTCCGGTCCCGGATACGTCTACTTTGAACCAGCGGAAGCGGCCTTCATTGAAGCAGCGGTCGGGCGGCTGATCCCGAACGATCAGGTCGGACCAGGAGCAATCGAGGCTGGAGTGCCTTTTTTTCTGGATCGGCAGCTGGCCGGACCGTTCGGGCGCGGCGACCACTACTATCTTGGCGGGCCGTGGCCAAAGGGCACGCCGGAACAGGGCTATCAGAGCCGCTTCAGCCCCGCACAACTCTATCGCGCTGCCATTGCGGCGATCGACAGCTATGTCGGTGCCACCTTCGATCGCGCCGTATTCAGCAAACTGGCGACTGATGAGCAAGACAAGGTATTGAAGGGGCTCGAGAGCGGCGAGATCGGTCTGGACGGCGGCGTGGACGCCAGATCCTTCTTCGCCATGCTGTTGCAGAACACCAAGGAAGGCTACTTCTCGGACCCGATTTACGGCGGCAACAGGGATATGGCTGCCTGGAAGATGATCGGCTTTCCAGGCGCCCACTACGACTACAAGGAATGGGTGTCACGGCATGGAGAGCGCGTGCCCTATCCGCCGGTGGGCTTAAAGGGCCGCCCGGGGTGGACGCAGAGCTGACCGTGACCACAACACTCAAACCTGTCGATGCGGTGCTGGTGGGTTTCGGATGGACGGGAGCCATCATGGGTCAGCAGTTGTGCGACGCCGGCCTGAACGTCGTGGCGCTGGAGCGCGGTCCGTGGCGGGACACCGCAACCGACTTCGCCACAGGATTCGCACAGGACGAACTGCGCTACATGTGGCGCCACCACCTGTTTCAGAACGTCGCCTACGACACACTGACGATCCGCAACAACACGAGCCAGCAGGCACTGCCAATGCGTCGCCTCGGCGCCTTCCTGCTCGGTACCGGCGTCGGCAGCGGCGGCGTTCACTGGAACGGCCAGATCTGGCGCTTCCTGCCATCCGACTTCGTTACCAGGAGTCACAACCAGCAGCGCTACGGCCAGAAGGCGGTCTCGGATTACGATCTGACGGTTCAGGACTGGGGTGTCACCTACGGCGATCTGGAACCCTACTACGATCAGTTCGACAAGCTTTGCGGCACCAGCGGCAAGGCGGGAAACCTGAACGGCGACATCCAGCCTGGCGGCAATCCCTTCGAGGGCCCCCGGTCGAGCGAATATCCGACGCCGCCGATGGTTCAGACCTATGCACCAACGCTGTTCGGGCAGGCGGCGGCCGGACTTGGGCACCATCCGTTTCCGCATCCGACCGGCAACCTCTCCGAATCCTATGTGAATCCGCTGGGCGCGCAGCTGGGTGCCTGCACCTACTGCGGTTTTTGCGAGAAATTCGGCTGCGGCAATTACTCCAAGGCAAGCCCGCAGACCACGGTGCTGCCCTATCTCATGGCAAAGCCAAACTTCACGCTGAAGACCGAATGCGAAGTTCTGCGCGTGGAGCTGACACCCGACGGCAAGCGTTCAACAGGCGTCACCTACGTGAACAGCGCGGGCGAGGAGTTTTTTCAGCCGGCGGAGATCGTGATCCTGTCCGCCTACGTCCTGCAGAACGTGCGTTTGTTGCTGCTGTCGGGAATCGGCAAACCGTATGACCCCGGTACCGGTGAGGGTGTCGTTGGCAAGAACTACGCATATCAGACCATGTCCTCGGTAAACGTCTTCTTTGACGACAAGATCCTGAACCCGTTCATCGGCGCTGGCGCTCTGGCAACGGTCATCGATGACTTCAACGGCGACAACTTCGACCACTCGGGGCTGGGCTTCATCGGCGGCGCCTACATCGCGGGAATGGTCACCGGCGGACGTCCGATTGAAATGATCTACACGCCGGACGGAACCCCGGCCTGGGGACTGGAATGGAAGCATGCGGCCGCCAAAAACTACCTTCGATCATTTTCCATCAGTGTGCACGGCTCCTGCATGAGTCACCGCGGCAACTATCTCGACCTGGACCCAACCTATCGGGACGTCCACGGCCGCCCGATGCTGCGCATGACCTTCGATTTCACCGATAACGAACACAAAATGTCGGACTATCTGACCGACCGCGCAGCCGAGGTCGCCCGGGCCATGAACCCGCGTGAGATCAGGCTGAACCGGCGCACTGGCTCGTTCAACGTCACGCCGTACCAGACCACGCACAATACCGGCGGCGCCATCATGGGAGACAACCCCAGCGATAGTGTCGTGAACAAATACCTGCAATGCTGGGATGTACCGAACGTGTTCTCGATGGGCGCGGGTGCCTTTCCGCAGAATGCGGGATACAACCCGACCGGCACGGTCGCCGCGCTGACCTATCACGCCGCCCACGAGATCACCACGCGCTATCTGAAGAACCCCGGCCCGCTCGTGCAATAGGCCATGAGCCCCTTGTTCCGCCTGCGTGCACAGGTACTCGGCGTCGGGGTCGTTGTCACGATCCTGGGATTTACCGGCCTCGCGGCGAGTCAGAGCCCGGCGATCCTGCCGGCGCAGTCGACCTGGGCGCTTACGGCAACAGGTCTGCTGTCGCAGCCAATCGCCGATTCAACACCAGATGCCGCGCAGCTGCGACGCGGGCAGTATCTTGTGGCGGCGGGCGACTGCATGTCCTGCCACCTGCGGGACGGAGGGCAGCCACTCGCCGGCGGCTTGCGGCTGAACACCCCGTTCGGGGTGATTTACTCCGCCAATATCACATCCGACACGCAGACCGGGATCGGCGCCTGGACGAACGATCAGTTCTACCACGCCATGCATGACGGCATCGGGATGCACGGTGAAAATCTTTACCCTGCTTTTCCCTATCCCTGGTTCAGGCGCGTCAGCCGCGACGATGTCGATGCGATCTTTGCTTTTCTGAAGAGCACGCCCGCGGTCAATTACACCCCGCCTGCCAACGATCTTCCTTTCCCGTTGAGCATTCGCTCAATGGTGAAGGGATGGAACATGTTCTTTTTCAACTCGAGGGATTTTCAGGCGGATCCCCGGCAATCGGGCGAGTGGAACCGCGGCGCGTATCTGGTCAACGGCCTCGGTCACTGCGGCGGCTGCCATACGCCCAAAAATGCGCTCGGCGCCGATAGATCCAGCCAGGAATTGTACGGCGCCAGGCTCGACAATTGGGTCGCACCGGACCTGACCGGTAATGATCGCACCGGCCTCGGCGGCTGGAGCATCGACGATGTTGCAGAGTACTTGCGCAACGGCCGCAACACCCATGCGGGGGCCGGGGGCGCCATGGCCGACGTGGTCACCTATTCGACATCGCTGATGAGCGACGAGGACCGCCGCGCGATGGCGGTCTACCTGAAGAGTCAGACGGTGAGTCCGAGCGTCAGCCACCAGCAACCGGATTCGGGTGCGATGCGCCGCGGTGCCGCGATCTACTCGGACGCCTGCGCTTCCTGCCACCTGGAAGACGGCGTCGGTCAGCCGAGGCTGTTTCCGCCTCTCGGTCACAACGCCATGCTGCAGCAGGCGGACGCGACCGGATTGGAACACCTGGTGCTGGCAGGCGGGCGTATCGGAACCAGTGCCTCCCGGCCGTCGCCCCTGACCATGCCGAGCTTCGCATGGAAGCTATCTGATAGCGAAATCGCCGATGTGACCACCTATCTTCGCAACAGCTGGGGCAACCTGGCTTCGGCAGTGTCGGTCGCCGAGGTCCACGATGTCCGTCATCGCCTGGGCCTGCAGGCCACGCAATTGACGGTAAATTCGGGCGATCAGAACTGATGCGGCGTTCGCGCCGCAACCGGCGCACCATGCTCCTGGCAGCAGCGGAACGGGAATCACTGTTTTGTCGAATCAGCGCCCTTGCCGTCCTTGTCAAGCGATGCGAATTCAGCGTCACTGAGTTCAATGCCAGCCGCCGCAACGTTCTCTTCCAGGTGTGAGCGCTTGGAGGTGCCGGGAATCGGAAGCATGACGGGACTGCGCTTGAGCACCCAGGCCAGCGCAACCTGGCCCGGGTTCGCGCCATGCCGCTTGGCGATGCTGTCCAGGGCCGAGCCGGGCTTGGTCAGGCTGCCGGCCGCCAGCGGAAACCACGGTATGAAGCCGATGCCTTGCGAGCTGCAATATTCCAGCACGTCTTCGCTCGCCCGATCGACCAGGTTATAGCGATTCTGCACGGTCGCCACCTTGAACACTTTCGAGGCCGCCTTAATCTCCGGGATGGAGACCTGGCTCAAACCGGCATGTCGAATGATGCCGCTGTCGATCAACGATTTCACCGCGCCGAACTGCTCGTCACGCGGCACCTTGGGATCGATGCGGTGCAATTGCCACAGCCCGATCTGCTCGACACCCAGCCGGTGACAACTGGTGTGCGCTTGCTGAATCAGATATTCCGGCCTGCCGAGCGGGGTCCACAGATCCGGCCCGGTACGGGCGAGTCCGGCTTTGGTGGCGATCAGTATGTCGCCATAGGGATGCAGCGCGTCGCGGATGAGTTCCTCGGCGATGTCGGGCCCGTAGGAGTCGGCGGTGTCGACAAAGGTGATATCCAGATCGGGCAGGCGCTTTAAGGTCCGCAGCACCTCGGCCCGATCGGCAGGCGGACCCCAGATTCCGGGGCCCGTGGTGCGCATGCTGCCAAAGCCCAGACGGTGGATAGTGGTGGTGCCGCCGATCCTGAAGCTGCCGGATCGTGCCGCCGTAACTTTGCCGCTCATGATCGCTCCAAAAGGCACACTCGCGCGAGTATAGGCGCTGTATCCAGCCGCATCATGAACGTTCACCGCAGCTGACTGTCTTTGCTCCCGCGCCGGTTGTAGCCGCTGAATGTGCCGAGGTCGCGGTCACGGGCTTCCTGGCAGGCAACACACAGCCGCGCGCTGGGGATCACATCCCTGCGTGACTGCGGGATTTCGGCCCCGCACTCAGCGCAATGGGTCAATCCCGGACCCTGCGGCAGGCGGCTCTGCGCCCGGCGGATCGCATCCTTGACCGTCGCGTCAATCTGATCTTGAACCGCGCCTTCTTTCGCCCAGCCGGTAGCCATGGTTCTCCCGCAATAGATCTTGGCCGCATTTACCTTAGCACGATCGGATATTACCGCCCAGTTTTGAGCTTCCGTTCGCGGTCAGCCTTCCATGTACGGCCGCCGGCCCTACCGGGCATCGGGTTTGCGGACCAACGGTATTAAACTGCAACATATCGATCTTCCAATTCCTGAAGGACTGTCCGCCGTGCCGAGCATCGACTTTTCGCACTTCCCGCGCTATGAGGTACTGGTGGCGCATCTGCGTGCCTTTGCGGCCGAACATCCGCAACTGGTCGAACTGCGGGTGATTGGGCAAAGTCATGAGAAACGCGACATTTTCGTCGTGGCCATTACCAATCGCGATACCGGCCCGGCGCAGGACAAACCGGCTTATTGGGTCGACGGTAATATTCACGCCACGGAGCTGCTGGCGTCGACGGCGTGCCTGTACTTCATCCAGACACTGCTAAACGGCTACCGCAGCGATGCGGACATTACCCGGTGTCTCGACACGCGGGCGTTCTACATTTGCCCGCGCGTCAATCCTGACGGCGCCGAATGGGCGCTGGCCGAGCGCCCGATCCTGATTCGCTCCGGCACGCGCCGCTACCCGTACGACGAAGACCCGGTCGAAGGCCTGATTACCCAGGATATCGATGGCGACGGGCGCATTCTGCAGATGCGTATCGCGGACCCCAACGGCCCGTGGAAGCCGCATCCGCTGCAACCACGCCTGTTGGTGCGGCGCGACCCGAGCGATGCGCCGGGCGGCGAGTATTTTCGCGTCCTGCCCGAAGGGTTGTTGAAGAACTACGACGGCGTCGACGTAGCCGTGCCGGGTATCACTGGAAATGCGCAGGGGCTGGACCTGAACCGCAACTTTCCCGCCCTATGGCGCCAGGAATTCGAGCAACTCGGCGCCGGCCCCTATCCCACGAGCGAACCGGAAGTACGGGCGATTGTCGATTTCTTTATATCCCAGCCGAATATCTGCGGCGGCACCAGCCTGCATACCTTCTCCGGTGCACTGCTGCGTCCGTTCGGATCGCTGCCGGATGACAAGATGATTCCCGAGGATCTGTGGACCTATCAGGCACAGGGCAGAAAGGGTGAGGAGCTCACGGGATATCCGGCAATCTCGGTCTGGCACGACTTCCAGTACTACCCGAACCAGTTCATTTCCGGCTCCTTCGACTGGATCTACGAGCATCTGGGTCGTTTCACCTGGACGGTCGAGCTCTGGAATCCGAAGAAGGCGGCCGGAATCGAAAACAGCGAATGGATCCACTGGTTTCGGGATCATCCTGTCGCCGACGATCTGAAGATTTATTCGTGGGCGCAGCAGGTCGCGCCGGGTGAGGGGCACGTGGACTGGCGGCCCTTTACGCACCCGCAGTTGGGTCCGCTCGAGATCGGCGGTTGGCAGCGCACGGCATTGTTCTCCAATCCGCCGCCGCAATTGCGCGAGCAGGAGATCGCGCGCCTGCCGAAATGGCTGCTGTGGTTGAACCTGATCGGACCGAGGCTCGAATTGCGCGCGGTCGAAGTGATCGCACTGGGTGGCGATACCTGGCGTGTGCGGCTGGTGGTGCAGAACTCCGGCTGGTTGCCGAGCTACGTCAGCAAGATGGCGCTCAAACGCAAGCAGACGCGCGGGGTCCTGGCCGAAATCTCCGTACCCGCCGGGGCGCGGCTACTCATCGGCAAGCCGCGCGAAGAACTCGGAGAACTCGAGGGGTGGGCATACCTGCATACCGGTATCAGTTTCTGGCCCAATAACAGGCCGACCGCGGACCGTGCCTACGCCGAGTGGGTGATCAAGGCGCCGGCTGGCACCCAGATCGGCCTGGTGAGCTGGCACGAGCGCGCGGGACGCATTGCGGCGCGCGCGACGCTGGTGGATAAATCTGACGGCAGTCAGCCGTGAACCCGGCCGGAAAGCTCGGCTCTTGAAGATTGCGGCAGTTTGAACATCGCCCACAGGCTGATCGCGCTGGTGAAAATAACGTAGTAGGCCGGCGATACACGGCTGCCGGTCATGCCGATCAGCCACGCGATGATGAACTGGGTGGTGCCGCCGAACAGGGTGACCGAGAACGCGTAGGAAATGGCCACTCCGGAACTGCGCACCTCGTTGGGGAACACTTCGGCCAGCGCCGTCAACGCAGCGGCGGCGCTCAGGACACTCAGCAACGTCAGCAGTGCGGTCACGAACACCAAAACGCCAGTCGTGGTGACCGTGACCAGCAGCAGAAACGCCGGCAAGACCACGACGCCGAGCGCAATCCGCGGCACGATCATGACCGGTTTGCGGCCAAACCGGTCGCTCAGGCGCCCGCCCAGTAGTGCCCCCGCGGCCATGACGGCGCCATTCGCGATCGAGGCAAACATGGCCTTGGATGCCGGCATACCCAGCGTGGTGAGCGCGTAGGTCGTCATGTAGGCGGTCACATAGGTGGAGACGGTCAGGCTCATGATGATCAGGATCGCGAGCAGCAGCGGATTACGATGCTGCCGCCAGAGTATGCCCAGCACGGCGGCACTGCCGCGAGACCCGGTCACCTCGAGCGTTTCCGGCAAGCGCCGGCGGATATACAGGCCCACCGGAACGATAGCCAGTCCCAGTGCGAACGGAACCCGCCAGCCCCAGGCCGCCAACCGCTCCTGCTCCAGAATCGTCGACAACGCATATCCGACCAGGCCGGCTGCAAGCACCGCGACACCCTGACTGGCGTTCTGCCAACTGACGAAAAAGGCGCGACGGCTGGCCGGAGCGCATTCGAGCAGCACGGCCGTCGATGGGCCCACCTCCCCGCCCAGCGCCAGCCCCTGCACCAGGCGCGCGAGGATCAAAATCAACGGTGCCGACAGGCCGATGGTGGCGTACGACGGCGTCAATACCAGGCCCAGGGTGCCCACCGTCATCAGGCTGATGGTCAGCATCAGCGCCGGGCGGCGGCCGGCCCGGTCGGCATAGGCGCCAATCAACAGGCCCCCCAGGGGGCGCGTGAGGAACCCGACGCCAAAAGTCGCCAACGTCAGTAACAAACTGGCAAATGCGTTGCCGGTCGGGAAAAACGCGTGGCTGATGTAGATCGCGAAGGTCGAATACGCGAGAAAATCGTAGAACTCGAGCGCGTTGCCAGCCACGGTCGCCGCCACGGCCCAACGATCCAGCAGCGCTCGAGGCCTGGCGGGTGCCACACCCGCCGGCAGCGCCTGCGAATCAATCGGGACTACGATCGGTAAACTCGGCACCGGCACTTGCCTCTATGGTCCGCCAGGGAACCTGTGCATGAGCAAAGCCACGACCGATCGTATCGCAAACACGCGCGACGCATGTCGAGTATTGCCAGGTACCCCATTTCAGCGCATCAGGCAGGCAGGTGCGACGTATCGTTCAGCGTGACCAGCTTCGCGCCGTGCGCTGTAACCTGGATGTCGCTCAGTGCACACGGGTGCTGCGTAAAGCGCCAGTACGACGACATGGGCTGATCGAGCAGCTGAAGCAGAAGCGCCCGGTTGCTGCTGTCGTGCCCAACGACGACCAGCGTCTCGCGAGCATGCCGATCGAGAATCATGCGCAGCACATTCGACACCCGCGCGACAAGGTCCTGCAGGGAGTCACCGTTCGGAAAGCGCACCAGGTGGGGCGCGCGGTCCCAGCGCTCGATCAGGTCCGGCCATCGACTGCGTACGTCATCGCGCGTCAGCCATTGCCAGTCGCCGTAGTCGATATCGATGAGGTCGCCGAGAACCTGTACACCGACGCCGGCGGCGGTTGCAATGGCGGCCGCGGTTTCTGTGCAACGCTGTAACGGGCTTGTGTACACCACCACCGGCCGGTACTGCTGGGCGATGCGTTGTGCTACGCCGCGCGCCTGTTGCACCCCCTGAGCTGACAGCGGGACGTCCTGACGTCCCCGGAAGCGCTCCGGGGCTATGCCGTCGACGTGACCGTGGCGTATCAATAGCAGCTTCGTCACGCATGTCCCCGTGTCAGGTGCGCGCTTTCACGACCGATGGCGGTCGAGGGTCGGTGCCACAGCGGTCGATCCGCCGTCCGACCCAGGCACGGGAAGTAAATGTCGGGGAAGGAAGAACGCGTTGGCGATCAGCGTGGGCACGACTGCGCTGCCGATCACGGCGGCGACCAGCGCTGAATACTGCGCCTGACTGATCAACTGGTGTGACAGGCCGAAAAGTGCCGAGATGGTGCCGAAGGTAAGACCGGTGGACATCAACAGCGTCGTGTATATCGCTTCCTGGCGGGGCGAGCGGTAGGCGCGCGTGATCGGATAGACACCAGCCACTTTGGTCAGCATTTTACCGCTCAGCAATACCAGGAACGCCGCGGGGGCGGCAACCAGTGCCGGTAGCGAAACCAGTGAGCCGGCACGGATGAAGTAGAAAGGCGTCAACAGGCCAAAAATGAGAGTCCGCAGGCGGCGCACCAGAGCGTGGTCTTTGCCTACGGTGCCGGCTAGCACCATGCCGAGCAGATAAGCCGGTAACACCGCTTCGCTGCCCGCCCACGACGCTAGCGCCCCAAGTCCAAAAAGGCAGGCCATAAGGAACTTTGCTTCGAGCTCGGACGGCCGGCCGCCGTAACGGGCGAAGAAGCGTGGAACGATCCACGGCAGTACCCAGAAGGCGACCAGCCCGACCCCCAGAAAAATTAGCGTTCGATAAGTGAACGGAGCAAAGATTATCCCCAGCGCCACCACGGTCATGAGGTCCGTCACAAAACAGGCCGCCAGCACAGTCTTGCCGTATTCGGTCGTGTTGAGTCCGAATTCGAGCATCACCGCGTACACGACGGCAACGGACGTCGTGGACATGGCGACGCCGGCGAGCCAGCTCGCCTGCGCATCCCACCCAAGGGTCCAGCGGGCCAACGCCGCACAACCCACGAATGGCGCCGCGAAACTCACCAGACCGATGGCAGTGGCCTGCTTCCACTGACGCCGGAATACCACCGGGTCGAGTTCGGCTCCGGCCAGGAACGTCAGCAGAATGGCGCCGGCGCCGGCGAGAAACCTGATCCACGTGGCGTCCCCTGCCAGCAAGGCAGTGCCGATCGTCGCGCCGATCAGAAGCTGGGCGATCGTGCCGACGACGATTTCCGAGAGGGCGGTTGCGATGCGTAGCAGCATCGCAGTGAGTGTCGCAATGAGGGCGAGCCCGAGCCACAGCGCCGCCTGCGCCCAGATGGCTGTCACCTGCGGGCTCCGAGGCGATCAGACATGATCGGCCTCCGTGGGGGGATCCGCGGCATCCGGATTGAGGATGCCGAACTGCGCGGGGATGAGTGCGTAGAACACCCGAACCTTCTCGGTGCGCACCAGGTCCAGCAGCCCCTTGGCTTCCTCGGTAGTCACGATGAATTCAACCTCGACGGTCAGTGATCCGGCGAGCTCGAAGAAATGGTCCTCATGCAGCACATGATGACGTCCGAAGCCCGCCATCGCACGAAACGCGGAGCCACCGCGGATGCCGAGATGATTGGCCTGATCGAGGAGCCACTCCCATAGCAGGCGACGCTTGTAACGGGCGTTCTCGTGAACATAGAACCGGCAGAACGAGCCTTGCATCGTTATGTCCCCCCATCGCCGCGGCTCGGCAGCCATTAGACCACGTCACGGGACGCCAGCCCATCGTGGCGCTGCGGATGTCGCGGCTCAAAAATAAGCCACACGCACTTCCGAGGCAAATCCAGCGAAGCTACCGGGCTTGGGCGCTCGTTGGCGAATGTTGCCATGCTAGTCTTCGCTCTCCAGGGACAGCGCAACGGCCAATGACCGAAGCATTCGAAAATGTGCAGGTGCTGGGTCTGTTGATCCAGGCCATGGGAGCGGCACTTATCGGGATACTGTGCCTGATGCTCAATCGGGTGGTGCGCCACCCCGCATTGTCGGCCTGGGTTCGCGGCTGGCTGAGCCTGGCAGGTGCATTGATCGCCCTGCTCATCGAGCAGGCGAATCCGGCTACCGCTGCCACAACCTTGCCCGCCTATATGTTCGGCGAGTATCTGTTCGGCTATTGGATTGTGGAGGGCTGTGCCTATTTCGGTGAGCGTCGGTGGTCGAGCCGTTGGTTGCCGCGAGTGATCGCACCGCTATTGGTTATTTCCATAGCACTGCCACAGCTGATCGGTTACGAATTCCGGGCCGTGTTTACCGTTCAATCGCTGGCGCTGGCGCTTTTCTTTGGGACTGCGCTTATTGCTTTGGCACCGGCCGCCAGGCGCACCCGTTCAAGTCCCGGCCTGATGGCGATGCGCATCGCGCTGCTGCTTCTGACCGTGATTTTCGTCGGCTATATCCCGATTTTTATTGATAACCTGCTGACCAATGCACCGCTGCCGGTGACGCTGCTGAAACTGAGCTCCGCGACACACCTGGTGCTGGAATTCCTGCTCGGATTCGGCGGTGCCGTACTGGTGCTGGAACAGAGTCACCAGCGACTCGCAGTACGCAATGACACGCTGACCGCAGACAACGCCAGATTCCGCAGTCAGGCTGAACTCGACGCCTTGACGAACACCTGTAACCGGCACGCTTTCTTCCAGATGCTTGACGCATTGGCCGCAGGCGATAGTCCGGTTCGAGGCTGCGCCGCCATGATCGATGTCGACGGGCTGAAGCAACTCAACGACAGGTTCGGCCACATGCTCGGCGATGCCGCCCTGGTTCGCGTCGCCGCTGCCATTCAGCAACTGGCGGGCGACGACGATCGGTTATTCCGCTGGGGCGGCGATGAATTCCTGCTGGTCGCGCTCAACCAGACTACGGAGGCGGTTACCGGGCGGCTCGACCAGCTCAATCCGTCCCTGGCGGTGCCGGGCGAGGCGGCGGTGCAGGTGTCGTACGGCGCGGTGGAGTTTGGCGCCATCGGCGAGCTGTCCGATGCGGTGCGCCACGCCGATGGTGTCATGTACGCGCGCAAGCGCGGGCGCGCCGCTGAGACGATCGGACAGGGCTGAGATCGCAGGCCCCTCAGCGGCCGGTCGCACTGTCTACCTTTTGCGACGCATGAGATCAATTGAGCGTGGCACAACTATTAATCATGCGACATGCGTGTCGATTCCTTGATCGCAACCCGACTGCTGCTATGGTTTGATCAGCCAGGAGATCACACGTTATGAGCACGGCCCATCCCAGACATTACCTGCTTGCCTCAGACTTCGATCAGACACTGAGCTTCAACGACTCGGGGCTGGTTCTGAGCGAGTTGCTCGGCATATCCGGTTTTCAGGATCGGGTGGCGGGCCTGGCGCGCAGTAACCTGGTGCAACAGGGCGGTGAGCTGGCGTATCTGATCCGACACGATCCGGAGTTTCGCGGCGTGCGTGTCGAACATCTGGTCGAGGCCGGCCGTCGCGTGCGTCTTAAGAGCGCGATTCCAGCGCTGGTCGAATTCCTGGACCGCGGAGTGGACGGCTACCGCTTTTCGTTCTGCGTGATCTCCGCGGCGCCGCGTGAAATCGTAGTGTCTGCGCTCGCAGGCATCGTACCGGCGGAGAACATTTACGGCACCGAATTGGATTTTGACGCTCGCTCGGGCGAAGTGCGCTCGGTCAGACGCGTGCCTGCCGGCTACGGCAAGGTCGCCGTGATCGAGGAGCTCGAGCATCGGCTCGGTATCACTCCCGACCGCATGATCTATGTCGGCGACGGTAGTTCTGACGTGCATGTCATGCTGCACGTGAATAATCGCGACGGATTCACAATTGCTGTCTCGGAGAACAAGCAGCTCGCGCGAATCGCCCAGAGCACGGTGCTCAGCGACAATGCCTTCAGCATCATGGTGCCTGTTCTCGATCAGCTTCTGGACTGGAGAACGGGACAGATTCGGGCGCTGTTCGAGTCCAACGGCTTGACACTCTACGAGTGGGAAAAGGAGCGAACCGATCGCGTGAAGATCAGCGAAACGCTTCTGAGCCACGCGCACGCAGAGGTCTGAGCATCGTGAGCCAGACAGCAATTGAGTATCTGGGCTGGTGCGCAACTGCCGTGTTTGTAGGCTCGTACTTCTGCCTGCGGCCGTCGCTGCTTCGCGCCGTTCAGATGTTCGGTGCCGCCTTGTGGGTGCTGTACGGGGTGCTGATCAACGCATCGCCGGTGATTGTCGCAAACGTACTGGTGTTTTCGGCCGCTGCCTGGACGATATTTCGTAGCGCTTCCCGCAAAGCGGGGTGAAGCTGCGCGCTCGTGGCTGGAACCTGGCCGCAGCATTGCGCATACTTGACGCTTCTCCGGCCAGTGACGGCGGCTAGCGATGAAGCACGGCGGACAACGCTATACCGGCGGCTGCCTGTGCGGCGCCCTGCGCTATGAAGCCGAGGGTGAGCCGCTATACGCCGGATGCTGCTATTGCGCGGACTGCCGCAAGGCGTCCGGCTCCGGTTTCGTACCTTTCATGGGCTTTGCAAGCAGCGCCGTTCGCTTCAACGGCCGCAGCCGACAGTTCACTTGCAAGGCGGCTAACGGCAGGGATGCAGTACGCAATTCATGTCCGGTCTGCGGCAGCCTGGTGCACGGGGGAGTGGCCGGTAAGGACGACTCATTTACGATTTATGCCGGTACCCTGGATGATCCCTCGTTGTTCCGCCCAAAGATCGCGATCTTCACCCGCAATCGCGCGGCCTGGGCTGTCATTGCGCCGGATCTCACGGTGTTCGAGACCACCCCGCCCAAATAGATCATCTGCCAGTTGCCGGGCCTTGGATGTGCGCAATCGCATGGCATGTCACGGCCAGGGACAACAGGGTGAGGGCCAGACCTGCCAGAGCGCGCCGTCCTTCGGTGCGGGCCAGCTGCCCGGCCGACTGGGCGGCAATCAGGAACGGCTGATGCCCGCGTGGCCTGGCAAGCACGCAGACGCGCGCCTCGGGCGCCTGCTGAAGTTTGTTGCGCTGCGCCTCCACGAGCGCAGCGGCCCGGGCGGCTTCCCACTCTGCGGCGTCGATACGCCCGTCATGATTGACGTCGAATCGCGCGAGGAGCGCCGGTTGATTCTGCTTCCACCGGCTGAGCAGCGCTGCCGCCTCATCGGCGATGGTGTTGGTAACCACTCGGGTGTCGGCGCGAAACTCGCCCAGCACCGATAATTCTGCATCCTCAGTCAGGATCGCCTCGACGTAGCGATAGGAGTGGCCAAATCCCATGGCACTTCCGCCCCACCGTGGGGGCGGAATATCGTCGGGGGAATTCCCGTACCACACCTTGCGATCGCTGGGTTCAATCTCCGCACCATCCGGATCGACCAGGCAATGATCGCCCTGTTCGATCAGCAGGAACGGCTGGTCACTGGTGCCGCGGTTGATGTTGAGCAAGCGATTTGCGGCGCGGGCATAGCTCCCCCGCTCCTCGATGCGATAGCTCCACCACACGCAGCTGCGCCCGGTCAGCGGCGCACGCAGCGACTTGCCGTCCACGGACCGAGCGCAGCCGCTGAGCTTGACGTAGCCCTGCGGGGCGGAACGGATGTGGGCCGTGGGGGTGTCCTCCAGCAATCGCTGTTGCCGCCAGCGACGAAAAAACATGTACAGGCCGGCCGATATCCCTGCGCTGCCGAACAGCAGCAGTGCGAGGTAGTAGGGGTGTAAGGCCTGGTCCACGGCAGCAGCGAGTCGCGTCAGCGCCTAATGGGCAAATTCGGCCTTCATGTCGACGTCGGCTTTCTGCGGGGCATCGAACTTCAGCAGGCGCGCTGGCTCAAAGTCGTACCGGGTGGCGAGCAGGACGTCCGGAAACGCCGCGATACGCACATTGTTGATGTTGACCGCGTCGTTGTAGATTTCGCGCCGATCCGAGATCGCCTGTTCCAGCCCGGTGATGCGTTGCTGCAGGTGCTGGAATGCCTGGTTGGCTTTCAGGTCCGGATACTTTTCGGCCACCGCGAACAGGCCCGCCAGTCCGTTACGCATTCCGGACTCGGCTGCACCGAGGGCCGCGACGCTGCCGCTGCTACGGGCTGCCGCGACCGCCGAACGTGCCTGCATGACGCGCTCGAGCGTCTGCTGTTCGTACTGCAGGTATTGCCTGCAGGTTTCAACCAGTTTAGGAAGCTCGTCGTGTCGCTGCACCAGCAATACGTCGATGTTCGACCAGGCAAGCTTGACGTCTGCGCGCACCCTGACCAGTCCGTTATAGATGCCGACCAGGTAACCGATAACGAGCACCAGCAGCACCACCAACACCAATACGGCAATCATGCGATTGGCCTCCGTCCCTGTCGCGATCCATCCGGTAAGGGCGCACGCTACCAGTATCGCTGGCGCGGCACGTGACGCGGATCACGGCTTTGTATTTTAGATGACGCGCCCGGCCCGGACAGCATCGAGTTGGGGCCAGCCGTCGCCCATTACCGCGCGCGCGTTACCCTGCGGCACACCCTGCTTGCGAGTCGGCGCTGAAGGACGTCAGAGGCGATGCCGCGGCCGCCAGGCCCGTGGCTCCGGCTTCGTTGAAGAATTCGCGCCTCGACAGGGATGCAGAGGCCCGCTCTCGCGCTGTGGTAGCGATCGATCATGGCGAGCGGATCGCGGTACGCATCATGGTCGGCGATGCAAGCTCGGCACCTTCGATCCTCCGCACGATGCGTCCGCTGGCATCTACAATCAAAGCAGTGGGTACCTGGTTTACGTTGAAGGATCGGAATAGTGCGCCGGACTCGTCGAGTGCGAGCGGTATATCGACGTGGTACTTGGCGCGATATTGACGCAGGTCATCCGGCGTAGCCCACAGACCCGAGGCAATCCCGAGCCAGCGAGTGTCCCGCTCGCTGGCGAGCGCGGTGACCTGCTCGCGCATGTGGCGGCAATTTGTCGAGATCTCGGGTCGGGTCGTCGCCAGATACGATTCGCACCACGGTGACAGGAACACGAGGACGGTGTGGCCGGTGGTGATGCCGGGATCGTGGAAGGGAAAGGCCGCCCCGTCGATCGTCAGCGGCGACTGCTTCGAGACATGATCGCCCACTTTCAAGCGAACGATCGTCGCCGGGCTATTTGATCCCTGCGCGGCATCTGCCGCACTGGCAACCGGCGCTGTACGCGCCGCAACCAGCGCCGCGTCGAGGCGGGCATCGGCGAGGTGCCCCACGTACTGTATGCGCCCATCGCGTCCTATTACGATGTGCTGCGGTGTGACCCGCAGATTGAACGCGGCGCCGGCCTGCCCGTCGTCGAGCACGATCGGCATCGTGATGCCAAGCTTCTGCCGGTAGACCCGGACGTCCTCGAGTGAGTCATTAAATCCGGAATTGATCGCAATCACGGCCAGATCCGGTCCCGCGGTCTCATACACATGCTCGAAGTGCGGCATCTGTTCTCGACACGGCACGCACCAGGTGGCCCAGAATTTCAAGTACACGGCCTGTCGGCCATACAGCTGGCCCAAATCGATCGTCTTTCCATCTATTGTTTTGAGCACGAGTCGCGGAGCCGGCATGCCAATCAGCCGTCGCCCGGCTCCCTCCGCCAGTTCCTGCCCGGTTGTGTCGGCGCGGACGTTCAGGTTCGCCAGCGAAAGCACAATGCACGAGGCCAGGCCCAGCACGTGATTGAATTTCATGGATGCCCCTTCGGCGCGACCGCCGTGGATACCGGCGCCGCCTTGTCCTTGATGATGAATACCAGGATCCGGGCGGGTTTCGTTTGGCTTGCGTTGGCCGACACCGTATGAATGTCGTCCGGACCCTCGTAGAAAGTCTCGCCCGGCCCGAGCGTGACCGGCGCAGCGCCTTCGATCTGCATCCTGACGGCACCATCGAGCACGTACACGAATACCTGCGCGTGGTGCCGGTGCGGCAGGGAGGCCCCACCGGGAATGTACTGCACGCTGAGCATCCGAACCTCCTTCCCAATCACTCCAGCCAGATCTCGCACCATCAGCTCTTGAACGACGGCGCCCGGCGGCGGCGCTGCACCGTCGGCACAGGCCATGAGCGGCCAGAGTGCTGCCAACGCGGCAAGTGCAAACCGGATTCGTCCTCCTCGAACGCGTAGATACGTCATGTGGGTGCCTTTGTCTCGCCTGACTTAAGGAGTAAGTCCGAGTTCGCGATCGGCGGTCGGCCACTGATGATCGCCTCACGAGGTGAGCCAGGGCAGCAGCACAATCTTGCCACCAAGTCCGCCGGTGTCGATGCGTGCGTGCACCCGGCTCGCGGCAGAGAGCGGCAGGCGCTCAATAACGACCGGACGAATGGCGCCTGCGCGCAGCAGCTCGAACAGTGCTGCCATGTCGGCCTTAAACTCCTCCGGGTGGGTCGATCGACGGGCCGTTATGCTGTAGAAGACCGCGCGGCGGTGATTGAGCAGAAAGCTCAATGCGCTCCACAGCTTGAGCCGGACTAAACCGAGCCCCGCGGAGACCAGGGCTTCGCGGCCGATGCCCATTAACTGCGATCCGTAACCAACGAGCAGGCCGCCGCGCGCGAGGCAGGCGAACGAGCGATCAAAATGCGCGCCGCCAATCGCATCGAAGGCAGCGTCGACGCCGCCACCTGGGCGAGCAGCGGTCAATCTGCGCACGGCAGCTACGAAGTCGCCGGCGTGATAGTCGATTGCCGTTGCGCCCAAGCGCTCCACCACAGGAGCATTCGCAGCCGAACAGGTACCGATCGCCTTGAGTCCGAGGTGGCGCGCCAGATCAAGTAGCGCCGTGCCGACTGTGCCGGAGGCACCGATGACGAGGATCGTGGCACCTGATGGTAACTGGCGGCAGCGGGTAAGCATTTGAAAGGCAGTGAGATAGGCGAGGGGGATGCACACCGCTTCGGCTGGATCGATGCCGTCCGGAATGGGCACGGGGAAACGCGCCGGGCGGATGGCATACTGGCTATAACCGCCCACGACGCATAAATCGGCGACCATCTGGTTCTCACGTGGCGTGACAACGTCAGGTCCTGTCTTATCGATCACGCCCACGAATTCGTAGCCAGGAGTGAATGGTAGTGGCCCTTTGAAATCCGGATAGCGGCCGCGCCGGATCATGGTATCGGTGAAGCCGGTTCCCGCGGCAATCACCTTGATGCGCACTTCTCCCGGGCCGGGCTCAGGGACGGTTGGCTGTTGCGCCATTTCCAGGACCTCGGGGCCGCCGAACCGGGAGATACAGATGTGCTGCCACGACATCGGGCGAGCTTAGTCACAATGTCAGCGGCGGTCGAGCCGATTCCAGGCGTCAACTTGTGTCTCTAAGTGCATGTTCGAATCGATTTTTTTGTTGGCACAAGGCTGGCCTATAATCGATCTTGGTCCCACATAAGCAGCATGATTGACTAACTAACGCTCCTGGTGGCCTGCTGCAGCAAATATCTGTAAAGAGCCGTCGCGCGCAGGCCGTTCGAGACCGATAGCTTCGATTTCATCCCGTGATCGAGCGCAAGGATCGAACCGGCAACCGTGGGGCAAACCGAGCGGCGGCGCCTCATTCCCAATTACAAGTTTACGCCGACAAGACAGCGACATTCATGGCGCACGCGTACGTGACATCGGTTTTTCGAACATCGGTATAAGTGGATTTCGGGTCGGGCGTAGCCCTCCTAATCCCGTGCTGGTCCGGTTGGTTCAGGCCTCGTCCGATCTTTTCATCAATGCAAATCGAGTCGGTAGAAATCTGTCGCTGAAGGGCAGGATGGCAGCCCCGACAGCGGGCGCATCATCGGACATCGCGGCGCGCCGAATGTGCGCGACCGAGGGCATTGTGGCTGCGCGCCCGCGGAATCTATCGTTCAGTCGGCTCGCCAGCCGGTCAACCAGGGTTGCCGGCAGTCGCCCGCCGATCAGAATCGCCTCGGGATTGATCAGGTAGTTGATCGACAGCAGTACCTCCTCGAGCGCATCGACCGAGTTCTCGATCCAGTCATCCACGACCCGCTGTGCCGGCGCATCGAGGCGCGTCAATCCCCGCGGGGATGCCACCCGGTAGCCGGGTTCCGCAAGGCGGCCATAGAGGGCTGACAGGGAGACGGTGTTCTGTAACTGCTGCGCGACGCCCATCGTGTCGCGCCGATGGATCAGGCCGAGCTCGCCACTGCGGCCGGTGGCGCCGCGGAAGTATTGGCCGTCAATGACCAGGCCACCGCCGAGCCCCACTGTAATCAGGACATAAAAGAAGCTCTGGTACTGCTGTCCGAGGCCAAACTGCATCTCACCTATCGCCGCAGCTGCCGCATCGTTTTCGACGAATATCGGCACCGGCAGCACACTCGAGAGCAACTGGTTCACGGCGACCGAACCCCACTGGGCGTATTCCGGTGGTTGTTCGGGCAACCCGACGCGCTGGATGTCATCCGGGAAGGCTATGCCGATGCCAGCGAGTTTCGACAGGTCGATGCGTGCTTTCGACAGCATTCGGCCCGCCGACCGGCGAAAGAAGCCGTGCACCTGATCTGGCAGAGCGAACTTCACCTCGCGTGATAATCGCGCCCGCACGCGGCCGGTGAAATCCACGACCACCAGGGTGATGTGATCGCGGTCGACATTGAGGCCCATCGAATAACAGCCATCCGGATTGATAACCAGCTTGGTCGCCGGCTGGCCGCGCGTGCCGCGAGTTCTGCCGGCCTTGAGGATCAACCGGTGGCGCAGCAGACGGTTGGTGATCATCGCGATTGCAGCGGCCGTCAGTCCCGTGGTCAGCGCCAGATCGGAACGCGTCACCGGTCCGCCGACGCGGATGGCGTGCAGCGTCACGCGTTGATTGTGATCCCCGGCACGCTCAAGGTTAGTTCCCGAAAGATTTCGGCCGGTCACGCCTTCGGGCGAAGCGTCCGTGCTTACTGGAGTCGCGTCAAGAGGAATGCTACTTGGCACACCTACTCACAGGCATGCTGGGCAGACGGGGATGACGAAATGCCATCGAGCCAGCCAATGTTGTGACCATCGGCGCGTACCACGTTGGTGCGCGGTAGCTACGGACACTGAGCGCTCGCTGTATCGGCTGCGTCGGCGGGGTACAGAGCGATGAGCTTTCGCATCACGCCGTTGGTCCAGCCGAATCCGTCCTGCGTCGGGTATTCGCCGCCGCGGCCGCCGCGGCCGACGGTGATGACGTCGTATTTCTCCACCAACTTGCCGCTCTGGCCGTACAGGTTGTTGACGTTGATCATCCAGCGACATGCGATCGCCTCTGCCAGTGAGTTCTGGCCGTACTGGCGCAGTCCGGAGATCGCGATCCACTGGATGGGCGCCCAGCCATTGGGTGCATCCCACTGCTGCCCGGTGTCGAGGGCGGTGGTCACGATGCCGCCCGACTTGAGCAAGTCCCGGCGGGTGGTGCTCGCCACCACGGTTGCCTGGGACTCGGAGGCGAGCCCGACGAATAGCGGATAGAGCATGGCGGCCGACACTCGGGTAATGGACACGTGCTGCGTCCACCGGTAGTCGAGATAGGCACCGGCAGAGCTGCCCCACAGGTATCGATCGATGGCGGCACGCCGCGCCGCCGCGTGGCGCGCAAATTCGGCGGCGCAGACATGATCGGCTCGCCGCTGGCAGCCGAGTCGAATCGCAGTCTCGAGCCCGAACAGCAGGCTATTGAGATCTATCGGCACGATCTCAGTCGTGTCGATGGTGACGCGCGTACGCGCGTCGGCGAACCAGCGCGAGCCGAAATCCCAGCCACTTTCGGCCGCGGCACGAATATCCCGGAACAGCTGCGACGCCGGGCGCTCGCTGGCATGTGCCAGTTCGATGTCTTCGCGATAGGACTCATCGCGCGGGGTATCGCGATCGTCCCAGTAGCGATTGAGGATTGACCCGTCCGGCATGGCAACCACGCGTCGGTGAGCGGTGCCGTGGTGCAGGCCGCTGGCGCCCTGCATCCAGAATGCATATTCGCGCCTGAGCTCAGGCAGGTACTGCGCGAATGCGCCGGCGGGGTCATCGCTCGAGAGCAGGCCGACCATCGCAAAGAAGAACGGCGGCTGCGAGCGGCTCAGGTAATAGGTGCGGGTGCCGTTCGGAACATGACCGTAGGTATCGATCAGGTATGCGAAATCGCGCACCATATCGGCAACCAGATCGTGCCGTCCGCTCTCATCCAGACCGAGCATGGTGAAGTACGAATCCCAATAGTAGATCTCACGAAAGCGGCCGCCCGGAACCACATAGGGCTGTGGCAGCGGCAGCAGCGATGAATAAGGCGCCGCGGCAGTGGTGCTTCGGCTCAACGTATCCCACAACCCGTCGATATGGGCGACGATACCAATCTGTTCGGGGGGTGAGGCGGCCGAACTGGCCTGCCCGGGCAATGAGAAGTGCGCTTCGACAAAACGCTTGAGCGCCTCGCGCGAATCCGGACGCGCCGCGTGGTATTGAGCTAGGATCTCGCCCGGTGCCGCATCGGGCGCAGCGTCCGCAAATGCCTTGCCATCCTGGTAGATCGCCGCCATTTGGACCGCGACAAACAGGTCCTTGAACAGCACCTGCGGCGGGTCCGGGTATGCCTGGAGTGGTGTCGTTTCCGGTTGCGTGGCGGCCACTGGCAGCGCGGCCGCGAGCAGCACTGACGCGAGCAGCGCTGGAGCCACGCCGAATCCGTGGACCGCGTGCGGGCCGTTCATATTTTCGGGCGACGCGCGTAGATCCCGAAGCTCAGGATGCCGGCGTAGCAGATCGCCGGGACCCAGAGCGCCGTCTTCAACCCGACCCAGTCCGCAGTGTGGCCCATGATCAAGGGTACGACCGCGCCGCCCACGATGGCGACGCAGATGATCCCCGAGCCTTCGGCGGCTCGCGGACCCAGGCCTTCGCTGGCCAGAGAGAAAATCGTCGGAAACATGATGGAGTTGAACAACCCGATGGCCAGCAGCGAAAGGCCGGACGCCGCACCGGTCGAGTTGCCTGATATGCACAGCAACGCGATGACACCTGCGGCAGCGCACGCCAGTACCTTGCCCGGCGAAAACACGCGCAGCAGATAGGCGCCAATGAAACGCCCGACCATGGCGCCGCCCCAGTAGAACGGCACGAGCTTGCCGGCTGCCTCCGCGCCGATCCCAAACACGTTACTTTGCATCAGATAGCTGACGATCACCGAGCCGATAGCGACCTCGGCGCCCACGTAGAGAAAGATGCACGCCGCCCCCAGACCGAACCGCCGCTGTCGCAGCAGATCAAATGCGTGCCGAAAGGTGACGTCTTCGAGCGCGGTTTCCACCAACCGATTGCGGCGCAGCCAGACCAAAGCCGCCACCAGCACCAGCGCCGCCGCCAGGCCAAGATAGGTGCGGACGATGACGTGTGTTGCCTGGGTTCGAAAGGCGTCCAGTGCCGCGCCCGTGAGCTGCGATGGGTCCACCTTCGAAATCGATCCGAGGATCAGGATCGAACCCACGTACGGGAAAATGGTGGTACCCAGAGAATTAAATGCCTGCGCGAAGGTAAGCCGACTGTGCGCAGTGGCCGGAGCGCCGAGCATCGAAATCAATGGATTCGCAACCACTTGCACGATGGTGATGCCGGCCGCGAGCACGAACAAGGCGGCCAGAAAGGTTACGAACAGACCGGAGGAAGAGGCGGGCACGAACAGCAGGCAACCCGCGGTCATCATGAGCAGGCCGATTACGGCCGTGCGCATGTAGCCCACACGCCGGACGATCGCCGCAGCCGGCAACGAAATGACGAAATAGGCGGTGAAAAATGCCGATTGCACCAGCATCACCTCGCCATAGGACAGGGTGAACAGTCCTTTGAGCTTCGGAATGATGACGTCATTCAGACTGGTGATGCCACCGAATATGAAGAACAGTGCAAACACGAACAGGCGCAGATCCGGCATATCCGCCGAGGTCGTGCCTGACGACCGGCCTGGGATGTTCATTGTCATATCGACCCCTTGGGAACAACCCGCCCCGGGGCAGGCGCGATATTGTGACGTCAAAAGCTCCGGCGCGAGCGCCAATGTTCAGTGGGGCGGAGATTTGAGCGTTCCCTTGGACAAACGGCCGCTGATCGATGCCCGTTGCGGCACTCGGCCGTTGGCAAGCCAGACGAGCGTGTGACCCTCAGACGGGTCACACGCTCGTCCGCGGTACCGCGCAACGGCGCGGTGGCATCGTCAGAACTTGTACTTCAGGCCAAGATTGACCTCGCGTCCGAAAATTGGCCGGCCCAAGGTAAATCCGCCAGCGGCACTGTTGCTACCACTCGCAGTACGCGCGTTGGCCTCGGTGAGGCCGAGCTCGTTGGTGAGATTGGTGCCCTGCAGACGCAACTCGAAGTTCTGGCCCATCTCGGCCACAATGCCGGCGTCGAGCGTGTCAAAGGCCGGCAGCACTTGCGCATTGCCAGGGTCTGAATAACGCAGTCCGACGTAGCTGTAGGTCGCGAAGAAGCGCAGATTGCCCCAGCCCATCGGGACATCGTATTCCGGTGTGAAGCGCGCCTGGAACCGTGGCTGTCGCTGCAGGACGTTGCCATCCTTGCCCGCGCCACCTGGGACGAGGATGCCGGTGTAGGTGGAGTCCTGCCAATCGCCGGTTACACCGAGATTAAGGTGCTCGATCGGCTGCCAATGGGCGGTAAAGTCGAGGCCCTTGCTGTCGGAACCGTAGGTGAAGACAAGATTCGTACCGACGCCATTGATGACAACGAACTGTTGAAATGGCACGCCGTTGAAGGTACGGTCGAAGACGTCGACGTCGGCATAGATCGTGGCGGTCTGCACCCGGTAGCCGACTTCATAGTTCCGGATGCCCTCAATTTCCGGATCGCCGTTGCGCAAATCATCGAAGCTCGGAAAGCGATTGCCCTGATCGGCGCGCGCGTAGACGCTCATATGCTGGCTGAACTCATACGTGCCGCCTGCGGTCCAGGAGCCCTTCTTCTTCTCGAACACGTCGCATTGGGCGTTATTGCCCAAGCGCAACGTCGTCTCGCAATCCACGACGCTCCATGTGCCATTGGGGACACTGACATTATTGTTGTAGAAATGCAGTGGATTGTTGTCGAGGGGCTCAGTCGTGTCGTTCTCGATCGTGCCATCGACCTTTTCCTCTTCCATTCGAAATCCGGCATCGACCAGCAGCGGCCCCACGCGCCACTGATCGGAGGCGAAGAGCGCCGCGTTCAAGCCTTGAAATCGATCGATCAATGTGAAGAAGTTGGGGGCGATCAAACCGTTGTAGGACATCACAGCGCCGTTACTCAGCGTGAGGCCGATCAGTTGCGCATTCGGTGTCGCGGTCATGAGCTCGGTGTTGCCGAGGTTCCAGTTGTCGTTCGAGCTGTAGGCCGCGAAATAGCTCCCAACCGTCAGATTGTTGCCGGGCACCAGCTCGAAGGTGAACCGCAGGTCGTCGGTGAATGTCTGAAGCACCTTGTCCACGACCCAGAATCCGTTCGTTTCCACATAGGTATTCGGATTCACGGCGGCACCGCTGCCCACGTACGTCGCGGTGCCGCCGGTTGCCAGGCCGGCGGCAGCCACCGCAGCCGGGCTGGCGTTCGCCGTGGCGATCGCGCTGGCCATATAGCTACTCATTGTCACCGGCGTGTTGCCGCCGTTGAACAGGCCAGCGGTCGGCATGTCGCCGCCCGTGAACTGCAGCTTGTTGCTCAGGGAGACGGTGTCGCTGATATGCAAATCAAGATCGCTCCCGAAGGTATGGAGGTTGGCGCCGCGCCCATCGGCCAGATTAGCCGTAAGGGGTGCGCAGCCCGGGCACTCCTGGACCGAGAGACCCTGAACGGCGCTGCCGGCATACCATCCGGTCAATGGATTGAATCCGGGGAAGCCCGAATAGCTGACGCCGGTGCCGGTACCCTTGACCGATAGCGGCATGTCCGTGATGAACAGGTTCTTGTCGTTGAGCACACGCGCATAGAACATGATCGTTCCCTGGTCCATGCTGTGGGACAAGGTGGCGGTCAACTGACCGCCCTCATCGGCAGGAAACTGCGAGGGGCGAACGCCGTCGGATTCACGATAGAATCCGCCGAAGCTCGCGAACCAGCTCTCCGACAGCGGTCCGCCATAGAAGCCATCGAGCCGGTACATTCCCTCGGAGCCTACGGTCAAGCCCAGATCCCCGTGCGGGATCGCGGTGCCCTGGCGCAGGATGAAGTTCGCGGTCGCGCCAAGCTGGCCATCGGAGAACACCACCGACGGGCCACCCAGCACCACCTCGGCGCGCTCGACGGTGTCGTCCAGGCGAAACATCGATGAATCGTCGAGGAAGGACAGGTTGTGTGACGGATACACCGGTGAGCCGTTTATCGAATAGGTCACGTACGGCGCGCCGCTGCCACTCGGGTAGCCCGCCAGCTCGATGTTAGGTCCGGCCTCACCGCCGCCGGACTCAGCCCAGACGCCAGGCACGATCTTCAGCAGGTCGGCCGAACTCGATGGGCCAACGTCTCGAATCTCCTCCAGGCTCGCGGTCGTGATCTGGAAGCTGGCATCAAGCTTTCTGATGCCGCCGGAGGCGGTCGCCGTCACCACGATCTCCTGGAGGTCTGCCGTATTGGCGGCGCTCCCATCGGCTGGCGCCACCTGGTTCGCTGGGGCCTGGCCAGCCTGTGCCGCCTCCTCTTGCCCATAGGCGTGACCACCGGCCAGCACCGCCCCACTGAGGGCAAACAAACCGGCAATGCGTGTGAACAGTCCTCGATGATTCATGCTCGTGTCCCCCTTGGTCTGTGTTTCATTGTTCGATGTTTCATTCGGCGGATCTTGGGAGTCCCCCGCCGCCGCACTGGTCGAGCTGATAGCGATGGTCGTTGCGCTGACTTGTTTGAAGGACAAGCCGGTGCCGTCCAACAGCCGGCGCAGGGCTTCGATCACCGTGAAGTCCCCCCGGACAGTCACAGACTGATGTTCTGCGACCAAAGACGACGCAAACACCAGGGTGATGTCCGCCTGCCGCGCAAACTCGGTCAGGGCCGATGCGGCGGCCTGTGTCTGGATATCGAAATGGCGCACGCCGGCGTCGGCGTAGGCCTGCGTTCCCACCATCGTCAGCGTCAGACAGCGGATCAGCACCGCGAATCTCCGCATCACTTGCCCCCCGGGTCTACCCTTCGGCCGAGATGTCTGGTCGCAGCTCGAAGGGCTTTGTTATCTGTTAGACGATTGGCGCCGGAAAAACCGCTACTGGCGGGTCCGAAATGCGGGGCCGCCCCCTATCGGAAAGGAACTGACGAAAGGCGGAAGTTCGCTGCTGCCAGGAGCGATCAGCGACGCGGGTCGACGTAGACCACGCCGTCCGCGGTGCGACGGATAGTCACCGGCAATGCGGTCTGCAGGGCATCGAAGAAGCCCTGCAGGTCACCAGTTCTGAATCGCCCGCCTACATGCAATCCAGCAATCCGCGAATCGCTGACGACGATCCTGGCATCGGTATAACGTTCAATTTCGGCAATCGCCGCGGAGAGCGCTTCACCGTCGAAGATAATCGCGCCTTCGCGCCATGCCATTTCGCTCGAGAGTTGCTCGGGGCTGACAGACACGACCGCGTAATCAGCTGACGCGGTGGATAATTGCTCCCCCGCGCTGAGCGCGCGCATGGCGGTCGCGGCCCCCGGCCGGGCAACCGCGTCGCGAGCCTGCGGTGCGATGACCGGCATACCTGCCTGCACTTCGACCCGGCCCTCATTGACCATGATGTCCACGTGCTGATTGGCGCGCAGACGGACTTCAAACTCGGTCCCGACCGCGCGCACCACCGCATCGCCCGCGTGTACCAGAAACGGCCGTGAACGGTCATGCGCGACCTGAAAATGGGCCTCGCCCTTGCGCAGGTAAATTTCCCTGGTGCGGCGGCTCAGGTCGGTCTCGACAATGGTATTGGTATTGAGCGTGATGATCGAGCCATCGACCAGCGTGACATTGCGTTGCTGCCCGACCGCGGTAGCCAGGGTCTGAATTTCGCTGCCATCTCGAAACCAGACCACGCCGGCTATGGCAACGGCGAGCATGGCCGCGGCCGCGAGCCACCTTGGGTGCAGCCGACGCACCGCCCGACGCTGCACATCGTCGGTGAAGGTCGCAATCTTCTCGTCGCGTTTGGCCTCCGCGAGCCCATCCATCGCAGCCCAGAGCCTGGACAATTCATCAAAGGCGCGGCCGTGACGCAGGTCCTGGCGTAGCCACGACTCGAAGGCCTGCCGGTCCGCTGAGCTCAGCTTCCCCGAGTCGATGCGCCAGGTCCAGGCGGCCGCCTCCTCATCGACCTCGGCCCGGGTACGCAACTTCACGATCTCGCTCATTCACCGTCTCCGCCGTCTCTGATGCGACGCATGGATTCCGACGGAGCTTTCGCATCCGTCGCATCGAGCA
>DATAJH010000118.1:0-24627 GCA_036262215.1 Steroidobacteraceae bacterium
CTGTACTGCTGCTTCGCCGAGGCGCCGCTGCTGCGCGCCGTGCAGAATCGCATCGCGGCCGACCCGCAGCTGCGCGAGCGGGTGCAGCTGCTCGGGCGCGTCCCGCACCAGCGCATCGAAGCGCTGATGCAGGCGGCGGACCTGTTCGTGCTCGGCAGCCACCGGGAAGGCAGCGGTTACTCGCTGATCGAGGCCCTGGCCTGCGGGCTGCCGCCGCTGGTCACCGATATCCCGTCGTTTCGTGCGCTGACCGGTGCCGGCGCGGTGGGCATGCTGTGGCCGTGTGACGACGCACCGGCACTGGGCGCAGCGTTGCGGTTGCTGGCCGGCCGTGTTGTCGACGAGCGCGCGCGCGACGGCATACGTGCGCACTTCGAGCGCGAGCTGTCGTTCGCCGCGCTCGGCCGCAAGCTTGGCGCGATGTATCACGATCTGGCGCGGCGCGCCCGCGGCGGCGGGATTCGGGGCAGCCGGCCGGACGACGCCCGGGCAATGCGGGCGCACTAGGAGCTGCCGCAATGCCGCCGGCCGTATCGATCATCGTGCCGACCTACAATCGCCTGCAATACCTGCGGCCCGCGATTACATCGGTATTTGCGCAAGGCTTCCAGCACTGGGAATTGATCATCGCGGACGACGGCTCGGACGCCGACACCAGGGCGTACCTGCAATCGATCGATGATCCGCGCGTCAGCGTGATCTGGCTGGCGCACACGGGCCGGCCGTCGGTGGTGAGCAATGCGGCGTTGCGCGCGGCGCGCGGCGAATACGTCGCGTTCCTGGACTCCGATGATCTGTGGCTGCCCGAGAAGCTGGAGATTCAACTCGCATCGCTGCGTTCGCACCCGCAGCGCGGCTGGAGCTACACCAGGTTTGCGGTGGTGGACGCAGCGGGGCGACCGATGGCGTCCAGAGGCGGCGGCCAATGGCCGGCGCCGTCGGGCTGGATCCTGCAACGGCTGCTGCTGGAGGAAACCGTGATCGCGCAGCCGAGTGTCGTGGTATCGCGGCAGCTGCTGCAGCGGCTCGGGGCCTTCGACGAACAGCTGCTCATGTGCTACGACGATGAGCTGTGGTTCCGGCTGGCCGCGCACAGCGAAATCGACGGCATCGAGGCGCCGCTCACGCTGGTGCGACGTCACGGCCAGCATTCCGGCAGCGACGTCATCGCCTGGCGCGACCGCCGGCGCGTGTTCGAGAAAGTCCTGCGTAGCGGCGCAGGCGGTCATCTGGATCCGATCCTGCGCCGGCTGCGCGCCCGTATGTCTGCGGGCCTGGCGCGCAGCCAGGCCATCTCGGGCCAGCGCGTCGGCGCCCTCGGCACGCTGCTGGCGAGCCTGCCGCACTCGTGCCGCTACCTGGGGGAATG
The DNA here is from genome assembly GCA_036262215.1 of Steroidobacteraceae bacterium. Classification (GTDB taxonomy): domain Bacteria; phylum Pseudomonadota; class Gammaproteobacteria; order Steroidobacterales; family Steroidobacteraceae; genus FEN-1191. The sequence continues at coordinate 1,370 of DATAJH010000118.1, forward strand.
GCTTGGGGCGCTGGCGGCAATCGCGCGCGCCTGTGCTCCGGCCTGGCTGCGAAGCCTGGTCCGCAGCCACCGGCAACGGCGCCGAATGCAAAGCGCATGAGCCCGCTGGCCGATTTCTGGAGTGTGCTGGCCGCGCCGCAACGGCGCAGCGTACTGGCGACGCAGCTCATATCGCTTGCCATGGCGGTATCGACCGTGACCGGCATTGCGGCCATCGCGCCGTTCTTCGCGGTACTGGGCGATGCGCGGCTGATCGATCGCGTCGCGCCGCTGCACTGGCTGTACGCGCACTGCGGCTTCGCGAGCCAGCGCAGCTTCGAGGTCGCGCTCGGCATCGCATTCATCGGCGTGGTGCTGCTGGCCAACCTGATCAACGTGCTGGGTACACTGGCGATGAACCGGCTGGCGCTGCGCATCGGCACCGAGCTGCAGACAACGCTGTTCGCGGAGTACCTGTCGCGGCCGTATCGTTTCCATGCCGGCACCAACAGCACTACGCTGTTCAACAACGTGGTGCATGAGCCCGCGCGCGTGACCTACGGCATCCTGCAGCACGCATTCACGCTGGTGACCAACCTGGTGACCGCTGCATTCATCATCCTGTCGATCCTGCTGGTGTCGCCGGCTATTGCCGCCGTGATGATCGCCGCCCTGGCCGGCGGCTATGCCGTCATCTACCTCATGGTGCGCGACCGGCTGCTGAGATCCGGCCAGGCGCAGTCGCAGTTCGCGACCGAACAGGTGCAGGTCGTGAATGAGAGCCTGGGCGGCATCCGGGAGGTCATCCTGCTGCAGGCACAGGATTTTTTTCGCGACCGGTTCGAGCGCGCCAGCGCATTGCTGTCGCGGGCCGCCGCGCACAGCCAGTTCGTCGCACAGGCTCCGCGGCACATCATGGAGTGCGTGGCCGCGGCGGGCCTGGTCGGCCTGGCGCTGGTACTTGGCGGCGGCAACGCCGGCGTCGGCCCGTGGCTGGGGCAACTGAGCCTGCTGGCATTCGCAGCCTATCGCCTGCTGCCGACGCTGCAGCAGGTGTTCGCCGCCATCGTCAGGATACGCGCCGATCGCGCCGCGCTGGCACTGATCGGACCGGATCTGCGGCGCGCGCGGCGTGCAATGGTTGCCACGCCTGCCGCGGCCGAGGCGCGGCGGCCGGCCGGCAATCGCGAGTGGCTGCAGCGGCCGGGCCATGAAATCCGGCTGACCGAGGTGTCGTTCCGTTATGCCTCGGATCTGGCGCCGGTGCTCAGCGGCGTGTCGCTGCGCATTCCGGCGCGCGCCGCAGTCGGCATCGTCGGCGCCAACGGCTCGGGCAAGACCACGCTGGTGGACCTGATTGCCGGCCTGCTGGTGCCCGCGACCGGATCCATCACGATCGACGGCTGTGCGCTCAACGATGACAATCGCGTCGCCTGGCAGTCGCGCATCGCGTACGTGCCGCAGAATATCTTTCTGCTGGATGCCAGCATCGCGCAGAACATTGCACTGGGGACGCCGGCCGGCGCGATCGATCGCGCACGACTGCTGCAGGCAGTGCGGCTGGCACAACTCGAGGATTACATCAGTACCTTGCCTCTCGGCTACGAGCACCGGGTAGGCGAGCGCGGCATCGCCCTGAGCGGCGGCCAGCGGCAGCGGATCGGCATCGCCCGCGCGCTGTACCGGCAGGCATCGGTGCTGCTGCTGGATGAAGCCACCAACGCGCTGGATGGCCTGACCGAGCAGGAACTGATGGCGACGCTGGAACGGCTGCGCGGTCATTACACCAGCATCCTGATCGCGCACCGCCTGAGCAGCGTGCGCAGCTGCGATGTGATCCACCAGCTGGAGGATGGCAGGCTCATCGCCAGCGGCAGCTATGCCGGCCTGCTGCAGAGCTCGGAAACTTTCCGCCGCATAGCCGGCGTTCACTGAAGCGCTGCCCGCGCCATGCCTGCCAGTACACGCGCGACTCGCGCCGGCCTGCAGCCAGACAAGTTTGGCGCACCGGCCGTAGGCCTGTTCCCGACCGCCGGCGTCGACACTGCGCGCGCCGCGCCGGCGCGCGTGCGCGGGCTTCGGCTCGCCTATCGGCCCGACATCGACGGCCTGCGCGCGCTCGCCGTTGCGATGGTGATCGCCTATCACGCGCTGCCGAAAGTGCGGGGCGCAGGCTTCATCGGCGTGGATGTGTTCTTCGTCATCTCCGGATACCTGATCACGCAGATCATCCTGGCCGGATTGCAGGCCGGCACGTTCAGCCTCGGTGCCTTCTACCAGCGCCGCGTGCGGCGCATCGTGCCGGCGCTGCTGGTGGTGATCGCGGCGAGCGCCGTATGCGGCTGGTTGACGCTGTTTCCTGCCGAACTGCAGGTGCTCGGCCAGTCGATCAGCTGGTGCGCATCATTTCTCGCCAACGTGTTCTTCGCACGCGCCGGCAGCGGCTACTTCGATAGCTACGCGGCCTCGGTACCGCTGCTGCATCTCTGGTCACTCGGAGTCGAGGAGCAGTTCTACTTCGCCTGGCCGGTGCTGTTGGTGGTGGCCGCGCGCTACGGGTTGACGCTGCGCGTGCTGGTGCTGGTCACGGCAACGTCGCTGGCAATCAGTATCTGGGGCATCTGGCACGCGCCGCTGGCGTACTTTTTCCTGCCGGCATCCAGGGCCTGGGAGCTGGCGGCTGGAGGCATCCTGGCCGCATGGCCGCCGGCGACGGCGTCCATCGCCGGTGCAGATCCGTCGCGCGGCTGGCGTGAGCGCAGCTACGTCGCGCCGGCGGCCTCAGTGGCGGGAGTGACTCTGATTACCGCCGTGCTGGTGTTTGCCGACCCCGAGCGGGTGCCGGCCGCGATATCGAGCGTCATCGCGACCGCCGGCGCGTTGCTGCTGATCATGGCCGGACCGCTGGCGCCGCTGAACCGCCAGTTGCTGGGCAGCCGGCCGATGATATTCATCGGGCGCATCAGCTATCCGCTGTATCTGTGGCACTGGCCGCTGTTCTCGTTCACTCGCATCATCCTCGGCCATGCGCTGCCACCGGCGTTCACGGTGGCCGCGATCGCGGTCGCCTCTGCCGCAGCGTATGCGACCTACCGCTGGGTCGAGATGCCGGTGCGCTACGGCCGGTCGGTCCGCTGGATGGTACCGGCATTGCTGGCTGGACTTGCGATCCTGGCACTGGCGGGGGCGGCGTTGGGCACAGGCTGGATATCGGGCCGACTGTCGGGAGCGGCCTTCACGGCCTGGGACGCGGCTGTCACGGACTGGCACTATTCCGACGGTGCGAATACCGGCGGGCGAGCTGAATTCCTGACCCGCAGCGTCGGCGGCCGCGGCCACCGCACGGCGGTGTTCATCGGCGACTCCCACCTGCAACAGTACTGGCCGCGGGTCGTGCACGTGGTCGAGACGCAAGCCGACAGCGCGCGATCGGCCGTGCTGGCGGTCTATTACGGGTGTCCGCCGCTGCCCGGCATCACCAGCGTGGAGCGCGGGCGCGACTGCGGCGGATTCTTCGACTATGGCATGCAGCTGGCTGCGCAACCCGGCGTCGACACGGTGGTATTCGGCGCCTTCTGGGAAAAATACCTGCTCGGCGAGTACTCGGTAGCGCACGGCGCGCAGCCGGTCTATCGTGCCGCGGACCCCGGGCGAGCGGCGCTGCAGCTCGACGCGCCCGGCACGCGGATCGTGCTCGAGCAATTCCGCCAGGCCATCGCCACGCTGGTGGCGAGCGGCCGCAGGGTATTCATCGTGCTGTCGAATCCGACCTCGCCGCAATACGACCCGGCATCGATGTTGCCGGCAGGGGTACGGCTGTCGTTGTCCAGTGCCGATCCTGTCCCACTGGCCGGCAGCCGGCGCGTCGACGCGGGCGCGTATGAATCGTACGTCGCGCCGCTGATGGACCGGCTGCGAGCCATCGCCGCGCACAGCGGCGCGCAGCTGGTGGATCCGCGCGCCACGCTATGCAGCGGCCTGGATTGCCCCGCGACCGGCGCGGACGGGCTGCCGCTGTATCTCGACTCCAATCACCTGCGGGCCGGCTACGCGCGCGAGCGGGCGTCGTTCGTGGACGAGATGCTGCTCGGTCCGTGAGCGCGATGATCGGCGCCGCCGTGCCCGTCCATGCTCCGCCTTTCAAACAGCAGGAACATGAAGCGGCAGGTGAGCAGGTGCAGCCAGGCAAAGCGGCCGTCGCGGGTCACATCGATGCCGCCGGCCGCTGGCGCGCCGCGGCGCGGCAGTCCCGGGTACACGCGCGCGAGCTCGAAATACGGCGCGCTATTGCGCGCAAAATCGGCCAGCCGTCGCCGCATGATCGCGGCCTGGGCACCGGCGACCGCAAAATGGCCGACGCGCCACAGGCGCAGGCCATTTCGCCACCACCAGCGGTATCTCGAATCACCGATGAAGTACGGATTGAGCACGCTCACCAGTACCCTGCCGCCCGGCGCGGTGAGCGCATGGAACTTTTCGAACAGCGGCGGCAGGTCCGCAATCAGATTCAGCGGCGCAAAGTTCGATGTGATGAGTGCCACCTGCCGACCGGCGCTGCGCGCATCGCAGGCCAGAAACTGCGCGTAGCTGCCGGCGTACGTCGTGATGCGCCCCGCATCGATCAGCTCGCGGCAACGCAGCGCGAAGTAACGGCGCATCCGTGGATCGACGTCGTATGCGCCGACCGTGTAGCCGCGCTCGGCGTAGACGCGCGCATCGATTCCGGTGCCGGCACCGAAGTCAAACAGCGCGGCGCCCGGCGCGGCAATGCTCGACACCAGATCCTGGAATGCCGAGCGGGCGCGGCGATCCGAATCCGATGCGGTGATCGCCTGTTCGTACTCGGCGCCGGTGACCAGCCTCGAGCTGTGCGTGCTGACGGCCATGCGATCGGGCTAGCGCCTGGTCATCACGATCAGAAAGTGATCGCCGATGTTGCGCAGCAGCGGCCAGCCGGCAATGGCCCGATCCATGCGCCACAGCCGATCGTGCCAGCTCGGGTGACGCTCGCGCATCCAGCCCAGATACGGCGGCGGCACCGACAGGCACAGCGCGCGGAAATGGCCGAGCGCGAACTGCGGGCTGAATGCACGATACAATTCGCGCGGCCAATAGTAATGGGTCCAGATGGTGCGCAAGTTCATGCTCACCGGTACGAAGCCGCGCGCGAAGCGCAGCCGCACGCGCTGCCACTGCCGCCGCCGCAGGTAATGCGCAATCTCCCACGGGCACAGCCGGCCGATCACGCTGAACACGAGCGCGCCGCCGGGCCTGAGCAGGCGCGCGCATTCACCGGCTACCGCGGCCAGGTCCGGCACGCAGTTCAGCGGGCCGAGATTGGAATAGGCGCCGTCGTAGCTGCCGCTGCCGTCGATGCGGGCCAGTTGCTGCGCGCCGACCGCCATCGTCTGTACGCGCGACTGCAGCTGTTCGCGCAGCGCGCGATCGTGGGTTCGCTGCACCATCTGCGGCGACCAGTCGGTGGCCGTGATCCGGTGTCCAGCACGCGCCATGCGAATGGCATCCAGGCCGGTGCCGCAACCGATATCGATCAACCGGCTGGGGCCGGCAAAGGTGGCGTCCAGCCAGCGCCACATCTCCTCGCGCATGTCCTGAATCAGCGCATTGTTGCCGCGCGGCCCATCGTAGTCGGCCGCGACGCTGTCGAACGCAGCCTGCGTGTCGCGCAATCGCGGCTCGCTGCAGTCCGATGTATCCGGCGATGAGATGGGTGATGGTTGCATGTTTCGGTGCGATGCCGGCGCAGACTGTCAGAGTTTGATGCGGCGGACAACGCCCGGCGCAAGCTTTGCGCGCGTCGCGCCGCCGTTCAAACCGTTCGCCTCCGAAGCGGCACTCACACAGATGATGCGCATCGCTCTGGTGGTTCCAGGAGGGGTCGACAGATCGGGCGAGTACCGCGTGATTCCGGCGCTGCTGGCGCTGATCGCGCGGCTGTCGGCGCTGCACGAAGTGCATGTGTTCGCTCTGAGCCAGGAAGCCGGGCGCGGTGAGTGGAATCTGGCCGGCGCGCGCATTCACAACGTCGGCACACGGCACACGCGCCTGCGCACGCTGCGCCTGATCTGCGCGCGGCATCGTTCGTCGCGCTTTGACGTGGTGCAGGCGATCTGGTCGGGTGCCTGCGGCGAGATCGCGGTGGCCGCGGCAACGCTGCTGCGTATCCCGAGCGCGGTGCACGTGGCCGGCGGCGAACTGGTGGCGCTGCGCGACCTTGGCTATGGCGGCGCGCTGAACTGGCGCGGACGCCTGCGCGAAGCGCTGGTGCTGCGGCGCGCCAGCGCCGTGACGGCGGCGAGTGCGCCGATATTGCGGCTGCTCGCGGATCTGAGGATACCCGCGCAGCGCCTGGCGCTGGGCGTCGACCTGGGCATGTGGCCGCCGCGACTTCCGCTGCGGCGCGCGCGCGGTGTGCCGGCGCGACTGATACAGGTCGCGAGCCTGAACCGGGTGAAGGACCAGCCGACGTTGCTACGGGCGCTGGCCTCGGTGGCGGCGGCGGGCTTCAACTTCCAGATGGATATCGTCGGCGACGATACCCTGCAGGGCGAAATACAGGCGCTGGCACAGCGGTTGGGATTGTCGCACCGGGTGAATTTCCGCGGTTTCATGACGCAGCGACAACTGCGCCCGCTGGTGCAGGCAGCCGACCTGATGATCGTCTCATCGCGCCATGAAGCCGGTCCGCTGGTGTTGCTGGAAGCCGCAGCAGTCGGGGTACCGACGGTGGGCACCGCCGTCGGACACGTCGCGGAATGGGCCCCGGATGCCTCGGTCGCCGTACCGGTGGGGGATCCGGACGCCCTTGCCGACGCCATCATGCGGCTGCTCGCCGACGAGGATCTGCGGCTGGGCATCGCCCGCAGCGCGCTCGAGCGCGCTACCCGGGAAGATGCGGATTACACCGCAGGGCGCTTCCAGGCGCTGTATCTGAGCCTGTCAGGACGCACCGGATAGGCGAACCTCGCGCGGCGCCGGGTGAGACGGCCGATACAACTTCCACGGTCGTGGCGGGCACCTACCGCAGTGACGACATCCAATTGCCCAGGGTCGATGAAGCCAGCGCGCCGCATTATCGATCAGTTCAGCAGCCGTCGCAGCCGGCTCGCAGCCGTGGCTTTGGTTCATGCCTGGCTGTGCGCCTGCTCGGGTAGCGGCGTCGGGCTCGACAGCAACGGACAGCCGCTGTCGGGCTCAAGCTCCGGCGGCACGGTGCCGCTGTCGGCAGACTTCGATTCCATACAGGCCAATGTATTTACGCCGATCTGCTCGGTGTGCCACATCGGCGCCACGGCACCGCAAGGCCTGATGCTGGATGCGGCGCACAGCTACGACCTGCTGGTAGGGGTTCCCAGCACCGAGGTGCCGAGCGTCCTGCGCGTGAAGCCGGGCGATCCCGCCAACAGCTACATCATCCAGAAGCTCGAGGGCCACGCCGCGGTCGGCGGCCAGATGCCGCTCGGGGAGACGCCGCTGCCGGCGACCACCATTGCGTTCATCGCCCAATGGATTACCGATGGCGCACCAGCGGGCACTTCGGCAACCGCGATGGCGATGGCGACAGGTTTCCGCGTGGCATCGGTGGCGCCGGAGAATGACGCCGTGCTGGCGGTGGCGCCGGCGCAGATCGTGATCGGATTCACGCGCGAGCTGGATGCGACCCGGGCCGATGCGGCCGCGGTGCGGCTGGAGCGCATCGACGGCGCCGGAGAAACAGCGTCAACCACCGCAGTGGCGATCGAGCCGTCAGTGCCGGCCGCCAATCCGCGCGCTTTGCTGCTCGCACTGCGCACACCGCTCACCTCCGGCCAGTACCGGATCGTGCTCAGTGGCCAGCCCGGCGCCGCGCTCAGCTCTCTTGATGGAGAACTCATGACTGCTGCGCCGACCGGGGCCAACGGCGATCGAATCATCAGCCGGTTCACTGTGGCCGCGACACCATGAACGCCGCTGGTCGGTCAGCACGCAGGAGGGTCACGCCGCTGCTGGCGCTGCTGCTGTGCGTGGCGTTGGGCGGCGGCACGCGGATCGCGCTCGCCGAGCCGTATCTTGCCGTGCAGCAGGGCTACAAGTGCGTCGCCTGCCATGTCAATCCCACCGGCGGCGGCCTGCGTAACAGTTTCGGCCTGGTGTTCGCGGAAAACGTGATGCCTGCCACCACGCTGCCGGCCGGCGTTCCGGTCTGGATGGGTCAGGTCGTGCAGGACATCGTCCGCGTCGGCGGCGACCTGCGAACCGACTGGTCGCGCACCACGGTGCCGCAAACACCGACACAGCAGCAGTTTGCGCTGGAACAGTTTCGCCTCTATGCCGACGTCAGCGTGATCCCCAACCTCCTGGGGCTGTACGTCGATGAGGAGGTGGCGCCCGGCGCGGCACAGACCATGGAAGCATACGCGCGCTACGGCAACACCTCGGACTGGTACATCAAGGCCGGTCAGTTCTACCTGCCGTTCGGCTGGCGGCTGCAGGATCAGACCGCGTTCGTGCGCACGGTGACCGGGATCAACATGACGACGCCCGACAAAGGCGTCGAATTCGGCCTCGAGCGGCCGAACTGGTCGGGACAGCTCGATGTGACCAATGGTGCCGCCAACGCGGGTACCGGCTCCGGCTACCAGGTGACCGGCAACCTGGTGCGCGTGCAGTCGATATGGCGCATCGGTGTGTCGGGCGCATACACGCATGCGGACGCGGGCGATCGTTCGATGTACGGCCTGTATGCCGGCCTGCGCACCGGGCCGATCACCTGGCTCACTGAAGCCGATCTGGTCAGGCAGGCCGGCTATCCCGACGGCACGCGCACCCTGATTCCAGCGCTGGCGGAAGCCGACTGGCTGATCTGCAAAGGCAACAATCTCAAGCTGACCTACGAGTACTCGGATCCGGAGCGCAGCGTCGCCAACAACGCGCAGACGCGCTGGAGCGCGGTGTATGAGCTGACCCCGATACCATTCGTGCAGGCGCGGGCCGGATTTCGTCGCTATCAGGGAATTCCACAGAACAACCTGCAGAACGAGACCTTCGGATTCATCGAACTGCATCTCTTCTTGTAGCAACCGGGCATGGGCCCGGCGCCGACGCGTCGATCGCCAGAGAAAAATAATGCTCTCTATAGTAGTTGCACATTCGTATTTCCTGCGCTTCGACCGCAAGCAGCTGGAGCGCGCCAAGCCTTATCCGCCGCTGGCGACGCTGCAGGTGGCATCGATGCTGCGCCGGAGCGGACATGCGGTACGCGTGTTCGATGCCATGCTGGCCGACGGCATCGAGGAATACCAACGACTGCTGCGCGAAGCCCGGCCGCAGCTGGTGCTGCTGTACGAAGACAGCTTCAATTTCCTGAGCAAGATGTGCCTGGAGCGCATGCGCCGCGCGAGCTGCGAGATGATCGGCCTGGCGCAGAGCGCGCAGGCGCGCGTGCTGGCGGTCGGATCGGATGCCGCGGATGCGCCCGAGCCGTATCTGAACGCCGGCGCCGACGCGGTGCTGCTGGGCGATGGCCTGGCGGCATTGCAGACGCTGATGCGACGACTGGACCTGGATCCCCGGCTGCCGGTGGCGGAGCTGATCGACGGACAGTCGAGCATTGCTTCGCTCGCCGGCGGCCGGCTGGCGGTGACGCGCGGCGTCAAAGCATCGTCCGACGCACAGGCCGTGGAGTCACCGGCCTGGGACCTGATCGATATCGAACGCTATCGCGCCGTGTGGCAGCGGGCGCACGGTTACTTCAGCCTCAATATGGCCGCCTCGCGCGGCTGCTCGTTTCGCTGCAATTGGTGCTCGAAGCCGATCTGGGGCAATAAATACCTGCAGCGCAGCGCGCGCGAGGTCGCCGCCGAGATGGCCGACCTGAAGCGACGCTTTCGTCCCAACCACATCTGGTTTGCGGACGACATCTTCGGATTTCGCGCCGACTGGATCGCCGAATTCACGCAGGCGACGCGCTCGGCGGACGCGGCGATCCCGTTCACCATTCAGACCCGCGCCGATCTGATCAGCGTGGCGATGGCGCGCGCCCTGCGCGAGGCCGGCTGCACCGAAGCCTGGATTGGTGCCGAAAGCGGCAGCCAGAAAGTGCTGAACGCGATGAACAAGGGCATCACGGTCGAGGAGATCCTGACCGCCCGGGCACGCCTCAAGGCAGAAAATATCCGGGTGGGCTTTTTCATCCAGGTCGGCTACCTGGGCGAGCAGCTGGAGGACATTCTGGCGACGCGCGATCTGATCGAGCGAGCCCGTCCCGACGACGTCGGCGTCAGCGTCTCGTATCCGCTGCCCGGTACCCCGTTCTATGACCGGGTCAAATCGCAGCTGGGGGCCAAGACTCACTGGCAGGAAAGCAACGACCTGGAAATGATGTTTCATGGAACGTACTCGTCCGATTTCTACCGTGCGGTGCGTGAATTGCTGCATGATCAGGTATCAGGCAGCCAATCGAACCGCGCGCTTAGCCAGGATGAGGCTGGCCGGAGCGTACTGTCGCTGCATCGGCGTTGGGAAAACCTGATATCCAGCGAACGCTGGTATCGAAGCAAAGACGATGCCGCGCCGGATGCCGGTGCGGCGCTGGGAGTGTGAATTGACAGCACTACCGCCGCTGCCGCGCGTTGAACTGGCGCTGCGCCAGGCGACCGAGCTGTTTGCCGCCGAGCTGCTGCAACCGAGCAGCCAACCGCCGCGCTGGAGCGATTTTGAGTGGCGCATGGCCCGCGCCGCGGCCGCCCTGCACGGCGTCGCACCGTTACTGGCGGGTGTCCTGCGCTGGCACGGTCCCGGCGCCTGGGAGGAATTCATCGGTCAGCAGCGACGCCACACTGCCATGCGCCAGCAGCGCATTACGGCGTTGCTGGCGCGGATCGACCAGCTGGCGCGGCGGGCGGATATCGCCGTCGTGCCGCTCAAGGGCGCAGCGCTGCACCGCCTCGGCGTCTACACCGGCGGCGAGCGACCGATGGCCGATGTGGATCTGCTGGTGGCGGAATGCCATAGCGGGCAGATGAACCAGCTTCTTCAGTCGCTGGGTTATCTTGATACATCGGTCACCTGGAAGCACCGGGTATTCGAACCGACGGAGCGTGCCATCGCCGTGGTGCGAAACACCGCTGCCAGCTTCGGCGAACATGCCGACCGACCGATCAAGATCGAGCTGCATACCAGGATCGCCGAGCGACTGCCGTTGAACATCGTGGACGTTTCCGAGCTGGTGTTTCCGCCGGCGCCGCACCCTGGCCTGAACTGCTATCCGTCAACCATGGCGCTGTTCACCCATGTGCTGCTGCACACCGCTGGCAGCATGGTGACACGCAGCGTGCGCCTGCTGCAGCTGCACGATCTGGCGTTGCTGGGCGCGCGCATGCATAGCGATGATTGGGGGCGGTTGCTGGCAATGCGCCAGCGTCCCGGAGCGCTGTGGTGGGCGCTGCCACCGCTCAACCTGCTGGCGCAGTATTTCCCGTGGGCCATCCCGGCTGCAGTGCTGGCGACTATGAGGGCGGATGGTCGGCGCAGAGCTGGAGGATTGTCGCGGCGTCAGACGATCTCGGACGTTTCGTTCGCCAGCCTCAGGATCGAAGCCTTTCCGGGCATTGGCTGGTCGACATCACTGTCAGAGAAGCTGCGCTACATCTTGAGTCGGGTGCTACCGAGTCGCGAGCTGCTGCGCAACCGGGTTGCGCTCACAACGCAGGAATCGTGGGCGGCACAGAATTCCTGGGCGGCAATGTCGCACGCAAGGCGCATATTGAATTGGACTTTCGGGCATCCGCCGCGGCCGCAGCCTATGCACGCGGTGCGCTGCGTTTTGGAAGATCCAGCAGCGTACGCAGCGCCGCCACAGCCGCGGCAGGATGAGACCCGCGCCGCAACTCGACGGCCCTGACGCCGGCCAGACTGCCTACGAACCGCCGCCAGCCTTGCTGGCCGGCGGCGTAGGGTTGATACGCGGCCAGTCTTGCCGCCAGTCCGCGCGCCGCAACCGGCACCAGCAGGCGATCATCGCTGGCGCGCCTTTTCGACAGCAACACCAGCGCATGGATCGTCAGCGGCGCCGGGGCGAGCCGGTAACCCGAACGCCGCAGATCGACTTCATATTTTTCCGCGCCGCTGCGGCGCCGGATGATCGGTGAACGGCGTATGCGCCGGGCGGCGCTATGGCCGCGCAGGAACCGCAGACCGCCTCGTTGCAGGTGCAGAAAGCTGGCAACGCCAGTGGCCGAACGGCCGTCCGGTGCCACGAACACTGCGTCTTCGGACAGGATGTCCAGCCCCTGCAGCAGACAATGCAGTGCCAGGGTGGATTTACCGGCGCCGCTGTCCCCCATCAGCAACAGTCCGCGTCCGCGGCGACCGACGGCGGCCGCATGCAGCGGCACCAGGCGCAGCGCGCGCGCGGCCAGCACATACACGGCGAATTCGATCAGTTCGTAGCGCACGTGGTACGGATGGCGCAGCAGGTCGCGCGACACCACCACCAGCGCCGAGCGCTGTCCCGGCGATATGACGACCAGGTTCGACGCGTCGATCGCGCCGCACAGCAATCCGGCTCCGGCGCAGGTGTTGAGCGGCGGCGGCGGCGCGGAAGATGTGCGTTGCCGCCGGGCCGTCAATTGCAGTCGCACCAGCAGCGGCGGTGTCGTGGCGGCCAGGCGGTGTCGCGGCAGGCCGGCAAACGCCTGATCGACCAGTTGCAGCAAGCGGGAACTGTTGCTTTCAAAACGGAACCGCGCGCCGAGCAGCTGCAGGCTGCGATGATGCGGCCGCGCGGATCGCTCGCCGAAGGGATCGATGCCCTGATTGACTGACGGCCGCATCGCGTTGCGGCGCAATCAGTGCGTCACGGTTGCCGTGGCTACCGCTCTGGGCGAATGGGTGCAGTCGTCCTGGGGCTGTACTGCCGCGAGTGCGGCACAGACGTCGATCCGATCGCCCTGCTCATCATGCGCGCGCGTGCGCATCAGCACCGCGAACAGCGTCGCGGCATCCAGACCCGGTACCCGGGCTCGCAGCAGCGCGATCGCCCCGGTCACATGCGCGGCTGCGAACGAGGAGCCGGTGGCGAAATCGTAGCGGCCGGCCGGCGCCAGGCTCAGGATGTCGCGGCCCGGGGCATGCAGCACCGCGCCCGATGCGCTCGGGCGCTCGGTCTGCTCGACCGCGATGACACCGCGTATGCCCAGCGGAAATCCGTCCAGACGCCCGTCTTCGGGCACGGCGCCGACGAACACCATGCCGCGCCGCTGACCGTAGCTGACCAGCTGCGCCAGCAGCGGGTCGGGCGGTCCGCCGAGGCTAAGATTGACGATCTGCGCGCCGGCCGCGATCGCGGCGTCCAGTGCCAGCGCCAGCGTAAAGGAATTGCACTGCGCTTCCAGGCTCTGTGGCTGCAGCGGCTGACAGGCTTTGTAGATCTGCAGCCGCGCTGCCGGCGCCACGCCGACGATACCGAGGTTGTTGTTGGCGTCGGCGCCGATGATGCCGGCAACACCGGTTCCATGGCGATCGGACTCGAACGAGTTCATGTCGTTATCGATGAAATTGCGTGCGCTGGCAACGCGGCCGGCCAGATCCGGATGGCTCACTTCGACCCCGGTGTCGATGATGGCGACGCTCACACCCTCGCCGCGCGACCACTGTTGTGCGGCGCCGGCCTGGATGGCGGCAAAACCGTGCTGCAACCCGACATACGGATCGTTGTAGCCGAAGGCCGCAAGGCTGCCGCCGCTGGCGCCGAACGTCGTCAGCGTGCTCGCCGCAAGCTGGCTGCTGCTGTCGTGGCCGCCCAGCGCATCGAATACCTGCATCGGCTGCGTCAGGCGTACGCGCCGATCAGCCGCCAGCCGGCGCAGCAGCGCCGCCCGGTCGGCCTCCGGCGGCAGCGCGAACACCAGGCATTGCACGCCGAGCGGCACGATCGGCCAGGCACGCACGGCCTGCAGGCCATAGTCGCGCTCCAGTGCCGCGGTGACCGCGCGCGCCTGGTCGCTGACTGCATAAGGTGCGATGACGTCATAGCCGCGCGGCGTGGAGCCAGGTTCGCTGAACATCGGCCCACCGGAATTGGGGATCGTCACCAGGATCAGCCGATCGGCGCGCTCGTTCAGGGCGCCGCCGGCCAGGCTCGTACCCGGCAGTCGCGCCGGCGTAGCGCAGCCGGCCAGTGCCGACAACAGCAGCGCGAGCGCCGTTGTCGTTGCAGTCGCTCGCGCCAGGCGTGGATGGTTCATGGGCGGCTGTCGCGTTAGGGAGCGCTCGCGAGAGCTTCGGCGAAGCGCACCTGGGTGCTGGCGCGCAGCTCGCGCAATGCCGCGTCGGTTGCGGCCCGGTTGGAATCTCCGGTCGGCCCCAGCGTCCAGACCCCGACCTCGTTCGGCCCCGCGCGCACCTGCAGCCGGGCGGCGGCCAGCACCGCCTGAAGTTGCGCCATGGTGAGGTCCGGGGCGAACACCACCCGAATCGTCTCCGCCGGCAGCGGCGCTTCCGACGCCGACAAGGTGCGATAGACGGCGGCGTAGCCGGCCGGCATCGATACCGGTGCCGACGGCCGCGACCACCAGGCGGCACCGAGCGCCCCGAGGCCGATCGCCTGCACCACCATCGCCGCAATCAGCCACGGCATGCCGCCGATGCCGGCGCGGCCCGGGCGGCGGTGAGCGCTGCGCACTGCGGCCGCTGGCCGTGCGGTCGGGTCCAGACGGCCGCGCAGCCGCGCCCAGGAGTCGCGGGCATCGATGTCCGGCGCGCTGCGCTGCGCCATGGCGGCGTGCAGCTGGCGCTGAAATTCAAGTTCCTGGCGACAGTCGGCACAGCTCTCCAGATGGGCCTGCACCGCCTGGCGCTCGGATTCGGGCGCACCGTCGTTGACGATCCAGGGAATCAGATCCCAGGCCTGCCGGTGTACCGATGAGGTATCTATCATCACAGCTGACTCCCCCCAAGATGCCTGGCGTCTGCGAAACCACCGAGCTTGGGTAGCAGATTTCGTAGTTTGATGCGCGCCTGGAACATGCGCGCTTTCACGGTGTTTACCGGACAATCCATGATCGAGGCGATCTCCTCGCACGAGTGCCCGACGAAGTAGGCCAGCTCCAGCGTTGCGCGCTGCTCGAACGGCAGCGTGGCCAGCCCATGCGCCAGCCATTCGCTGCGCTCTTCGACCGCGAACGACTCGGCGGCCGGCAGCTCGACCGGCATCGAGCTCGCGAACGATTCGGCGGACGAATCGCAGTTGCGCCGCAGTGCCTTCAGCGCACAGCGCCAGGCGATCCCCATGATCCAGGTCGAGACGCGTGAGTCGCCGCGAAATTCCGCGGCCTTGCGCCACACGATCCAGAAGGTGTCGTTGATCGCCTCTTCCAGCGCATCGCGCTGCGAGCTCAGGCGCGACAGAAACTGCAGCAGCCGCCGGTGGTATTCCAGATACAGGTGTTCCAGCGCACGGCTGTCCTGCGCTGCAACCAGCCGCAGCAGCTCGCGATCGAGCCGGTCATCGCGCACCGGCGTCGGTGCCCTCGGCGTGGCAGGAAACGACATGACATTGAACCTTCGGCGGCAGCATGGCCCTCAGAGCTATGTGCCGCAAGCCCCGGAAAAGGTTGTAACACGGGCGCTGATTGCGGCCGATCCGGACGGCTTGCCGCCGCTAAAACAGCCAGAACGCGCTCAGCACCGCCCGATCGCCGGCATCGTCCTCGAACCGGTGCCTCGCCGTGGCATCGGTGCCGACATAACGCAGGTCGAACGCAAACGAACGCCATCGATGCTCCACACCGGCACTCCAATAGGCATAGCCGGTGCCTATTTGCCGCCGCAGATCGTAATAGCCCAGACCCGCCACGCCCGCCAGGCCTGCCAGCAGCGGCTGGCGCGCAACCAGTTCGTAGCAGAACGCCGCGCCGCTGCCATAGTTCCCCTGATAATCATGGGAGTAGGTGTCGGGCGAGGCGATCACGGTCAGGACTATGCGCTCGCGCCACCCGAGCGACAGACCCAATTCATCATAATCGTAGCGGCTCCGGGACCGATTGCCGGGATAGTCGTAATGGCGCACGGTTACCCGGCCGCTCCAGTCGTCGCCCAATTGCTGCTGAAACGCCAGATAGCCGATCAGCTCGGCGCCCGCTCCGGCGTCATCGCGTCTGACGCCCTCGGCCGAGACCCCGCCGTACCACGCTCCCGCGATCGCGTGCAGATCACCCTGCGGGGACACCTGACCATCGCTCTGCGTCAGCCCGCGGAACACATCGTCCGTGGCCAGGCCGAGCGAGCCACCCAGCCCCACCGAGTCACCCAGGCCCAGTGCGCCACCCAGGCCCTGCGCATGGCCGACCGACGCCAGCCACAGCAGCGCAATCCACGACCTGCCTCGTCCCTGAATGTGACCACCTCGCTCAAAGAATGCGGCGCGCGGTCAGCTGACCTTCGCCATGCAGATCGTCCATCAGCCTCATCGTCGTGGCGCAACCGGCGCCATAGACGCCGCCGCCCGGCACAGTGTACTGCGCCATGCTGCGCGCATGATCCAGCGGCGTGAGGATGATAGCTTTTAGGGCGGCGCCGGCGGCGGTGCAATCTGGGCGGCGAGCTGCGACAGCGCCTCGCCGGTAGCCTGCTCGAAGGCTGCCACCACCGCCTGCATGCGATCGGCTTCGGCCTTTACCTGGCTGTCGGCGCTGCAGCTGACGATGACGTCGCGCTTGCCGCGCCGTCCCAGCGTAGCCACCAGTGCGACGTGCGCGGTGGGCGGCCCGCTGCCGGTGTATTCGGCCTCAAAGTGCCGCAGTTCCAGGCTCAGGACATACTCGGAAGGAAACGGTCCGGTGTCCGACTCGACCATGGCAAATCTGTTTGATGCGCGCAAAGCGTCGATCACCAGCAGCTGCAGCATGCCTGGGGCCGCTGCCGCCCAGCGCGCGGCGCTGTAGTGGTCGAGTCGCTCGCCGGAGCGCAGCACGACGATGCTGTCGCCCGACAGGCCCGCGCTGGCCTGCGGCAGCATGACCTGAACGGTACCGGCGGCCGGCGCAGCCGCAGCCGCAGCCGCAGCCGGCGCGCTGCCCGGCCGCAGCAGGTAGATCTGCGCCGGCGGCAGGTTGCTCTTCAGGCCGCCGCTGCAGCCGGCCAGCAGCAGCAACGCCGACAGCATCGCCAGGCCCTGGCGCTGCATCGTCGCTTGCTGTGCCGACAGCGGCTTCATGGTGGGATCATCACGCCGTTGACCGCCGGCTGGTAGATCAGCTGCGACGGATTGTCGCGCAGACTGCGCGACAGATCGCGTATTTCCTGGGCCGCGGCCCGACTGTCGCGCAGCAGTAACTCGAGCTGCGGCAACCCGCCGCGCACGAAACCGTTGAGCTGATCGCGATTCTCGGCCACGAAAGCGTCGACGCTGCCGGTGGCGCGCTCCAGGTTGTCGCTGGTGGCGCGCAGTTTCTGTATCGCGGCGACAAAATCGACGCTCACGGTTTTCGTGGCGGCGTGGATGTCGTTGATCTCGTTGTGCGCATCGTTGATGGCCGAGCGCAGGTCGGTCACCAGACCATCGGCATTGCCGACGCTGTGCGGCAACTCGGCGGCTACCTTGTCGATATTGTTCAGCAGGCGGTCCAGGCTGGCGATGTTGCTGTCCGACAGCACGCGGGCAGTGCGATCGACCAGTTCGTTCAGCCGCACCGCCAGCTCCGGCAGGCTGCTCAGGAACAGGTCGAAGTCCGAATGCGCCGAGCGGATCACCTGATAGTGCTCGCTGGGCACTGCGGCCAGGACGCGCCGGCCGTTGTCGTCCGGCCGCTGCTGCTGCAGATCGATGTACAGCAGGCCGGTGATGCCCTGCAAGGACAATTGCGCCAGCGTCCGATCCGAGATCGGCGTGGTGGCGTCGATGTCGGCGATCACCTGCACGCGATTGGCGGCGCGCGGATCGATGCGGATGCGCACCACGCGACCGACGTCCACGCCCAGGTAGCGCACCGGGCCGCCTTCCGTCAGCCCGCTGACACTGCCGTCGAAATAGATCTCGTAGCGCACGTAGAAGCGGTGCTCGATGCTGGCGGAGTACCAGTAGACGAACAGGAATCCCATGACCAGCACCAGCAGCACGAAGCTGCCGACCGCAAGATAATTGGCTTCACGCTCCATGCTCGCTCCGGCGCGCGCGCGCGCGCGGGCCCTCGAAGTAGGCTTGAATCCAGGGATGCGGGTTGTGCACGATGCCGTCGAGCGTGTCGCTGATCATGCGGCCATCGACGATGACGCCGACCCGGCTGCAGGTGCGATAGATAGTATCCAGATCGTGCGTAATCATCACTACCGTGAGCTTCAGTTCGCGCTGCAGGTAAATCACCAGCTCGTCGAAGGCCGACGCACTGATCGGGTCCAGGCCGGAAGTCGGCTCATCGAGGAACAGCAGCACCGGATCGATCGCCAGCGCGCGCGCCAGCGCCGCGCGCTTGATCATGCCACCGGAGAGCTGCGACGGATACTTGCTGGCGGCTTCGGCCGGCAGCCCGACCAGCTGTACCCGCAGCAGCGCCAGCTGGTCCAGCGCCCGCGCGCTCACCTGCAGATGCTCGAGCATCGGCAGCTGTACGTTCTGCAGCACGTCGAGCGAACTGAACAGCGCGCCCTCCTGGAAGGTGACGCCGTAGCTGGCCTTCAGGGCATGCAGCTCGGCGGCACTCATGCTGCCGACCTCGCGGCCGTAGAACAGCACGCTGCCGGCATTGGGCCGGCGCAGCCCCAGGATGGTACGCAGCAGCACCGACTTGCCGGCGCCCGAGCCGCCGATGATGCCGAATACCTCGCCCTCGTACACCTGCATGTCCAGACCCGCGTGCACCACCTGGGCCCCGAAGCGGTTGACTACGCCGCGGACCTCCAGCAGCGGGCGCATCAGACGTCGAGCTCCATGAACAGTACCGCGAACAAGGCATCGACCAGGATCACGAAGAATATCGACTGCACCACCGCGAGCGTCGTCAGCCGCCCCAACTCGCGCGACGAGTCGCGCACCCGCATGCCGCAGTAACAGCCGGAAATGGCGATCAGGCACGCGAACACTGGCGCCTTGACGATGCCGACCCAGAACGTGGTGCTGGCGATGGCGCTCTGGGCGCGGTTTAGGTACTGCACCAGCGGCATGCCGAGCAGCACATGGCACAGCAGGCCGCCGCCGACCAGGCCGATCAGGTCCGCCAGCACCGTCAGCAGCGGCAGGGCGATCACCAGGCCGAACAGCCGCGGCAGTACCAGAACCTCGATCGGGTCCACGCCGATGGCACGCAGGGCATCGACCTCCTCGTTGAGCTGCATGGCGCCGATCTCGGCGGCGAACGCACTGCCGGAACGGCCGGCGACGATGATGGCGGTCAGTAGCACCCCGAGCTCGCGCAGCACCCCGACCGTCACCAGGTCGACCACGAAGATGTCGGCGCCGAACTTGCTCAGCTGCTGCGCACCCATGTAGGCCAGGATCACGCTGATCAGAAAAGCGATCAGCGACACAATCGGAACCGCGGTAACCCCGGTGTCGTACACATGGCGCGCGGTCGATACCGGCCGCAGCCGCATCGTCGCCCAGCCGTGCGCAAAGGCGACGCTGAGGCGGCCGATGAAGGTCAGGCCGTCGTCGATGCTTTGCAGTGCGCGCACCGCCTGCCGGCCGACACCCTCGAGCGCGTGCGCCGGAGCCGACTCGAGGTCGTGCAGGTGCAGATGCAGATGGGCGTGGGCGTGCATCTCGCCGGTGTTGCAGCGTTCCACCAGTGCCAGCGTCGCGGGCTCGCCGCCCTGAAATTCCACCGCCGTGCCGGCGGCGCGCGTCCGATCCACGAAATCGCGCAGCAGCCAGGCGCCGGTCAGATCCAGTTGTGCCTGCCCGGCGATGACATTGACCGAACGCACATCGGCCAGGTCGACCGCTCCCAGCTCGATTTCGATCTCGGAGAAGCGCAGCGCGTGCCACTCGCCGCTGAGCGTAAGCTCCAGCTCATCCGCTACCCGCCGCGCCGTAAGGTACATGCGCAGGTCCTTGCGGTGTTCAGGCGAGAGTCTTATGGGTGCCGTCGCACAGCGGCGCCTTGGCGGAGTGCTTGCAGGCGCAGAAATAGACCCGGCCGCTGCGCTCGGCAACGTATTGCAGCGGCGTGAAGCTGCTGCCCTTATGTGCTCCGCTGCAGAAAGGCTGCGTGCTCGACCGGCCGCAGCTGCACCAGTAATAGGTCTTGCCTGCCTCGACGTCCACGGCAATCGGCGCCCGCCCGGCCACGGTCGGCTGAGTCATGAAAGCTCCGGAAAGCTTGAGAACACCATGGCTGGCGATGCTAGCAGCGTTGGCGTGCGAACGTCAGCGCCTGCCCTGCAGGTGCGCCTCCAGGAACCACAGGTACTTGTCGGCATCGCGCGAGACGCCGGTGAACAGGTCGGCGGTGTCAGCATCGCCGAGCTGGTCCGCGGCCGGGATCGCGGCTCGGACCTTGCGGCCGAAGTCCGCCAGCCGATCGGACAGCGCCTCCAGGTGTTCGACCCCGTCGCTGATGTGCAGCGGATAGGGCGCGAGCGTACTGGCGCGGGCGGAGGCCTGCACCGTGCCGTGGGCGCTGCCGCCGAGGGCGGCGATGCGCTCGGCGATGGTATCGACGTGCTGCTCGATGCTGCCGTGCAGCTGATCGAACAATTCGTGCAGTGCGATGAAATGCGGGCCCTTGACGTTCCAATGCGCCTGCTTGCTCGCCGATTGCAGGTCGAGCGCATCGGCCAGGCGTGCATTGAGCAGCTTTTCCAGCTTGCCGCGCTGCCTGGCGGGCAAATCGTTGCGGGTGGTATACATGGCTTTACTCCTCGAACACGCGCTGCATGAGCTGCGTGCGAAGAGGATTGTGCCCGGCCACGCCGATGGTCTCCAATCGCCTGATCGGATCGAAGGCATCGCCGCCATCTATCGCGCCAGCCCGTGGGTTCGCCTTTAGGAATCGTCGCGATCGCGTCGCAGGCGCATCGCCAGCGCGACCATCACAGCCGCCGCCAGCAGTCCCCACCACAGACGCTGGCTGGCGAGCAGCTGCGCGGGGCTGAGCAGCTGCAGGGAATAGCTGCCGATCCGGCCGGGCGCGTCAGCGGCCTTGAGACCGTAGGCCAGGTGCAGAAATTCGCCGAAGCCGCCGTTGACGATGCGCCCGATGTAATGGGTGCCGAACACCATGTGTTCGAACACCACCAGCAGCACCGGCGGAAGCAACGCCCACGCATAGGGCGAGCGGCGCGCCCATACCGAGATCAGCATCATGTACGCGGCAAACGGTGCGTACCACAGCATGGCGGCCAGCAGCCCGTACAGCATGATGGCCTGCATCCGCAGCCATGCCGCGGTGTTCCACAGTGTCAGCAAACTCAGCCCGTTGATGACCACGTCATGATTGCGCAGCGCCAGGATCGCGCAGCCGAGCAGTCCGCTCGCGGCGGCGAGCGCAAACGCGCCCAGCGGCACCAGCACCAGTCCGACCAGTAGTTTTACCAGCACGGTGCGCGCATCCGTCACCGGCATCGAGCGCCAGAACAGGATGCTGCGGTCGCGGCGCTCGCCGTACAGGCAGTCGATCAGGAAAGCTGCGGCCTGGATCGCCGCCGCCAGGTAAAACGGCACCGCCCATCCCAGCGCCATGAGCTCGGCCACGGGCGGCGGATTGGGCCCGTCGTAGGGCCTGCCTTCGTTGCCGAAGGTGAGGTTGACATGGCCGAATATGGCGGCCGCCAGCAGCATCACGGCCGCGATGACCAGCGGCACGATCCACAATCCGCGATGCTCCCAGAACTCGCGCTGGATTTGTATCGGCAATGCTTTCATGGCGCTGCCGCCTGGATCTTGGCGACGAACAGGTCGGCGATACCGGGCGTGGCCAGCTCGCCCAGTGCGGCCAGGCCTGCCGCCGGCTTATTCTCGAACAGCATGATCGTTCGGCCAAACACCTCACGCACATAAAAGGGCTCGAGTGCGCGCGCGGCGTCGATCTTGTCGGGAGCGACGGTGAGCTGCTGAAAGCGCATTGCCAGATCGTCGGTTGCGGCGTCGAGCACCAGGCGGCCACGGTCGATGAACAGCACGTCGGTCAGCAGATGCTCCACCTCCTCGACCTGGTGTGTGGTCAGAAGAATGGTGCGCTCCTGGTCGATGTAGTCGTTGAGCAGCGTGTCGTAGAACTGCCGCCGGTAGATTAGATCGAGCCCGAGGGTTGGCTCATCCAGCACCAGCAGCCGCGCGTCGATCGCGAGGATCAGCGCCAGGTGCAGCTGGGTGATCATGCCTTTCGACAGCTCGCCGATGCGGCTTTGGCGGCGCATGCTGGTTGTGGCCAGCACCTCGTCGGCGCGCTTGCGATTGAAGCGCGGATGCACGCCGGCGACATAGTCGATCGCGTGCGCGACCGTCAGCCACCTCGGCAGCACCGCCGAATCGGCGATGAAACAGACTTCGCTCATGAGCGCGTTGCGATCGCGCTCGGGTTGCATTCCCAGCACCTGCACGCTGCCCTGGTATGGAGTGAGCCCGAGGATGGTCTTGAGCACGGTGGTCTTGCCGGCGCCGTTGCGGCCGATCAGCCCCACGATGCGGCCCGGCTGCAGCGTGAAGCTCACCCGGTCCAGCGCCATGAACTTGCCGTAGCGTTTGGAGAGATCCCTGGCTTCAACGATCGTGGTCATCGTCACTATCCTTGTTTGCGGCCGCGGGCGGCGCAGGCGCTGCCGCTGGCGCCGGTGAAGGCGCGCTCGCCAGCAGATCTTCGATTCCCAGGCCGAGGCGAACCATGGTCGCCCGCACTTTGGGCCAGTCGTTTTCGAGAAACCGCCGGCGCTCGTCGATGCGCAGAGCGGCCGCCGCCCCAAGGCTCACGTACATGCCGCGGCCGCGGCGCTTTTCGACCAGCTGCTCATCGACCAGCTGCTGATAGCCCTTGAGCACGGTGAGCGGGTTGAGCCGGAACTCGGCCGCGACGTTGCGGACCGAGGGCAGCGGATCACCCTCCTTGAGCACGCCCTCGAGGATCATCGCGACCACGCGATCGCGCAGCTGCCGATAAATCGGCTGGCTGTTGTCCCATTGCGTGTCGATGTTCACGTGCAGTACTGGCCTTGACGAGCTGTGTCTATGGAAGCCGCCGGACTGTAGCAAACCGCGCGCCGCGTTCGCCGCGGCACCGCAGTGCCGTCAGGGCAGCCGCGCGATGGTAATGCGCCGCTCGATGCTGGGGGCGGCGCCATCCGCAGGC
>DATAJH010000119.1:0-11264 GCA_036262215.1 Steroidobacteraceae bacterium
CAGGATCCTGCCGAGCACCCCACTTCTGAGCCTTCCGATGTCGAGCGCAAGAGCGCACACCAGGTAAACAAGGATGCCGCAGGCGACCGTTGCCAATTGAATTTAAGGTCCGGCGTCGGGTTTTAGCGCAGCGCCCGGCTCGCCGCGCCGACGATCGGACCCTGATCGCGCTGCTGCACCAGCACCGCGACCGCGGTGGCATCCGGCGTTAGCGCCGTCAGCGGCACGCTGAAGGTTTCGCCCGCGCCCTGCCAGCTGCCGAGCTTGCGGATCGATCGCACGATGTTGAATTCGTGCAGCTCGTGGCCCGCGTTTTCGCCGCGGGTCACCTTGGAAACGGCTTCGGGCAGGTATGCGATCAGCAGCACGTCGCAGGCTGCCGCCGGTTGCAGCGCACCGAGCGCGACAACGACGGCATTGTTCTGCACCGAGATGGCGACCGGCACACCGGGCGTCTTTGCACTGCCAGCCCCGATACCATCGCCACCGCCGACTACGTCGCGTTGGCCATCGACCACCAGCTGCGGGGTATAGACCGTGGACAATTTCAGCGTGTGCGCGTATTGGCGCTGCCTTGCCGTCGCCTCGGGGAAATCGAAGCGATCATGCCAACCCAGGCTGTCCCAGTAGTCCACGTGGAAAGCCAGCGCAATGATGCCGTCCTGCTTGGCGAGCTTGCCGACCTGCTCCTCCGCGGGCGGACAGGAACTGCAGCCCTCGGAAGTGTAGAGCTCGACCACGGTGGGACGCGACTGCGCCTGAACACCGCTCACCGCCAGCAGCAGAGCCAGACCGACGCAGAGTCTTAGGCAGGCGGGTTTTAGCATGGCGGTGCTGCTCCGGATTGAGATGGACGCACAAAGTCATTCGCCCAGGCAGCGCACAAGGTTACAGCGGCTGCATCGGCGGGCACGAGTCTCAAGGCAGCGGCACCGTGTGCTCGCCCCGCTGCGACATCGGTACGGGAGGCTCGATCTGGTAATAGTCGCCTGCCTCGCTGACGAAGATGTGGGCCGCGATTTTAAGGCCTTGCGGCTCATCCAGTGAACCGGCCGCAATCGAGATTCGCTCTCCGCCATCTTGCTCGAAAAACAGGCTCGATCCGCATTCGCTGCAGAAGCCGCGTCGAAAGCCCGACACGGCGACATACCACTTGAGAGTCCGATCGTTCACCAGCCTGAACGCACTGCGCCGGCAGGCGGTGGCGGCGACGAAGTGGCCACTGGTGCGTCGGCACTGAACACAGTGGCAGGTCACTACGTCGCGCAGCTTGCCGTGTACTTCGTAGCGCACGCCACCGCACACACATCCGCCGGTGATTACTGGACTCATCAGGGTGCCTCCATGTCATGACACCTATGGTTCGTATTGCTAGCACGCTCAGGAAACTTGCGGGCTCGCTATGTTCCTCAAGGCCTGCCGGTGGTGTTTGGATCGATCGGCAAGCAATTGATACGGCCCGACATCACGCAATCCTGCAGATGCGAGCTGTGTCGCAGCACGCGTATCAGCAGCAGGCTGCCGCCAACCAGCAGCAGGACGAACAGCAGGCCGAGGAGGGCCTTGCGGCGCGGATCGGGAGGCTCTTTGCCTTGCGGCAGTTGCGGGTTTCGCTGCATGTCCATGGTGCTTCTATCAGGACTGCAGCCACCAGAACAGGCCCGCGACCGCGGCCGGCAGGCTGAACATCCCGAGGAATATCGGAAACTCCTCGGTTACCGAGTAGCCGGCGTGACTGACGCCCAGCCACAGGTTCACGCCGGCTCCGATCAGCCACAGCGGGATGAATACCTTGGCCCCGGTGACTGCGCCTGGCATACCGCCTCCAAATGCATGGCCCAGCAGCAGGCAGCTCGCCAGTAACGCGAAGCCGCCGCCGAGGACGATTATCGTATGCACCGCGCCTCTCCTATAGGGTTCACCAGGGGTTCATTATCGGCGAGGCATCAGCGGCCGGTCTTGAACCGTGTCCAGGTGCGATTCAGCAGCCGAGTGAACGCCTCCGACTTGGCGCGTACCGGAACAAACCTCGCTCGTGCCTCGGGCGGCGGATACACACCGGGGTCATCTGCGAGCCCGGGCTCAAGCAGTGCCATCGAGGCCGGCACCGGGTTGGCGTACTTGGACTTGTTGGAGTTCATGGCCGCGACGTCGGGGCGCAGCAGATAGTTAATGAACAGGTGCGCATTGCCCGGATGGGGAGCGTCGACGGGAATCGCGACTACATCGAAGAATGTGTTGGTGCCCTCCTTGGGAATCGAGTAGGCGATTTGCACGCCATTGCCTGCCTGCTTCGCGCGTGTGCGGGCCAGGGTCACGTCGCCTGCCCAGCCCAGCACCAGGCAGACTTCGCCATTGGCCAGGGCATAGTAGTAGCGCGTGGAATCCACCAGGCGCACGTACGGTCGTATGGACAGTAACACCTGTTCGACCGCCTTCAGGTCCTGGGGCGATTCGCTATTGGGATCCTTGCCGAGGAAAAAAAGCACCGAACCGAGGACGTCCACGGGCGCGTCCAGCACCGACACGCCGCAGTCCTGAAACTTCGCAATCACGGCCGGGTCGTACAACATGCGCCAGCTGTCCACAGGCGCATCCTGAAGACGAGCTTTCACCTTCACGACGTCGTAGCCTATCCCAGTCGTGCTCAGCCACGTATAGACCACCCCATATTGATTGCCCGGATCGTACATGGCCAGGCCGCGCATCGCCTCGGGGTCGAGGTTCTTCAGGTTCGGCAGCTGGGCCTGGTCGAGCTTCTGGTAGAGGCCGGCCTTGATCTGCCGCTCGAAGAACGCCCCACTGGGCACGACGACGTCGTAACTGGAATGCCCGACCAGCAGCTTGGTCTCCAACTGCTCGTTCGAGTCATAGACATCGTAATTGACCTTGATCCCATACTCCTGCTCGAATGCGGCGACCACGGAAGGCTCGATATAATCGGACCAGTTGTAGACATTGAGCACTTTCTCCGAGCTGATCGGAGTGCCACTGGCAGCGCGCGCAGCCGGGCCCGCATCGGGGGCGCCCGAGCAGCCCACGATCGCCAGCGCCAGGCAAGCGCCCAGACCCAGGGACCGAAAAGCGCTGTTCATGAAGCCTCTTACAGGGGGCGGCGTACGGTCGGTGTCGAGCGTGGTGGTGGTAGCAATAGTGTGTGTGTCGAATCAAGGCAGGGGTGCCAGCCACAGCCGGTAGCCGGTCTTCTTCTTAAAACCCTGCTGGGCGTAGAACTCCTGTGCCGGCGCGTTGTCTTCAGCCACCTGCATCTGCAGATAGTGGCAGCCGCGCGCCGCCAGATCCATCCGCGCCTGGCCCAGCAGCGCCTGCCCGATGCGCTGCCGACGGTAGGGCGTGTCTACGTACAGCTCATCGACCTCGGCCATCGGGCCGCCGTGTTCGAAGCTGTAGACGAAACTGCACAACAGATAGCCGACGGCGACCTCGGGCCGAGTGCGCGTGGCGAGCCAGCCACATCCGTAGGAAGGTTCCGACAGGAATTCGGTGAGCTGCCGACGCAACCGCGAGCGCTCATAACCGAAAATATTATCGTGCCGCCAGTAGGCCTCGATGAGTGGCAGCAACAGCTCGGTGTCCGAGAGCGAAATTTCAGTGATCTGCATGCCGTCCATCCATAAGCCCGCCGCCCCTGACGCACGTTCGGCCTGCCGGCAGGCGCATCTGGGCCTGATCCGAGGCGCTAGGCTACACTGTGGGCCAGAAAGCAGATCCCGCCACGAGCGGGACTGTCGTCAAACCATGCGAACGACCACGCCCCACGGCGGCAGTTGAGCACCTTTATGAGCTTATCATCAGGGAGTGATGTCGCGATGTTTCGTGCTAGCGAGGCCACCACAGGCTCCAACCTGAGCTTCCTTGCCGGCGGCGGGGAGATGGGCGCGCGCATGCGCGCCCTGGATTGGGCCAAAACCCCGCTCGGCGCCCCCGATCAGTGGCCGCAGTCGCTCAAGACCATCGTGCGGGTGATGCTCGATTCGCGCTACGCGATGTGGATGCTGTGGGGACCGGAGCTCACGTTCTTCTGCAATGATGCCTATCTTCCCACCGTCGGCATCAAGGGCACCTGGGTGCTCGGCAGCCGGTCGGACAAGGTGTGGGAGGAAATCTGGCCTGATATCGGACCGCGCATCGCGCAGGTGCTCAAGCGCGGCCAGGCCACCTGGGATGAGGGCCTGCTGCTGTTCCTGGAGCGCAGCGGCTTTCCGGAGGAGACCTACCACACGTTCTCCTACAGTCCGGTCTACAACGACGCGAGCCAGATCAGCGGCATGCTGTGTGTCGTCACCGAGGTCACCGAGCGGGTGATCGGCGAGCGCAGGCTGCGCGTGCTGCGGGATCTGGCCGCCCGCGCCGTGGGTGTGGAGGGCGTCGAGGAGAGCTGCCGGCGGTTGTGCGAAGTGCTGGCGCAGTATCCGCTCGACACGCCGTTTGCCGCCCTCTACCTGATCGATGCCGGCAGACAGCTGGCACGCTGTGTGGCGCGCACCGGCGATCTGCCGTCACACCTGGTGCCACCGGAGCTTGGAGTCACGAACTCGCTCTGGCCGCTGGCCGAACTGATCGTCAGCGAGTCGGTCCAGGAGCTGCATCACCTGCCGCAAATCGGCATCCACATCACTGCCGGACCCTGGCCCGACCTGGTGCAGCGCGGGCTGTTGCTGCCGATCAAGGGCTCAGGACAGCAGGGACTGGCAGGCTTTCTGATCGTCGGCATCAGCCCGCGCCGCCCGCTCGATGAGGCCTACCGCTCGTTCCTGAATCTGGTTGCCGGTCAGATGACCACGGCGATCGCCGACGCGCAGGCCTTCGAGGCGCAACGCCGGCGCGCCGAGGCCCTGGCCGAGATTGACCGGGCCAAGACGGCATTCTTCTCCAATGTCAGTCACGAGTTTCGCACCCCGCTGACGCTGATGCTCGGGCCGGTGGAGGAGACCATCGCCGACCCGCGTCTGCCGCGTGAGCTGCGCGAGCGGCTGCAACTGGTGCAACGCAATTCGATGCGACTGCTCAAGCTCGTCAACTCGCTGCTCGACTTCTCGCGCATCGAAGCCGGGCGTGTGCAGGCGTCCTATGAGCCGACCGATCTTGCCGCAGTCACGCGCGATCTTGCCAGCACCTTTCGCTCGGCGATCGAACGCGCCGGGTTGCGGTTCGACGTCGAGTGCGAGGATCTGGGCGAGCTGGTCTATATCGATCGGGAAATGTGGGAAAAGATTGTGCTCAATCTGCTCTCCAATGCTTTCAAGTTCACCCTGGAAGGTAGCATCGCGGTTCGGCTACGCCGTCGCGAGTCGTCCGCCGTGCTCGAGGTGGCCGATACCGGTGTCGGGGTGCCGACGCAGGAGCTGGCGCGACTGTTCGAGCGCTTTTATCGGGTCGAGGGCACTCACGCGCGTACCCACGAGGGCTCCGGGATCGGCCTGGCGCTGGTGCAGGAACTGGTCAAACTCCATGGCGCTACGATCGATGTGACCAGCACGCTCGGGCGCGGCACGACGTTTTCCGTACAGCTGCCATTCGGGGTGGAGCATCTGTCGGCCGAGCGCATCAATGCGCCGCGCAGCGCCCCCTCGTCCGTGATCGGTGCGCAGGCTTTCGTGCAGGAGGCGCTGCGCTGGCTACCCGATGACACCAGCAGCACCACGTCGAGCTTTCCGGCGCTGGCCGAAGCCGCCGCGCCGGTGCTCGATCAGCGCTTCGCGGCGACTTTTGGCGCCAGGATCATCCTGGCGGACGACAACGCCGACATGCGTGCCTACGTACGCGAACTGTTGACGCCCATCTATGCCATCGAAGCCGTCGCCGACGGCGATGAGGTACTCGCGGCGGCGCGCCGGCAGCGTCCCGATCTGATCATCTCCGATGTCATGATGCCGCGGCGCGACGGATTCGCTCTGTTGGCCGAGATTCGCCGTGATGAGGCGCTGCGCAGTATTCCCATCGTGCTGCTATCGGCGCGTGCCGGGGAGGAGGCCAGAATCTCGGGGCTCGATGCCGGCGCCGACGACTACCTGACCAAGCCGTTCTCGGCCCGCGAGCTGGTGGCGCGGGTCGGAGCGTTGCTCGAACTGGCACACATGCGCCGCCAGGCCGAGGAGGCGCTGCGTCGCCGTACCGCCCAGTTTGAAACGCTGTTCAACGAGGCACCGCTGGGTGTGTACCTGGTGGATGCGGAGTTTCGCATCCGCGAGTTGAATCCGACCGCACTGGCGGTGTTCGGCGACATCCCGGATCTGATCGGGCGCGATTTCGACGAAGTGATCCACATCCTGTGGCCCAAGGACCACGCCGATGAGGCGGTGCGGGTGTTCCGTCGTACGCTTGAGACCGGCGAGCCGTTCTTCGAAGCAGAACATATCGAGCAGCGTCTGGACCGGCGCGTGACCGAGCATTACGAATGGCAGATCAATCGCATTACGCTGCCGGACGGACGCTTTGGAGTGGTGTGTTATTTCCGTGACATCTCGGCCCACGTCCAGGCGCGCACTGCGCTGGAGATTGCGGACCGACAGAAGGACGAATTTCTCGCGATGCTGGCGCATGAGCTGCGCAATCCGCTGGCTCCGCTGCGTAACGCCAGCGAGCTGCTGGCGATGATCGCGCGCGAGGAGCCTCGAACGCAGTTCGGAGTGGAAGTGATCAAGCGTCAGGTGACGCAGCTCACGCGACTGGTCGACGACCTGCTCGATGTGTCTCGCATCACGCAGGGCCGCATTGAGCTGACCCGCGAGCCGTTGGAGCTCGCCGCCATCATCGCGCAGGCGGTGGAGACGGTCGAACCGCTGATGCGTGACAAGCGCCATCAGGTGTCGATCCTCGCCAGCCAGCAGCCGCTGTACGTCAACGGCGATAATGCCCGGCTGGTCCAGTGCGTCAGCAACATTCTCACCAATGCCGCCAAGTACACCGATCGCGATGGCGAGATACGCGTGCGCTGGTATGCGGACGGTTCGACGGCGGTGGTTGAAATCAGCGACAACGGCGCGGGCATCCCGGCCGAGCTGCTGCCGCGCATCTTCGACCTGTTCGTGCAGGGCGATCGCACGCTCGACCGCTCACAGGGCGGACTGGGTATTGGTCTGTCGGTGGTCAGGCGACTGGTGGAGATGCATCGCGGCCAGGTAGTCGCCCGAAGCACCGGCGTGGCCGAGGGTTCGACCTTCACGATCGCTCTGCCGCTGATCGAGCCGCCCGTGGTCCGAGCCGGCCAGCCCGAACACTTCACAGCGGCGCAGCAGCGCATCCTGATCGTCGATGACAACCAGGACGCCGCCGACTCACTCGCGCTGTTGCTGCAGCTTGACGGTCACGACACGCAGGCCGTCTACACCTCCAAAGCGGCGCTCGAGCGCGCGCAGTCGTATAACCCCGATGTCGTGCTGCTGGATATCGGCCTGCCGGAGATGAATGGCTATGAGGTGGCCAGAAAACTGCGCGCGCTGCCCGGACTGGAACGGGTACGCCTGATCGCCCTCACCGGCTACGGCCAGGCGGAGGATCAGGCACGCGCGCAGGCGGCCGGGTTCGACGATCATCTGATGAAGCCGGTCGAATCCCTGGCGCTCAAGCAGGCATTGGCTGGGTTTGTACGCGCCAAGGCGCGATAATGCACGCTGGCATAGTCGTCGATCACGGGAGTGTCTGACCATGGATGCATCGAGTCGCCCCGAGGTGCTACGCGTCGGTGTCGGCGGTCCGGTCGGTTCGGGCAAGACCGCGCTGGTTGACCTGCTGTGCAAGAATCTGCGCCAGCGGCTCGACATCGCGGTGGTCACCAACGACATCTATACGCGCGAGGACGCTGAATTCCTGATCCGCAGCCAGGCGCTGCCGGCCGAGCGTAGCCGCGGGGTCGAGACCGGCGGTTGCCCGCACACCGCGATCCGCGAGGACGCGTCGATGAACCTGGCGGCGATCGACGGCCTGATGCGCGAGTTCAAGGACCTCGACATGATCATCGTCGAGAGCGGCGGCGACAATCTGGCGGCAACGTTCAGCCCGGAGTTGTCGGACCTGACCCTGTACGTGATCGATGTCGCCGCCGGCGACAAGATTCCGCGCAAGGGCGGTCCGGGCATCATCCGGTCCGACCTGCTGATCATCAACAAGATCGATCTGGCGCCCCACGTCGGCGCCTCGCTCGAAGTGATGGAACGCGATGCCCGCAAGATGCGCGGCGAGCGGCCGTTCGTGTTCACCAATCTGAAGACCGGCCAGGGCCTTACTACGGTGATCGAGTTCATCCTGCGCGAGGGCATGCTGGACGAAGCGTCGACGCCGGCGATCGCGGACTGATGATCAGTGGCGGATATGACGCGCAGCGCCGTCCCCGCACTAACCCGGATCTGTAGCGCTGAGCCCTGCTGCGCCCTGGACGGGGACATGGTTCATGTCTGGCGGATTGCGCTCGATGCGCCCGCCGCACAGGCGCAAGAGCTAAGTCACCTGCTGACGCCGGCGGAACAGGCACGGGCGAGCCGCTTTCGCGTCGAGGAAGACCGGTGGCGATTTCAGATTGGCCGCGCCGCCACACGTCGCATCCTTGGCGGTTACCTTGGACTGGCGCCTGAGAACGTGGGCATCGATCTGGACCGGTTCGGCAAACCCCAGCTCGATGCCTCCATGGGACCGGACGATCGGCGAGTGCATTTCAATGTAAGTCACTCCGGCTGCTGGATTCTCGCGGCGTTTGCACGTTCGTTCCCGGTCGGCATCGACGTGGAGCAGGTCAGCGCGGAACGGGTCACCGATGACCTGATCGGCCACATCATGTCCGACAGCGAACGACGCCTGCTGCAGGCGTTGCCGCAGCAGCAACACGCGTCTGCGTTCTTCAACTGCTGGACCTCGAAGGAAGCACTGCTCAAAGGCCTCGGAGTCGGACTGACCGTTGCGCTCAAAGCGATCGAAGTGTCGCTCGATCCGCGTCAGCCGGCACGTCTGATTGCAGCGCCGCCCGAGCAGTGCCCGGGCGAGTGGCAAATCCACCGGATCGAGATTTCCGGGCCGTATGCGGCCACGCTGGCCTTCAGAGCTAAATCCGCACAGATCGTGCACATAGAGGCGGATCGCCACCCGGCGCATGATGGTTAGTGCGCCAGGAGGCGCAGGAGACAGGTTCTTTGACTACACTTAACCGACCTTGGCGCCACGAACTTGTGGACGCAGTGCCACTCAGAAGGCATTTCTGCCGCGAATGACGATTACCGCAGTCTTGGCTAGTATCCAGAGGTCGAGCCACAGCGACCACTGACGCAGGTAGTAGAGGTCATATTCGACCCGAAGGCGCATCTGCTCGACCGTGGTAGTTTCACCTCGCAGCCCGTGCACTTGGGCCCAGCCCGTCATGCCAGGGCGAACCTTGTGCCGGATCATGTAACCGCTGATCAGCTTGCGATATTCCTCGTTGTGCGCGACGGCATGGGGGCGCGGACCAACGAAGCTCATTCGACCTTCCAGGACGTTGAACAGCTGCGGCAGCTCGTCCAACGAAGTACGCCGCAGAAAGCGGCCCACGGCGGTGATCCGCTCGTCCTCCCTCTTTGCCTGCACCACGACCGATCCATCCTCGCAAACCGTCATGCTGCGGAACTTATAGACGACGATTTCTTCGCCGTGAAGGCCATATCGACGCTGTTTGAACAACGCCGGACCCGGCGACGAGAGTTTCACGGCAATCGCGGCCATCAGCATTGCCGGCCAGCACACCAACAATGCCAGCGATGACAGCATGATATCGGCCACACGTTTCTGCACGGCATTCATGCCGTGGAACGGCGTATCGCAGATCGAGAGCATGGCTATACCGTTGATCTCGACACAGCGTGCCTGTACCAGGTCGAACGCAAAGATATCTGGCACGAAGTAAATCGAAGCCGTCGTATCGCGAAACTCCTGCAACATTTCTTCTATGCGCGGTGCGTTGCTCATCGGCAATGCAATGTAGATGGCGTTGACTGCGTGGAGGCGAACAAAGGCGGCGACGTCCTTGCACTGACCGGCGAATTGGCCGTGCGTGTCACGGGGCAGGCGATCCACGCTGCGGAAGTCGAAAAAGCCCATGAACGTGCCCATGCCGACACTTTGCGAAACACGGCGCTCCAGTTCTACGCCCATAGTATTGGCGCCGATTATGATGTACCGCTGGCGCGCCGCACCGGTACGTGACGCGACATGCCCGCTGCAAATGTCACCCACCAGCAGTGCGATTGACGTCACCGCGAACCAGTTCAGGAGCAACGAATTCGGAAATGTAGTGCCTAGCCGCAGCGCTAAGCCGAGTAACAGCAGTATGGCTACCACTACGCCCCATTGGAGCATCAAGACCAGGAGCTTGCGTTGCGCGCGATTCTTGGCGGTGGCCGACAGCATTTGCAGCGGACTGAACACCTGGCGCGATATCAACACGGCGACCAAGGCCAGTGCCCAGTAGGCGCGCGTCGCGCGCTCGGGCGAGAACAGCATGCAGAGCAACAGTGCGCCGGCGACGACAGCGGGTTTGGACCAGTGCTTGAGCAGCGCCAATAACGGCGGCTCCAGGGTGCCGAGGCGCACGGTTTTCTGGTCGACTGCCGCGCCTGAGAGTGCCGATATTTTGTTAAATGAATGGATTCGGCCCGCCGGCCCTTCGATAGCGGCGGCTAATGGGCCGTCATCAATCACTCGGGCTTGCGGCACTGAGGCGTCCCTAGGTAAAGCGCGATGTAAATGTAATGTAGAAGCAAGTCGCATGCCATGGCGTTATGTCACCTAGCAAAAATATCGCAAGACAATCTACGACACACCTGCACCGTAAGTTGGGCGAGCCCGCGAGGAAGCTTTCTAGCAACGAATCCTGCTTAAGCCCACTTTTATCAACGCCATATCAATTTGCATCTAATTTCCCCGTCGCTGTTCTGCGACGAGTCACTCCACGATAATGCTCACCGCGATCGACAGGTCGGCAATCGCTCAACCTATCTGGAACATTTGAAACGTGTACCGTTGGTGCGCGATAAATTCGACGCGCACGAATTATGTGCGCCGGCACGCTTTGCTATGGAGGACCTGACAGGCGGTCGAGTTGCGGATTCTGAAGTTCTCCACGTATGTTCCTGCAACATAATGTCGATGATCCCCTGCCAGACGATTAATGCTCTGCTCGCCAGTGGCGGTGTACGCCGTGACGCCGAAGTAGCAAGTTGCGGATGCGGGGTTCGGGATTGTGTAGCTCGTCTCCGCGAGACTAGCGACCCGGTCCGGGC
>DATAJH010000120.1:0-3032 GCA_036262215.1 Steroidobacteraceae bacterium
CTCCACGAGTGCTCTGACATACTCGGACGCCCGTTCCGCGACGTGAGCCACCGCCTCCTTTTCGCTCGCGCCATATGCCGCGAGGCCCCCTAAGTCGGGCACGCTGGCGATGAAGCGTACGCATTCGGTGAGCACCGCGGCGTAGTAGCTCGCGGACATGGGCTACCCTGTTCAAGCTGCTTGGGCGGCAGGTTGTTGAACCGTCCAGTTCCATGGCAGCAGCTCGTCAATTCGATTGGCAGGGTGATCTGCGATGCGGGCGAGCACGTCGGCCAGCCAGGGCTGGGGATCGACGTCGTTGAGCCTGCATGTGTGGATGAGGCTGTAGAAGAAGGCAGCGCGCTGGCCGCCGCGATCGGAGCCGGCGAACAGCCAGGCCTTTCTACCGAGAGCCAGTCCGCGCAGAGCCCGTTCTGCGGCATTGTTCGAGAGACAGATCCGTCCGTCTTCGAGGAAGCGCGCGAACGAGGCCCAGCGCTTGAGCATGTAGTCGATGGGTCCGGCGACGTCGCTGTGGCGCGATAGCTTGCGCCGTTCCTCGCGCATCCAGGCTTCGAGTTCTGCGACCAGCGGTGCACTTTGCTGCCGCCGCGCGGCCAGGCGCTGTTGGGCCGACAGCCCGTTGATGACGCGCTCGATCTCGAACAGCACGTCGATGCGCCGCACCGCCTCCAGCGCGACCGGCGAGATCACGGCAGGCGCGCGGCGCCGCGCCTGGCGGCGGGCCGCTGCCGCGAGGTCGGCGAGCTCGAAGAACTTGCGCCGGGCGTGGGCCCAGCAGGCAGCCTCGAAGATCGGCCCGGCCGCTCGTTCGACGTCATACAGCTTGCCGTAGCCGCTATAGGCATCGGCTTGCAGGATGCCGCCCCAGGCAGCCAGATGCTGCTGCGGATGCTCGCCCGCACGGTCTCGCGAATAGAAGAACACTGCTGCCGGTGGGGTCCGCCCTCCGAACGGGCGATCATCGCGCACATAGGTCCAACATCGTCCGGTGACAGTCTTGCCCTTGGCCAGCACCGGCACCGTCGTGTCGTCGCCATGCAGCCGTTCGGCGGCCAGGACGTAAGCCACCAGGCGATCGCCGAGGAGCTGCAGCACCGTGCAGCAGGTGCCGACCTGATCGGCCAGGGTCGACAGGCTGAGCGGCACGCCTTCGCGGGCGTAGCGATCGGCCTGGCGGTTGAGTGGCTGATGCTGGCCGTACTTCTCGAACAGGATCATCGCCAGAAGGCTCGGACCGGCCCAGCCTCGGGGCACGACGTGGAACGGCGCCGGCGCCTGGTTGATGCTCTCGCAGTCGCGGCACGAGAACTTCTCGCGCACATGCTGGATCACCTTCCACTGACGGGGGATGACCTCCAGGGTCTCGGTGACGTCCTCACCCAGCTTCGACAGGCGTGCGCCGCCGCAGCACGGACAGGCGGTTGGTCCGGGAACGATCACCCGCTCGCGCGGCAGGTGCTCGGGGAAGGGCTTGCGCGCTGGCCGCTGCCGGGTAAAGGCGGCCACCTTGGTGGTCCTGGCGGCCGCGCGCTGTGCCGCCAGCTCGTCCTCGGTCGCCGAGGCTTCGAGCTCTTCGAGCTGTAGCTCGAGCTGATCGAGCAGCCGAGAACTGCGCTCGGAGCGCTGGCCGAACCGCTCGCGCCGGAGCTTCTCGATCTGCAGCTTCAGATGGACGATCAACGCCTGATCGTCAGCTGCCCTGGCCCGCAAGCTTGCCGCTTCGGCGGCTACAGTGGCAACGTGCGCGCGCGCCACGGCCAGCTCCTCGTCGCGCGCCAGCAGCAGCCGCTTCAGGCTCGCCGCATCATCCGGCAGGGCATCCACCGAGGTCATCGTCATCAAGAAAACCACAAAGCTGGCCGCTTGTGATCCGCTCGTTGTGCACCGATTCAATCCGCCGCACCGGCGTTTGCCAAGCAAAGCGCCTTCTAGCCTGCTATCTCCGGCCGCCACGTGTGCTGGGGATGACGCCAGTCGATCCCTTCGAGCAGGTAGCCGAGCTGCCCAGGCGTGATCACCACCACGCCATCATGCGTCGCCGGCCAGATGAAGCGTCCCTTCTCCAGCCGCTTGGCGTAGAGCGAGGCCCCCAGCCCGTCGTACCAGAAAATCTTGATCAGCTTGCCGCTCTTGCCCCGGAAGACGTAAAGATCGCCCGCGTACGGATCGCGCTGCAGCGCTTGCTGGATGCGCAACGCCAACGAGTTCATGCCGCAGCGCATATCCGTGTGACCGGCCGCAATCCAAACCCGTACGCCTGATGGAACCGGGATCATCGCCGAGACAGGACCTTGATCACACGAGCCAATGCCACTGCGTCAACCGTCCGATCCACGATCACTCGCTCCCCGCCAGCGAACACGATCTCCATCTGACCGGCTCCCGATGGCGACGGTGGCGCTGAAGCCGTCACCGGCGCCGCGCTGATTACAGCCGGCACGAAGGCCATCGGATCGTCAGCCAACCCTGACACGCCGCGCCCCATCTCGCGCCGCCAGGTGAACAGCAGGTTGGCGTTCAGCCCATGACGCCGCGCCACTGCCGAAACTGATGCGCCGGGCTCGAACGTCTCGCCAACGATCCGCCGCTTCTCGTCTTCAGACCGCACACGGCGGCGGCGCTTACTCTCGCCGTTCGAACTCGAAACTGACATTTACGATCATGTCCATTTACGCTCCGTGGACACGATCATCGCGTCGACGGCAGACCCCCAATCTCGCGCTTCGCATATCAAGCGTACAGGCGGCCTTCGGCGGAGGGGTACGACGCGGCTATGGTCCGGCTCGAGGAACGAACTGAACTGGTCCGAAACCATGACGTTAAGCGGCAGGGCGCCCTCAGCTGCACCTAACGCGTATCCCTCAATATGCCAGGCACTGTCGAACCGCGCACGCTCGCGCAGCCGATCGATATTGCGACCGATGGGCTCGAACGAGACGATCGGCCCTCGGTACAAGACCTTGTCGCGCAGGAAGTCGTGATACTGGCCGACATTTGCACCAACATCGAGGATGCAGTCGATGTCCTGA
>DATAJH010000121.1:0-29976 GCA_036262215.1 Steroidobacteraceae bacterium
CATGTGTTTGTGCACGCACGCACCAAGGACGGCGATCCGCGGCCGGTGACGAAGATCAACAACACGGCGTGGAAAGCCGCGCGCGACCGGGCGGCAGATGAGTGGCAGCAGCGGCACGGCGAATCAGCACCGGAAGGGTTCAGGCGAGTCCGGGTGCATGATCTGAAGCACACGTTTGGTCGCAGACTTCGAGCCGCAGGCGTGAGCTTTGAGGATCGCCAGGATTTGCTGGGACACAAGAGCGGTCGCATCACTACGCATTATTCGCAGGCGGAACTGACGAGCCTGATCGATGCGGCGGAACGAGTTTGCTCGACAGAGTCCCGCAAAAGCCCCGCAACCACATGGCTTCGGCGCAGGATCGGGTAGTGAGCAAATTGCTAAATGACTGATCGCGATGAAAATTTGTGGCGCGCCCGGAGAGATTCGAACTCCCGACCCCCTGGTTCGTAGCCAGGTGCTCTATCCAACTGAGCTACGGGCGCGCTGTGTGAAACTGGTGCGCGACGGCGGTCTGCGGCCGCCGCGGCGTCTGTCGCAAAGAGCCGCGCATTCTAAGGGCCGCCGTGAGATCCGTCCAGACGAGCGCCTTAGGGCCCGCGCTGCCAGCGCTAGACCGGGTGACCGGGGCTGGGCAACATTCCAAGGCAGCAATTCCTCGACGTGGTTGATCGTGATTGATCGGATGCTCGTTGGTTCGGACGTGCAGCAGGACGCAGTCGTCGGTAGCCTCAGCGTGCGCCTACAGTAGATGCCGCCCCCGACACCTCGCCGGAAGTGGCCCAGGGCCGTAGTGTCGAGCAACTCGAATCAGACTGGAAGCGGATTTGGACAACGTGCAAAACGGAATTGCCCAGGGCTACTCGACGTGGGATAGGGCGGCCACTAGCAGACCACGGTTCATCGCGTGAACCGTATGCTTAGTATTGGATTTCGTTGATTAATCGGTTGCAAGGAATGCCCGGTACCGCCCGTTCGAGACCGCTGTATTTCCTGCTGCTGCTGGGGTGCGGCTGCCTTTCTCAATTGGCGTCGGCGCAAACACCATCGCCTTTGCAGGAATGGCAGTACTCCGGCGGCATCATACTCGCAAGGCTATTCGACCCCGATCTGCCTCGATACCGGACCATACTCGGACTCGCAGCGGAGCTGCAGCCGGCTTACAGCGGCTCGCGCGCGTACCGCGTAGAGGGCGGCCCGGATATCAATTTCTATTACCGCGACATCGCTTTCATCAGCACCGGAGATGGCATCGGCGTTAACGTTCTGCGCGGAGATCACTTTCAGGTTGGCGTCGCAATGGCCTATGACCTGGGGCGCAAGATGTCGCAGGATTATTCGAACCTGCATGGCATGGGAGATATTTCCCCAGCTCCGGTGGGTAAGGTGTATGGCACATGGGTTCTCTCAAAGAAATTCCCGTTGATTCTTCGCGCCGACGCGCGCCAGTTTATTGGCGGGACGCAGGGCGCAGTCGGGGACATAGCGGTCTATACGCCCCTGCCGGGGAGCTCCAGGACATTTGTGATGTTCGCCGGGCCTTCCGTCACGCTGGCGACTCACCATTACATGCAGGTTCTCTACGGGGTGACGCCTGAGCAATCGGCCGCCTCCGGACATCCGGTCTACAATTTTGCGCACGACGGCACCACAGCCGCCGGTGTCGGCTTCAGTGCCACCAAATTTCTCGGACAGCACTGGCTGTTGAACCTCGACGGGGCTCTCAATGAAATCAGAGGCAAGTCGGCGCGCAGTCCGATAGTGGAAAAGGCCGATCAGCACATCGTTGTACTATCACTCAATTATTTCTGGTATTAACTTTAGAATGCATGTGCTGCGGGCGCGTCGTGTGAAACCGTCCGTCGGGACGCCGGCTTGAGCTCCGGCGGCAACAGGTGCTGCCGCCTCTAGAATGAGAATCCGGCCGCGACCACGAAAGTCTGCGGCCCGAAGGTGATATTCGAGGTCCGATCCACGCCTCCGGTGTGGGCATCCAGCTGGGTTTGCACCCGCGCGGCGGAATAGGAGGCCATGACGCTCCAGTTGCGCGTGATCTGGTAGTTGAGGCCTGCGGTGACCGCCGGCCCGATCGAGTTCGACAACGATATGCTGGTCGGCCCGCCGGCCGCCGCGTTGCCGGCCGGGGTCGAATTGCGGTCGTAGAAAACAACGTAGTTCAGCCCGACACCGAAGTAAGGCCGCAGCTTGTAGCTGTCGTCCAGGAAAACATATTCCATCAATAAACTCGGCGCCAGCCAGCGCGCATTGGAAATTTCCTCGCCGTTGTACGGCACCGAACCGAGGGTTGCCGGCCCCTTGCCATAGGTCTTGGTGAGCGGCGGAAGGCCAACCGCGAGCTCGACGGTGAAGTTGCTCGACAGGCGCCGCAGGTACGCGAAGTAGGGCGTCTGTACGTTCTTGACACTCAGATTCAGGTCTGACGGCACGAACGGTCCTGACAGGTTATCCGCGTAGGTGTGATAAAACACCCAGTACTCGCCGATGCGGACCGTGTTGTTGGGGATGTCGTCGGCCCGCACGATCGAGGCGCTCAGAACGAGTAACGCGATCGGCAGTGCGCGAAGGGCAAATCTAGTCATGGCCGATTCCTTCTAGAATTGGCTGATTAAAACTGGCTGAAGAACGTGCGCGCAGCCAGCGAACAGAACGGCGGCACCGACGTTCCGTGGTATTCCTCCAGCAGCGTCTGCTGAGCGTCCGCGAGCGACATAGCACCACCGGCGGGGGTCTGAAGATAGGCCAGCAGCTGCAGTTGTGATTGCTGAAAACCGGCCTGGATCGCAGCAAACGGACCAGACGGCCCTCCGGCGGGATCCACGTCGAGCACGGTCACCAGGCCCGCGGGCAGGGCGCTCCAGAACGCGGCCATGGTCAGCGTATCGACGCTGAAGAATATGGTCGGATCGTTTTCACCGCCGCACAGCAAAGTCGGCGAGTTGGGCGCCCAGCTGCCGTTGCGCATGTCGTTGTTATACAGATCCAGGCGCAGCCCGTAGGTTGGCGCCACGGCCGCAAGCGATGCCGACCCGATCGCCGTGCCGTCGGGGTTGGCGGCCGCGTCGAGCGTGTAGTTGACGCGCACGCTGTTGTTGATCAAATACGGATTACCGAATCCCTGCGCGAACAGTGCAGTGATGGGAGCAGCCGGGTTGATCGTCGGCACCGCCAGCAGATCCGTGAGCTCGGTCGACAGCGTGGGGTCATTCGGAACCGTGACCACCGGTGTGGTGCTGTCGAACAGCGCCAGCTCCGGCAGCAGGCCCTGGGTGAACAGCGCGGTGTACGGTGTCACGGTGGTCGGCATCAAGGTGTCGACGCCGGTGGCGTAGGTCGCCGAGTAAAAGTCGCTCGGCGTGGTGTAGACGTTGCCGTAGGCACGCTGATAACTGGTGGTCACCAGCGGCGAAAATAAAGTCGAGCCAAGATCGACGTGGCCGGTAACAACCGCGTCGAACAGCGCCTCGAGTGCGTACGGGCCGGACATCGGCGCCGCGGCGGTCACGGTTTTACCGGTGGCCTCGAGTGCTCGTTGCGTCGCCATCGCGACGTAGCCGCCAGCCGAGTAGCCGGTGACGAACAGCTGGCCATTGTCGCTGGTGGAGGCGGCGAACGTGGTCGGCAGCGCCGCGCGTCCAGCCGCCAGCGCATCGATCATTTCACCCGACTGCTGCGTGGCATTGATGAACGGGTGATAGCCCAGCGTCGAGATGTCGTAGCCGGCGTAGTTCGGGGCCACCACGATGTAGCCCTGAGCCGCAAACGTCGCTGCCAGCACGGCGCCTTCGGCGTTGGTGGTGGTAAACGCGGTGGCGTCGGCGATGTTGAACGACTTCTCGAACTGCGTGCCGTGCCCGTACAGCACGATCGGCCGCGGTCCGGAGCAGGCCGGGGCAGCGCCGGTAGGCACCATGAGCGCGCCCGACGATTTCGTGGTCTCGCCCACCGCGCCGAGAGTCCAGAAGGTGATGTAATAAAAATCGACGCCGCAGGTCGGTGCCCCGGTGATCTGCAGCAGTTGCGCGCCCGAAGCGGTAGCGCCGAGCTGCGCCTGAAAGGTGGCGGCATCCACGGACGCGATTCGCAGCGGCGGGCTGACCGCCAGCGTCCCGTGCGCGGTCGATGCGGCCGGCGCTGCCGTCGGGCTATTAGAGCCGCCGCAAGCCGCCAGCATCGCGGCGGCGCAGGCCACACTTGTAACAGCGCAAAATCGGAACATGCCTGCCTCCACACCATGGGCAAACGAATATCGGACTAAAACCCCCGCGCCCGGGTCATCTTTTTTTTGCGGCGGGCGCGCAGCCGCATGAGGGTGGATTCTACGCCTATTGGCACCGTGAGGACATCGGGACGCCGGGCGTCGCGCTGCGTTATTCTCACAGCTCAGTTTAGGAAGAGCGCCGCGATGCGGCGGTTGGTATGAAATACAAAGACTACTACGCCGTCCTCGGGCTCGAGCGCGGCGCCAGCGACGAGCAGATCAAGAAGGCCTATCGGCGGCTGGCGCGTAAGTATCATCCGGACGTTTCCAAGGAAGCCGGCGCGGAAGAAAAATTCAAGGAAGTGGCCGAGGCGTATCAGACTCTCAAGGATACCGATAAGCGCGCCGCCTACGATCAGCTTGGCGTGCAGCGGCCCGGAGAGGAAATTCGCCCGCCGCCCGACTGGCAACAGCACTGGCAGCCCTCCGGCGATGATGCCTTTTCCGCGGAAGGATTGGATCTGTCGGAACTGTTCGA
This sequence comes from Steroidobacteraceae bacterium, assembly GCA_036262215.1. GTDB lineage: Bacteria > Pseudomonadota > Gammaproteobacteria > Steroidobacterales > Steroidobacteraceae > FEN-1191. Next base: position 4,758 of record DATAJH010000121.1, read on the forward strand.
GCGCCTGCGTGGCGGCCGTGGCCGTGGCGGCGGCGTTCATGCATCGATGCCGGGACAGGATTACGAGATCGCCGTGCCGATCACCATCGACGATGCCTATGGGGGCACGGAAATCGATCTTGACCTGAACATGCCCGAGTACGACGCCCAGGGACAGCTGCGTCGCGTGCCGCACGCCTTCAAGGCGCGCATACCCAAAGGCGCCAGTGACGGCCAGCGGCTGCGCGTACCGGGCAAGGGTGGCAAGGGTTTTAATGGCGGACGCAACGGAGATCTTTATCTGAACATCAGCCTGCGACCGCACCCGCTCTACCGTGCCAGTGGTCACGACCTGTATCTGGATCTGCCGCTCGCGCCGTGGGAGGCGGTACTGGGAACTTCGGTGGAAGTGCCGACCCCCGGCGGTCCGGTACGCCTCAAGGTGCCGGCCGGTACCCAGGCCGGCCGGCAACTGCGTCTACCGCGGCGCGGCTTGCCGACACCCAAAGGCGCGCAGGGGGATCTGTTTGCGGTGGTGCTGATCGTCGTGCCGAGCGTGGTCAGCGAGGCCGAAGGGGCACTGTACCGTCAGCTGGAGTCGGTCTCGGCATTCGATCCACGTGCCCATTTCTCCGAGGAGGGCAGCCATGCGCGTTGAGCTGACCGAAATGCTGTGGTTCGAACAGCATGCGGTATCGTTGTCCGAGCTGGCCGAGCTCACCGGTCTGTCGGCAGCGACCCTCGAAGAGCTAGTCAGCTGCGGGGCGATCGAGCCGATCGATGCCGACGACCCGCAGCCGCGTTTCGGCGCAGCCGCATTGAGTGCCGCGCGCCATGCGCATCGCCTGAGCGAGGACTTCGACCTCGACACACAGGCGCTGCCGCTGGTGCTCGGGCTGCTGGAGCGCATTGATGGACTGGAGCTGCAACTGCGGGCGCTGCGCGCCAGGCTGCCCGGGCGGATCCGCTAGAGATAAGGTTACGACGCGGGCGCCGCTGAGCCGGCGCCGGCCTATAAAAGGAGTAGCTCTTGAGCCAGCATTTTCATGCAGTAGTCTGGATCGACCACCACGAGGCGCGTGTGTTTCATTTCAATGCCGATGAGGTCGAGCGCGCCCTGGTACACCCGGCGGAGCCAGTGCGGCACATCCATCACAAGGCGCATTCGATCGGCAGCGGCCACAGTCCCGAGGATCAGCATTTCTTTCAGGCGGTGGTGGAAGCCATCGGCGCCGCGGGCGCGGTGCTGATCGGCGGACCGGCGAATGCCAAGCACGAGCTGTTCAAGCACATCCAGCGCCACGAACCGCGGTTGCTGCCGCGTATTGCGGGGGTGGAAGCACTGGATCATCCGACCGATGGTGAACTCGTGGCGCATGCGCGCCAATTCTTTCGGGCCGCCGATCGAATGGCGCCGCAGCGCAGCTAATGCGGTGGCGTCGCGCCCGGATCGGGTGCGCGGCGCGTGAGTCTATCTATATCTATGGGTGTTTTTCTCGGTGCGACAGTCGTATCGCACCTGCGCAGTCCCCTGCAGAGGCGCTGATGGTCAATAGCGCCGGTCGGCGCTTAACGGGTCATGGTCAGTTGCCTGATTTCATCACTCCCAACGTCAGAGCCGTATCCACTTCCGCCTCGGCACTCAGCCAGTCTTCCGATTCGTGTCCCGGCTCGAAGCCGCGGCGTTCGGCCCGGTAGTAGGCCACCTCCGCAATCAGGGCGAGACGACGGTCCGGATCGATCACCGCGGCGACCACGTCCGCACGGAGCGGGCGCATGGTCTTGGGGGCCGGGCGACGAGGGCTGCGTGTGGCGGGGGATGTCTGAGCTGCCATAGATACCTCACAAATAAAGTCAAAATTTGACCGGGTTTAATCTTCTCTCCAATCGAGTAGAAAGAGCAACGGTCTTTTATCTGCGACACGCCGTCGATGAAGCATGCCGATGCGTAACGATGAAGTCAGTGACCGGAAATTTCTGCGGTTCAGCTCACAGTTTCGAAACCGCTGTGATTGCGGATGGCCGCAACCGGGCGCATGGCGTTGCATCGGCGTGCGATTTCGGTCCTTGAAAAGCGGCCGCAGACTGCTGCTGCATGGCAAGCGCCGCCAGCGTGCGCTGCAGCGGTGCAATCAACGCCGCCTGGAGCTTTTCCATAACGCAGGTGGTGCAATTCCCGCCTGGTCGAGGCGAATGAAAATCAGCGGCGTTATGGAATCAGTGGCATCGCCGGGACCAGGCGCGCCCCACTGGTTCGGCGTGCAATGTCAGACTTGAAACGAGCTGGTTTGACAATGAGCAGGTCGCAGGAGAGCTGATCGAACAACCCCTCGGCGGTGTCATCGAGAATCCAGCGCCGTAAGCCCGAGTGCGATACCGCTCCCATGACGACGATGTCGCTGCCAATGTCGCTGGCTGCCTGGCTGATGGCCTCAATCGGCGGCCGGCCGATCAGCAGGCGGCGCGAGCGTGGAATCCTGACCCCCGCCAGCGCGCGCTCGAAGCGATGTCGCGCACCGGCTGCCATCCTGGCATTAATGCTCGCAGCGGTATCGGAATCCAGGGCATCGGTGGGCCGTGTGCCGCCCGGCACCGGCACATAGGCATGCACGCCATAGAGCAGTCCTCGCAATGCGCCGCTCACTGCGCTGCCCACGGCCAGTATCTTTGCATCCAGGCCTGCCGGCTTGGCATGGCGGCGGCCCGGATCCACTGCAGCCAGCACCACCGGCCGATCGTACAGCCCGGATTTCTTAACCAGCAGTACCGGCACCGCGCTCAGACGCAGCAGCTCCCAATCATTGAGGTGCAGCAGGCCAGGCGCGATGTGGCGACCCGCATGCCTTTCGGCGACGATCAGGTCCGCCTTGCTCGCCTGCGCCCGTCGGATGATGGCTTCATAGGCGGGCATATCCCATTCGGCCGCGACGCTGATCCGCAGCCGGCGACCCCGGCCCTGGAGCCGTGCGGCCAGCGCCTGCAGGCGTTTTTCCGCCTGCTGCTGCGCGGCGCGAGTGATGTCGCTGAAACTGCGATCGCCGTAGATGAAGGTGTCGGCGTAGATCGGCGCGGTGAGCGCGTGGAACAATTCCAGCCGCGCGCCCAGGGCGCGCGCCAGCTGCACGGCTTTTTTGACCGCGGCCGGGGTCGCCCGGGCGGCCGGTTCTTTGACCGCAACCAGGATCCGGCGTATCGAGCGCATCCGCTATTCCTCCACGCGGCAGTCATTGGCCGCCAGATGCCTGAAGAATACTGCAGCGGCGCCGGCGTCGCGATTGGTAGAAGTACCGAGGCCGGGGTATCGCGGGCGACCGGGGCGATCCAGGTCGCATCGGGGTTATGCTGGCCGCCCCTTGGATCATGAGACCGCTGATGTGGGCCTAGCGCCGATTCTGGTGATCAATGCCGGCTCCTCGAGCATCAAGTTCTCGGTGTTCGAGACTGCGGCCGACCGCTCGCTGTCTGCGGGCGTGCATGGGCAGGTCGAGGGCATCGGCAGTGCGGCGCGACTTACGGTCGGCGACGCCCACGGCAAGCAGCTCGCCGAGCAGCCGGTGACCGGGGCTACTCACGAGGATGCGATTGCCGCCATACACGAGTGGTTCGCAAGTCATGTCGGCAGCGAATCCGGATTCGACGGCGTCGGGCACCGCGTGGTGCATGGGGGCCTCAAGTATTCGCAACCGGCGCTGGTCGACGCCAAGCTGCTGGCGGAGCTGGAACTACTGGTGCCGCTGGCGCCGCTGCACGAGCCGCACCAGATCGCAGCCATACGGGCGGTGAGCGCCGCCGCACCCAAGGTGCGTCAAGTGGTGTGTTTCGATACCGCCTTCCATCGCGGCCAGGCATCACTGGCGCAGGAGTTCGCGTTGCCGCGCGAGCTCACCGCCAGGGGCATCCGTCGCTACGGATTCCACGGCCTGTCCTACGAATACATCGTCTCGGTGCTGCCGCAGGTCGCGCCCGGGTGCGCACGCGGCAAGCTCATCGTCGCGCATCTGGGCAATGGCGCCAGCATGTGCGCCATCGATCAGGGCCGCAGCGTCTGCAGCACCATGGGCCTGACCCCGGTCGACGGTCTGCCGATGGGCACGCGCACCGGCACCCTGGACCCCGGCGTCGTACTCTATCTGGTGCAGCACGAACGCATGGCCGCGCACCAGGTTGAACAGCTCATCTACGAGCGCTCCGGACTGCTGGGTGTCTCCGGACTGTCGAGTGACATGCGCACACTGCTGGCGAGCGAGTCGCCGGCCGCGAAACAGGCCATTGATCTGTTCGTCTATCGGATCGGGCGCGAACTGGGATCGCTGGTGGCGGCGCTGCGCGGCCTGGACGCCCTGGTGTTCACCGGCGGCATCGGCGAGCACGCCTGGCAGATACGCGCGCGCGTCTGCCAGGACGCGCGCTGGATCGGCATTACGCTCGATGAGGCCGCCAACGTCAAAGGCGGGCCGCTGATCTCGCGCGCCGGATCGGTGCCGTCGGCGTGGGTGGTCCCGACCGACGAGAACCTGATGGTGGCGCGCCATACGCGCCGGCTGCTCGACGCCTGAGGCCAGCGGATCTTCAGGTGGCGATGGTCGACATCAGATACACGCCGCGGCGTGAGCGGGGTACGTCGGTCGCGAATCGCGCCGGCTTGACCACCAGCAGGTCGCAGCGCAGTTCGTCGAGCAGCTGTTCGGCGTAATTGCCGATGAACAGGCGCTTGAGTCCGCGGCGCGATATAGCACCCATCACGACGATGGCCGCGGACAGCCGTCGCGCCGCGGCGGTGATGGCGTCCACCGGGTGTGCTTCGACCAGGTGGCGCCGGGCGGCAGATACCGCACTGTGCCGCAGCGCGTGGTCGAGAGCAGCGCGCGCGGCGCTGCGAGCGCGCGCTTCAATGGTGCTCGCCGCGCGGCTGATCGACACGGCCGTGCCCGTTGGGGCGAGCAGCAGCGGGCGATAGGCATAGATTACATGGAATGCGGAGCCGAGCGCAGTGGCGAGAGTCTGGGCTTCACGCAGGATGTTCTGGTCGAGACCGCTGGGCTTTGCGTAGGGATGCAGCGGATCGATGGCAGCCAGGATCTTCGGCCGGCGGTAGCGGCGGTTCGACTTGACCAGCAGCACCGGCACCGGGCTGTCGCGCAGCAGGCTCCAGTCGGTGTAGCCGAGCAGTGCCGGCAGGCGGTGTCGGGCCCGGCTTTGGGTGACGATCAGGTCCGAGCCCACACGCAGCGCATGCCGGATGATCGCTTCGTGCGCCGGATAATCCCATTCGGTCGCGGTGTGCACGGTCAGGCCGCTGGCGCGCAATGGCGCCGCCAGGCGCTCCAGGTCGGCCAGCACGGCGCGGCGGCCGTCGCGCGTGACGCGCTTGAGCATGGCGGGCTGATCGATGACTTCGACGAATACCGGCTTCGAAATATCGTGAAACAGCTCCAACTCGGCATGGCACGCGCGAGCGATCTGCGCCGCCTTGACCAGTGAAGCTCGCGAGCGGGAGCGCGTGTCCCCGATGGCAACCAGAATCCTGCGGATGGTTCGATTCGGGCGCATGCGCTGATCTCCTCGAGCACTGTGCAGGCGTCAGGCCTTGGCGATCAGCAGTACCAGATGTTCCACGGCCAGGCGGTAGCCGTCGATCCCAAGACCGGTGATCACACCGGTCGCGGCGCCAGCCAGTATGGACCTGCTGCGCCAGTCCTCACGGCGATAGAGATTGCTGATGTGCACTTCCACGATCGGACATTCGCACATCTTCAGGGCGTCCAGAATCGCGACCGAGTGATAGCAGAATGCAGCCGGGTTGATGACGATGCCGGCGGCGTGGCGCGCTTCGTGCAGCCAGCCAATCATCTCGTGCTCGGCATTGGTCTGGCGCGCGATCAGCTCCAGCCGGTGACCATCGGTCACCGCGCGGCAACGCGCCTCGACGTCGGCGAGCGTGTGATGCCCGTAGAGCGCCGGTTCGCGTTCCCCCAACAAATTCAGATTCGGCCCGTTTAACAGGTAGATCCGAGCTGTCATTTAGTCCTCATACGGCGGGCTTGCGGCCTCGATGGCGCGGGCACCGCCCTGGGGAGCTTCAGGTCGCGGGTAGCTCCGGAAGATCGCTCGCCGGCGGGCTGGCGGGCGGCCTGGGTGCGGCACGGCGCTGTTGCTCTGCGCGCACCTGCGCGATGCTGAGCCCGGTATTGGCCGCGATCAGCGCCACCAGACGATGTGCGGCATCGCGCGGCAGCTCGATGGCGTGCAGCTGCTCCCATATGTTGATGCGCGCCTGCGCAGAATTGAGCGGCGATGCCTGTTCGGTCAGCGCCTGCTGGCGCCGCTCGGCTGCCTCAGCCTGCTGTCTGGCGAGACGTTCACGAAAGTCAGCGGTCGGCTCGCCGGCCAGGGGCAGTGCCGTGCGCCACGAGTTCATGGCGTGCCCAATGCGACGATGCGGTAGTTGAGCTCGATCGGGCAACCGCTGCCGCTGGCGCGATCGCGCGCGCGCGTGCCGGCGCAGTGCACCTGGGCGGTGATGGTACGGCTGCCGCGCCCGGTGGTGGCTGCCAGCTGTGCGACGTTGGTACTCAAATCAAATTCTCCGTCGCAGTCGGCACAAGGACAGCGGAATCGAAAGAACGCCTGTGCCGGCGGATAAAAAGCGTGTGATTGCGAGGACGGTACCACTTCCTTGGGGGCAGCGCCGGTCCGGTCGCCGAAAGACAATTCGATGTTCAGCTGCAGCAGCTGCGGAAACGCACTGCGCAGCGCCGGCGAACGGTCGCGGTCATACTGACGCCGATAGCGGCGCTGCTCATCGAGGGAGGAATTTTTCCGCGCCGCAATTTTCATGTCTTGGACTCGATCGCGGTACCCTCGGGCGCGTTGGTCTGCAGCTCCGTGCCATCGGCTGCGGGCGCATCGTCGCGCTCCAGGCGTCGCTTGAGTTTTTCCGCGTGACGCGTTTTACGCGCCAGCTCCTTTTGTTTCTTCTGGTGGCGATAGTTCGGCTTGGCCAAGCTCGTCTCCGGCCGTCATCTTAAGGTGCTCCCGAGCGCGGTGGATCGCGATTGCGGGGCCGCAGCGCGGCCTGCTGCATCGGGAAATCAGGCCTCCACTTTAGCACATACGGACCCCTGACGCGTGGCTTTGTGGAGCACAAAGCGGCCTGGCGCCGGCGAACTTGTGCGGCTGACGCAGGGTTTTATCGCCAGCGTGATCCGGTGTCATGCGGCGGCCCGGCGTTATGTAGCTGGCTTGGGAAAGCCCGGTCGCGGGCTCGGCCGTAACAGGGTATTCGCGCTTGCAGCTTGCCGCGCTAGTTGCCGCCGGCCTGGTTTTCAAGCTGCGTCCAGCGCGCATAGCCGCCTTCCAGCTCATCGCCGATCGCCGCCAGACGCTGCAACCGTTCCTTCAGCGCGCCCGGGCTGCCGCGATAGAGCGTGCCGTCGGCGAGATCCGATTCGATGCGCCCCTTTTCCGCCTCCAGGCTCTGCAGGCGCTCCGGCAGGGCGCTCAATTCACGCTGATCCTGGTACGACAATTTGCGCGCCCTCGGCGCTGCAGCCCGGACCTGAGCGCGCGCCCGCGCCGCCGCGGTCGCGGTGCTGCCCGGCACCGCCGCACTGCGTTGGTCACGCCGCTCCGACTCGCGCTGCCGGCGGTAGCGTATCCAGTCGTTGTAGCCGCCGACGAATTCGCGCACCACGCCATCGCCTTCGAATACCAGCAGGCTGGTCACCACATGATCGAGAAAGGTGCGATCGTGGCTGACCAGCAATAGGGTGCCGGGGAATTCAGCAACGTACTCCTCCACCAGTTCGAGCGTATCAATGTCCAGATCGTTGGTCGGCTCGTCCATCACCAGCACGTTGGCCGGTTGTGCGAACAGGCGCGCCAGCAGCAGGCGATTGCGCTCGCCGCCGGACAGCGCCCGCGCCGGCGTATGCAGCTGCTCGGGGCGGAACAGGAAGTCCTGCAGGTAGCCGGACACGTGGCGGCTGTTGCCATTGACCACCACCTGGTCGTTGCGGCCGCTGATGTTCTGCATCACCGACTCATCGAGATTGAGCTGTGCGCGCTCCTGGTCGTAGTAGGCCACCTCGAGCCGGCTGCCGCGCTGTACCCGCCCGTGCTGGGTCGCGATGTCGCCCAGCAGCGCCTTGATCAGCGTGCTCTTGCCGGCGCCGTTGGGTCCGACCAGTCCGATGCGATCGCCGCGCATGATGCGTGCGGAGAAGTCGCGAAGGACGACGCGGCCGTCGAACTCGACCCCCAGGTGCTCGGCTTCGAACACCAGCGCACCGGACTCGCCGGCCGTGTGCTGTTCGAGCTCGATGCTGCCGGTGCGCTCGCGCCGCGCGCGCCGCTGCGCGCGCAGCTGGTACAGGGCACGTACCCGGCCCTCGTTGCGGGTACGTCGCGCCTCCACTCCCTTGCGGATCCAGACTTCTTCCTGTGCGAGTTTCTTGTCGAACAGCGCCTGGTGCTGTGCCTCGGCCGCAAGCTGCTGCGTCTTGATGCGCGCGTAGTCGTCGTAATTACCGACGGTGGAGCTGAGCGTGCCGCGGTCCAGTTCCACGATGCGCGTGGCCAGCCGGTTGATGAAAGCGCGGTCGTGACTCACGAACAGCAGGGCGCCGGCAAACTCGAGCAAAAACTGCTCCAGCCACTCGATCGCCTCGATGTCGAGATGATTGGTCGGCTCGTCGAGCAACAAAATGTCCGGCTGCGACACCAATGCCCTGGCGAGCAGCGCCCGTCGCCGCCAGCCGCCGGACAGCTCATCGAACCGGGCGGCCGGATCCAGCTGCAGACGCGACGATACGCTCTCGACCCGGCGCTCGAGTTGCCAGCCGTCGGCCGCATCGAGCGCATGATGCAGTTGGTCGAGCCGCCGCCGCTGCGCCGCGGTGTGCAGGCCCTGGGCCGCCAGAATCTGGTATTCCGCCAGCGCCGCACCCTGTTGGGGCAGTCCGCCGGTCACGATCTGGGCGACCGTCTCGCCGGTGAGCACGGCGATGTCCTGCGCCAGGTGGGCGACGCGGGCGCCCGGCCTGACCCAAAGGCTGCCGGCATCGGGCTCGGCCTCATGGCGCACCAGCCGCAACAGCGAGGACTTGCCTTCGCCATTGCGTCCGACCAGGCCGACACGCTCGCCTTCATTCAGCTGCAGGGACACCTGATCGAGCAGCGGGCGCGAGCCGTAGGCGAGCGATACCTTATCTAGACGTAGCAACACCGATGCACCAATAATACGGGCAACGCACGCAAGCGAGTGGCCGGCATTGTACCGGCCGCGGTCGTGGGTCGCCCGCGGAGCGTGGGACGGGGAGGAATAACATGGAAGCGAAGGAAGTCTGGAGCCCGACGCAGCGGCATATCGTCACCGCGAGCTTCCTGGGCTGGATGCTCGATGCGTTCGACTTCTTCCTGGTGGTATTCGTCCTCAGGCGCATCGCCGGTGATTTCGGCACCGACGTCAAGAGCATCACCTATGCGATCTTTCTGACACTGGCGATGCGGCCGGTCGGCGCATTCCTGTTCGGCCGGGTGGCCGATCACTACGGGCGCCGGCCGGCGCTGATGGCCAGCGTGCTGCTGTACTCGGCCATGGAATTTGCGTCCGCATTCGCCCCGTCGCTGAAAGTGTTCCTGGTGCTGCGCGCGCTGTACGGCATCGCGATGGGCGGGGAGTGGGGTGTCGGTGCCTCGCTGGCATTCGAAAGCATACCGGTCCGATCGCGCGGCTTGGTGTCGGGCATGTTGCAGGCCGGATATCCGTGCGGCTACCTGCTGGCCTCGATCGTGTTCGGCCTGCTGTTCGATCATATCGGCTGGCGCGGCATGTTCATGGTGGGCGCCGCCCCGGCGCTGCTGGTGCTGTATATCCGCAGCAAGGTGCCGGAGTCCGCCGTCTGGACCGCCACCCGCAGCGCACCGGTGACGCGCAGCCTTTGGAGTTCGCTGTCGGGGCACTGGCTGCTCGCCGTGTACGCCATTGCGCTGATGACCTGCTTTAACTTTTTCAGCCACGGCACGCAGGACCTGTATCCGCATTTCCTCGAGGCGCAGCGCGGCTTCTCCACCGGCACCCGATCGATCATCGCCATCATCTATAACATCGGCGCCATCTGTGGCGGCATCGTGTTCGGCACGTTGTCGAGCCGCATCGGGCGACGCCGGGCGATCGCCATCGCCGCCGGATTGTCGTTGCTGGTGCTGCCGTTCTGGGCCTATTCGCTCACGCCGGTGGCGCTGGCGATCGCAGCCTTCGTGATGCAATTCATGGTGCAGGGGGCCTGGGGCGTGGTGCCGGTGCATCTCAACGAGCTCTCGCCCGAGGGCATTCGGGCCACCTTTCCTGGTTTTGTCTATCAACTGGGCAATCTGCTGGCGTCGTACAACGCGACACTGCAGACCACCATCGCCGAGAATCACGGCGGCATGGAGCACCCCGACTTTTCCTTTGCGTTCGTCGTGGTCGTCGGCACCGTGGCGGTGCTGCTGGTGATCCTGGCCTCATTCGGCCCGGAACGGCGCAATGTGCGCTTTGGCCTGCAATGAGATAGACTGCAGACTGGAGTTTGTCGAATGCGCGGTTCGGTCCGCGCGCCGAGGTTCTTCAGCGTCCCTTCAAGGCCCATCGCGGCCATCCCCGGGACCTATCGCCCCTCCTGCAAGCCCATCGCAGTCCTCGTCCCAAGGCGAGGCCGATCCAATTCATGATGAACGCGCCATACCGATGGGCTGCCAGTAGGCGGTGAGGGCCGTTGCGGAGTATTGATTTGTTCAAGGATTTTTTATTGAGTGCGCCGCTGTTGAAGGCGGTGGAAGCACTCGGCTATACCGAACCAACCCCGATTCAGCAGCGCGCGATACCAGTGGTGCTGGAAGGCCGTGACCTGATGGCCGCGGCGCAGACCGGCACCGGCAAGACGGCCGCCTTCGGGCTGCCGCTGCTGGAGCGTCTGCTGCAGAATCCGGTGCGCCAGCGCGCTCCGCGCGCGCTGATACTGGTGCCGACGCGCGAGCTCGCCGCGCAGGTCAGCGACGCCTGTCGCGCCATGGCGCGCAATCTGCCGATACGCGGTGCATTGATCTACGGCGGAGTGAGCGCCAGGCCGCAGCTCGACGCGTTGTCGGGCGGCGTGGACCTGGTGATCGCGACGCCGGGCCGGCTGCTCGATCACCTGGAGTCGCGGGCGGTTGACCTGTCGAAGATCGAAATGCTGGTGCTCGACGAAGCCGATCGGATGCTCGATATGGGATTCATCCGCCCGATTCGCCGCATCATCGCCGCACTGCCGGCCAAGCGGCAGAGCCTGATGTTTTCGGCCACGTTTTCCGACGACATCCGCATCCTGGCAAAGTCGCTGCTGCATAATCCGGTCGTGATCGACGTCTCACCGCGCAATGCGCCACCGGAGCTGGTCGATCACAGCGTCTACCACGTCGACGCCTCGGCCAAGCATCCGCTGCTGACGCGCCTGATTGTCGACGGCGGTGTGCGCCAGACCCTGGTATTCACCCGCACCAAGCATGGCGCCAACCGGCTGGCCGAGCGCCTGGTGCGCGACGGCCTGGCCTGTGCCGCCATCCACGGCAACAAATCGCAGGGCGCGCGCACGCGCGCACTGGATGATTTCAAGCAGGGCCGCATCCGGGTGCTGGTCGCCACCGACATCGCGGCGCGCGGCCTGGACATCACCGAGCTGCCGCAGGTGGTGAATTTCGAGCTGCCGCATGTGCCGGAGGACTATGTGCACCGCATCGGTCGCACCGGCCGCGCCGGCCTGCGCGGTCAGGCGGTGTCGCTGGTCAGCCGCGATGAGCGTGAGCGCCTGCGCGCGATCGAGAAGCTGCTGGGTCGGCCGATACCGGTAGCGGCCTGAAAGCCGGCGCGCCGATCGCGCTGCGAACCGCTGCCGATGCATTAGGATACTGCCTTTGCATCGGAGGCGGCTGCGATGATCGATCACATCGGTATCGGCGTGGGCGACTATGCCGTCAGCAAGGCGTTCTACAGCCAGGCACTGCGCAGCATCGGTTATGAATTGTTGCTCGAGGTGCCGGCCGAGCTGACCGGCAACCGCCCGGCAGCAGGATTTGGCGTGCCGCCAAAGCCGGATTTCTGGGTCGGCGGTGGCCATCCCAACGTGCCGCCGGTGCACGTGGCGTTTCGGGTCGCCAGCCGCGCGCAGGTCGATGCTTTCTACAGCGCGGCACTCGCCGCCGGCGGCCGCGACAACGGCGCGCCCGGTCCGCGGCCGCACTATCACGCCAACTATTACGGTGCGTTCGTACTCGATCCGGATGGCCACAACATCGAGGCCGTGTGCCACGAGCCGCCCGCATGACGTGCGCCCGACTGCCGCGCTGCATGCGGTGCTGTGCCTGAATGCCGCGATCGCAGGCATTACTGTACTTTGGCGTTTCCACGCATCGGTGATATAAGGTCGATGGTTATTGCGGCCTGCGGGCCGAAGTCAAGAGCAAGGCAATCATGGCCGGCGGTCTGGCAACATCGGCGCGATATGCGGTTGAAGCAGGCTTCACCACCGCACGCCTGATGGAGTACTCGGAGCGCTTTCTGGCGCGCGCCGCGCAGTCGGAGTTGCCACAGGCATCGCAGATTGCCGCCCGCATGCTTAACGACGCACCGCTGCATCGTCGCTGGGAGCACACCCACAGCCAGCTGATGCACTCCGTAGCGGCGCCGTCGCGGCCGGCAGCCAAGGCGGTGGAACTCAGAAAGGTGACCTTTCTGACACTGCACCGCAAGGCGCCGTTCGAGTACATGCGCGATCGGCACGTCGTAGGCCCCACACGCCGCAAGCTCATCAGATCGCTGTTCGGAACGCAGGACTACGCCCAGTGCCTGGTGCGCGAACACCAGGCCTTTCTGAGTTCCGCCTGCAGTTACCTCTGCGCCGGCTCGCTGTGCGGGGAAGTGCTGGGTGAAGCGGCCTTCTGCGAAGCGCTGGCGCACTACGAGCGCGCCTATACGGAATACTACCGCGCCTATGGCGACTCGCTGCTGGCCGAACATAGTGGCGAGAGCGCGCCGGTGCAGTCGCTGCTGCCCTATCTGCGCTACCAGTTGAAAATCATCCGCGAGCACATGGTGTCCGGCAAACCCCAACAGAGCGACTTCGAGACCTTGCAGGCCTTGTACGAGGCGACCGGCGACACGCACGTGCTGCCGGTGATCCAGCAGCCTTAAGCGGCGCGAGCCGCCGCGCCGCACTGAGCCGGCGGCTGATATGACTGGCCCGGTGCCGTGCGGCTTGAAATAATTTCAGCGCAATTTGTGCACGGTGCCGGCAAATATTTTCCGAAGATTACAAACCGGCGTGACTATCAGCCCGATAAGCGCCTGATTGAACACGCGCCAGCATGGCACAGCGATTGCAAATCCAAGCTTGTCCAGGAGGCACGAGCGGCAGGAGGCTTAAGTCACTGTGCAAGGTGTGAGGAGATCAGCATGCACGACAACGATGCCAACGAACGTAACAATGAACGCAATCAGGGTTCCGCGGAGCACGAGCGGCCGGCCCGAACCGGCTCCAGGCGCGGTTTCGCGGCCATGGATGAGCGGACGCAGCGCGAGATTGCCAGCAAGGGCGGACACAGCCAGGGCAAGGAGAACAATCGCGGTAACTTCTGGCACGATCGTGAGCGCGCGCGCATCGCCGGGCGCAAGGGCGGCGAGGCGCACGGCAAGAACCGGCAGCAGCCGGCCGGCCCTGACGAGCGCCAGTGAGATTTAGGAGCCCGCCAGCAGCTCGCGGCTGATGATCAGCTTGCGTACTTCGGTCGTGCCGGCGCCGATCTCGAGCATCTTGATGGCGCGATACAGGCGGTTGACTTCCGACTCCCACATATAGCCGCTGCCGCCGTGTATCTGCAGCGCGTCGGACACGACTTTGGCCATGGTTTCGGAGGCGTACATCACCGCGGCGGCGCTCAGCGCGTGAATCTCACCGCGGCCGCCGCGATCGGCGCCGATGCGGTCGGTGGCGGCGAGCACGCGATAGACGAAGCAGCGCATGGTCTCGACCCAGACGTACATGTCTGCGATCTTGGCCTGGATCATCTCGAACTCCGCGATCGGCCGGCCGAACTGCTTGCGCGATTTGGCGTACTCGATCGACAGCTGCAGCGCGCGCTCGGCGATGCCGAGGCAGATGGGGGCGATGGTGGCGCGCTCCAGGTCCAATCCGGTCATCACCACGCCCAGGCCGCCGTTCTCGGCGCCCAGCCGATTCTCCAGCGGCACGCGGCAGTTGTCGAATACCAGCTCACCGGTCTGACTGCCGCGAAAGCCCATCTTGCTGAGCTTCTGCGCCACACCGAAGCCCGGATGGTTTTTTTCCACGATGAATGCCGAAATGCCGTGCGTACCTAGTTCCGGCGCGGTCTTGGCATAGGTCACCAGCACGTCGGCGACCGGCCCGTTGGTGATGAAGATCTTGGTGCCGTTGAGCACGTAGTCATCGCCGTCGCGGCGCGCGCTCATGCGCATCGAACCTAAAGCGTCGGAGCCGGCGCCGGGTTCGGTGAGCGCCAGCGCACCGACCAGCTTGCCGCTGCACAGGCCGGGCAGATAACGCCGGCGTTGAGCCTCGCTGCCATGGCGGTAGAGATTGTTGGCGCACAGGTTATCGTGCGCGATCCACGACAATCCCAGCGCGTGATTCCAGCGCGAAAAAGCCTGGGCCACGAGCCCGGTACTCACCAGGTCCAGACCGGCCCCGCCATAGGCCGCCGGGATGCTGATGCCCAGATAGCCCTCGGCTCCCAGCCGCGCGAACGCTTCCGCCGGCCACCATTCCTCATCGTCCATGCGCCGCGCGAGCGGCTGCAGTTCCTGCTGCGCGTAGCGGTCGGCGGCGTCGAGAATGTCGCGCTGCTCGGGGCTCAGATCAAAGGCCGCAGCCGATGTGGGCGCGGATTGCACGGCGGTGGCGGTTTCGAGCATACGGGCCGATCTCCGGAAGGCTTCCAGGGGACTAATGAACTCGACTCAGTTATTATAGCAGCCTATCCACAAGCTGCGCGCGCCGACCAGCTGCGATTTGCTTCTGCTTTGCAGCAAAAGGCTGTAAAAATGTCAAAGAGTGCCATTTCGGCTGCCTTGGAAACCACCGCAAAACTGATGAGCAGTACTCACTAATGAAAAAAAAGCGACAATCGCGGCTGCCGCGCGAGCAGCGCATGCGGGAAATCATGCAGGTGGCGGAGCAGGTGTTCCGCGACAAGGGCTACAGCGAGGCGCTGACGGCGCAGATCGCGGCCCGGGCCGGTGTGGTCGAGGGGACGATCTATCGCTACTTTCCCGGCAAGCGCGAGCTGCTGATCCGCGTGGTCGAGCAGTGGTACGAACGCATCCTGGCCGACTACGACCAGCAGCTCAAACGGCTGCAGGGTACGCGCGCGCGCCTGCGGTTCATGATCTGGCGCCACCTGAGCGTGATTCACAACGAACCCGGCATGTGCCGGCTGATATTCAACCAGCTGCGCGCCTGGCCCGAGTACCGCCGCACCACGGTGTTCGATCTGACGCGCGAATACACCCGCCGCACGCTCGAGATTCTGCAGCAGGCCATCGATGCCGGGGAGTTTCGCGCCGATCTGCCGCTGCGCGTGGTGCGCGACATGATCTACGGCGGTGTCGAGCATCACACCTGGGTGTATCTGCGCGGCGAAGGAGATTTCTCCCCCGACGCGGCCGCGGATGCGATGACCGAGATGGTGTATCGGGGTCTGGCGCACGCCGTGCCGGAGGCGCCGGAGGAAGCGACGCTGCGGCGGCTGGAGGCAGTGGCCAGGCGACTGGAGCAGAGCGCGGGCTCTGCTACAGTTTGACCACGGCACCAGACGCATCAGCAGATCGACATTGTGGAGTGAGCTTGCATGGCGGAAGTCGAGATACACACCGGGCACGGGGACAGTAACGATGCGTTCGGGCAGCGGGTGGGCATTGCGGTGGGCATCATCGGCATTCTGCTGTCGATCGTTACCATCCTCGGCCACCGTGAGCATAACGCCGCGGTGGTGCGCAAGACCGAGGCCAACGATCAATGGGCGTACTATCAGGCCAAGAAAATCCGCGAACACAATGCCCAGATCGGAGCCGTGCTGTTGAATGCGCTGGCCGCCGATCCGGCCAGGGTCGCCGGCGTCAGCGCCAAGCTGACCGAGGACAGCGGGCGTTATGCCACGGAGGCCGAGGACATCAGGAGTACCGCGCAGCGGCTGGATGAGGAGTCGAAGCATTCCGAGCGGCGCGCATTGCGTCTGGATGTGGGCGAGGGCTTTCTCGAGCTGGGGCTGGTGATGTCGTCGCTGTATTTCCTGTCGCGCAGGCGCTTTTTCGTGGTACTGGGCGGCATCGGCGCCGCGGCCGGCACGCTCATCGGCGCCTTGGGCTGGTTGAGCTGACCAGCACACAACCGATGCCTTCGGTCGATCCACAGGCCGCCGCGCATACCAGTGCGCAGCCGGCGCGCGAGGCGATGGCGCGCCTGTGGCGCGCGGATGAGAGCCAGTGCGTACCGCCATTGATCCTCGCGGCGCAGTTCGACGACGTAGCACGCGAGCGCGTCGCGCTGGTGGCGCGGCGGCTGATTGAAGGCATGCGAGCGCACCAAGGCCGGCGTGGTATCGAGGCCCTGACGCGCGCATTTCCGCTCAACAGCGCCGCCGGCCTGGCGTTGTTGTCACTGGCCGAGGCGCTGCTGCGCGTGCCCGACGCCGCCAATGCCGACCGGCTGTTGCGCGACCGGCTGTCACGCATCGACTGGAGCCAACAAAGCAGCAGCGGCGCCCTGGGCGCTGCGCTCAGACTGGCTTCGGCCTGCGTAGCGGACCCGCAGAGCGATGCGGCGCGGCCGTCCGCGCTTGACTGGCGCTCGCTCACCACACCGCTGGTGCGCCGCGCGATGCAATTCGCGATCCGCTCGCTGAGCGATCAGTTCATTTTCGGCCACAACATCCAGGCCGCACTGGCGCGCGCCGGCCGCGCTGCCGGCCGCGCTGCCGGCCGCGGCTATCGCTATTCATTCGACATGCTCGGTGAGGCGGCGCTGACCGCGCACGACGCGCAGCGCTATTTTCTGGCGTACCAGCAGGCCATACACGCGGTCGGTGCGGCGTATCGCGGCCAGGGACCGCTCGCCGGCGGCAGTGTGTCGGTGAAGCTATCGGCGCTGCATCCGCGCTACGCCTATACACAACATGAGCGCATCATGCGCGAACTGTTGCCGCGCCTGCTCGAGCTGGCGCGACTGGCGCAAAGTTACGATATCGCGCTGGTGATCGATGCCGAGGAGTCCGATCGGCTGGCGCCGTCGCTCGAACTGATCCAGGCGCTGATGCGCGCGACTGAGCTGGCCGGCTGGGCCGGGCTCGGCGTCGCCGTGCAGGCGTATCAGAAACGTGCGCCGGCGCTCATCGACTACCTGCTGCGGCTGGCGGCGCGACGGCGCGCGCGGCTGATGGTGCGTCTGGTCAAGGGCGCCTATTGGGACGGAGAGATCAAGTGGGCTCAGATGGACGGCCTGGCCGGCTATGCGGTGTATACCCGCAAGGCCTACACCGACGTGGCCTATCTGGCCTGTGCGCGCCGCCTGCTGGCGGCGCACGCCCAGGTAGTACCGCAGTTTGCGACCCACAACGCCCAGACGGTCGCGGCCATCGGTGAGATTGCGGCCGCGGAAGGTGCGACGACCTATGAGTTCCAGTGCCTGTATGGCATGGGCACCGGACTGTACCGGCAGCTGCTGGAGACGCCCGGGATCGCACGCCCGGTGCGTATCTACGCGCCGGTGGGTACGCGCGCGACGCTGCTGGCTTATCTGATGCGGCGCCTGATCGAGAACGGAGCGGCCGCCTCGTTCGTGCACCGCGCCGCCGCGGCCGCGACGCCGCTCGAGACGCTGTGTGCCGATCCCGCCGTGGCGGCGGCGCGCTACGCCGGTACGCCGCATCCGCGCATCGCGCTGCCGCGGGAACTGTTCGCACCCGAGCGCGGCAACTCCAATGGCGTCGACCTGGCCGACGCCGCTGCGCGTGCGAGCCTGCTGGCGGCGATCGAGCACGCCAGCCAGTCGATGATCGAGGTGCAGCCGCTGGTGGCCGGCGCGCCGCCTGGCGCGAGCGCGAGCGCCACGGCGAGCGGTGGCCTGCGGCGCGAGATCCGCAATCCGGCCGATCTGAACCAGCTGCTCGGCAGCGTGCTGGATGCCGGGGACGAGCTGGTCGATGCGGCCATCGCCGCCGCAATTGACGGCGCACCCGCCTGGGCTGAGACCGAAATCGATGTGCGGGCGCAGATACTCGAGCGCGCCGCGCAGCTGTATGAGCAGCAGCTGCCGGCACTGGTGGCGCTGGCGGTGCGCGAGGCCGGCAAGACGCTCGCCAATGCGGTCGGTGAGGTAAGGGAAGCGGTGGATTTCCTGCGCTATTACGCGGCGCAGATCCGGGCGCAGTTCAACCACGCGACCCATCTGCCGCTCGGCGCCGTGGCCTGCATCAGTCCGTGGAACTTTCCGCTGGCGATCTTCACCGGCCAGGTGGCGGCGGCACTGGCCGCCGGCAACTGCGTGCTCGCCAAGCCTGCGGAGCAGAGCAGTGCGACCGCGGCGCGCGCGGTGCAGCTGCTGCATCAGGCCGGTGTACCGCGTGCGGTACTGCAGCTGCTGCCCGGCGATGGGGAGCGCGTGGGTGCGCGGCTGGTCGCCGATGCGCGCATCGGCGGCGTGGTGTTCACCGGCTCGAGCGCCGCGGCGCGTTCGATTGCGCGCACGCTGGCGCTGCGCGGGCCGGTGCCGCTGATCGCCGAGACCGGCGGCCAGAACGCGATGATCGTGGATTCCACCGCGCTGCCTGAGCAGGTGGTCGGCGACGTACTGCGTTCGGCCTTCGATTCGGCCGGGCAGCGCTGCTCGGCGCTGCGGCTGCTGTGTCTGCAACGCGAGATCGCCGAGCCGATACTCGCCATGCTGGAAGGCGCGATGCAGGAGCTGCGCGTGGGCAACCCGGCCGACATCGCCACCGACGTCGGCCCGCTGATCGATGAGCAGGCGCGCAGCGGCATCGAAGCGCATCTGCAGGCGATGCGCCCGCGGCTGCGCTGCCAGAGCCCGTTGACTGCCGAGTGCGCGCGCGGGGTATTCGTGCCGCCGAGCCTGATCGAAATCGCATCGGTCAGCGAGCTGTCGGGGGAGGTGTTCGGGCCGGTGCTGCACGTGCTGCGCTTTGATCGTAGCCGCCTGGGGGCGCTGCTCGATGCGATCAACGCCACCGGCTACGGCCTGACCCTCGGCATCGCCTCGCGCATCGACGCCACCGCGCGCGCGATCATCGAGCGCGCGCGCGTCGGTAACATCTATGTCAACCGCAACATGATCGGCGCCGTGGTCGGCGTGCAGCCGTTCGGCGGGCAGGGTTTGTCGGGCACCGGACCCAAAGCCGGCGGGCCGCTGTATCTGCACCGCCTGCTGCGCCAGTCGCCCGGGCCGCGCTGGCACGCCGATCAGGGCGCACGCGTGCCGCGGCCACTGCGGCACTTCATCGCCTGGCTGCGCGAAATGGACCATCCGACTGTGCCGCTGACGGCGCAGCAGCGCTCGGATCTGCTGGCGCAGGCCGAGCGTTACGCGGATGCGACGCTGCTCGGGGCGCGTATGGCGCTCACGGGCTACGTCGGCGAGAGCAACGAGCTGCGGCTGCGAGCGCGCGGCGTATTGCGTGGCACCGCGCGCTCGGCGCCGGCGTTGCTGGCGCAACTGGCGGCGGCGCTGGCAACCGGCAACTCACTGATCGCCGATCAACCCGAGCTCGCCGCGGCGCTGCGCGCGGCGCTGCCGGCAGCGCTGCGCAGTGCGTTGCCGGACGGCGCGCTGCGCAGCGAGGTTGCGCTGGTGGACGCGGCCGAGGCGCGGCTGCATCCTCAGTGGCTGCGGCAGTTGTGTCAGCAACTGGCGGCCGGCGAGGGCGCCATCGAGCAGGTCATCGTGGCCAACGAGGGCTACGCCCTCGAGCGACTGCTGGTGGAACAGTCAGTCAGCATCAACACCGCCGCGGTCGGTGGCGACACGCGGCTGCTGGCGCTGGACGGCGACTGATGCCCGCGGCAGGCGCGAGCAGCGCCGCTCATCCGTCAGCTGCGCCCAGCCACTCTCCCAGCGCTGCGTTCACGCGCTGCGGCTGCTCGAGCGTCGACAGGTGCCCGCTCGCAGGCACCAGCGTCAACTGTGCGCCGCGGATGCCGGCGGCGATCTCCTGCGCCAGCGCCGGCGGCGTGAGCTGATCGGCTTCGCCGACCAATACCAGCGTCGGGCAGCCAATGGCAGCCAGATCCGCTCGTGAGTCAGGGCGATTGATGATTGCGGTCTGCTGACGGATGTAGGCTTCGGCGCCGGTCTCCTGCGCCATGCATCGCACCAGCTCGCGCAGCGACTGATCGGCGAGATGATCCGGATGCACCAGACCGGCGTAGGACAGGTCGGCGATCTCGCCGAAACGGCCGGCGCGCGCCAGCTCGATCAGCTCCCGGCGGCGCGCGCTCTGCAGCGGCGCGTCGGGTCGCGCCGTGGTATCGAGCAGCGCCAGTCGCGCCACGCGCCCGGGCGCCTGACGCAGCAGCTCGAAGGCGATGTAGCCGCCCATCGACAGCCCCAGCAGCGAGAAACGCGCCGGCGCCTGATCGAGGATGCGGCGCGCAATGGCGCCGATGCTGTCGTCGCGCCGATGATCCGCCACCATCACGGCACCGAACTGCCATAGCGCGGGGATCTGCGCCTGGTACAGGCGCGCCGTGGCGGCAAGGCCGGGCACCAGCAGCGTCGGCAGCGGCGCGTTCATGCGCCTTTCAGGCGAGCGAGTGAAATACGCGCTGCACGTCGTCTTCCTGCTCGAGCTGGTCGATCAGCTCCAGCGCCTCGGTGGCCTGTGCTTCCGGCAGCTCGATCGGCGTGGTGCAGACGTAGTCGTGCTCGGCCGACAACGGCGCGATGCGCCGTGCTTCCAGCGCCTCCTGCAGCTTGCCGAAATTCTCGAACTCGCAACGCAGCACCAGCTGCGGCTCGCCTTTCTCGCCCGTGCTCTCGCCCATCTCCTCCAGGCCGTGATCGATCATCGCGAGCTCCAGTTCATCCTGGTCGATGCCTGACGGGTCGAGGCGGAACACGCCCATCTTGCGGAACTGGAAACTCACGCTGCCGGTGGTGCCCAGATTGCCGCCATTCTTGCTCATGATGTTGCGCACATGCGCCACGGTGCGGGTGGGGTTGTCGGTGGCGGTCTCGACCAGCAGCGCCACCCCGTGCGGCGCATAGCCTTGGTACAGAACCTGGTGGTAGTTGGTGGCGTCGTGGCCACTGGCGCGCTTGATCGCCGCCTCGACCTTGTGCTTGGGCATGTTGATGGCGCGCGCGTTCTGCATGATGCGCCGCAGCGTGGGATTGGAGGCCGGATCCGCGCCGCCGGCTTTCACCGCCATGTTGATGTCCTTGGCGATGCGCGCGAAGCCCTTGGCCATGCGGTTCCAGCGCGCGAACATGGCGTGCTTGCGAACCTCGAAAATGCGGCCCATGGAGACTCCGGCGACTGCGGCAACTGCAGCCGGATCAGGGAGAGGTGGCGACCCGTCGGCGCGGCACGAGGCGCAGCCGCAGATAAGCCGCCGGCTCGGCCACCATCGGCAGCGGTGCACGCTGCGGCATGGCTTCGGGCGCGATATCGATCGCCGGCGCCAGCCCGCGGGCGCGCGCCGCCGCGGCGCTCGCCAGTTCGTAAGGCTGCTGGGTTTCCTCGGGCGTCAGCAGCCAGCCGCGGTGTCGCAGCGCACGGCCCAGATCGGCGCGGCTGGTCAGCACGGTCAACGGCACCGACAGCAGCATGCCGGCGATGACCGGGGACATCCACCAGATGAAATTGGGCGCCAGCAACAGGATCGCGCTGCCCCAGACCAGGCCGATGCCGAGGTGCCATTTGTGCCGCAGCAGCGCTTCGCGCCACGGAACGCCGCGATCGCCGCGTGCCTGCGCATCCCAGCCGACGCTGCGGCCGAGCAGCGCGCGCAGCACGAATTCCGAGTGGAACAGCATCATGGTCGGCGCCAGCAGAATGCTCAGCAGCTGCTCGCACAGAAAGCCGCCGAGGATTTTAGGCGCGCCGCCGAAGGCGGCGCGCAGTGCCCGGTCCCTGAGCACCAGCACGGCGCCGAGCATCTTCGGTAGCAGCAGCACGATCACGGTCATGGTCAGCAGCGCGGCGATCTCGCTGTCGCGATACTGCGGCCAGGTCGGAAACAGCGAGAACGCGCCCGGCTGGAAGTATTGATGGCCGCTGACGGCCTGGATGCAGGTGACGATCGAACTGATGATCAGCACCAGCAGCCACAGCGGCGAGGTGACGTAGGACAGAATGCCGGTCAGCAGATGCAGGCGGCTGAGCCAGTGCAGGCCGCGCATCGGCATTACGCCCACGTGCTGCAGATTGCCCTGCGCCCAGCGCCGGTCGCGCGCCGCATAGTCGATGATGTTGGAGGGTATCTCCTCCCAGCTGCCGCTGATTTCCGGTACCAGCCATACCTTGTAGCCGGCGCGGCGCATGAACGCCGCCTCGACGATGTCGTGGCTCAGGATTTCGCCGCCGAAGGGCGGCGCACCGGGCAGTCGCGGCAGAGCGCAGTGCTGCGCGAACGCGCGCAACCTGAGGATCGCATTGTGTCCCCAGTAATTGCTCTCCCCGAGCTGCCAGAAGGCAAGGCCGCTGGCCAGCATCGAACCGTTGAGCCGGACTGCAAACTGCAGCATGCGTGCGAACAGCGTTTCGCGGCCGGCCAGCAGCGGCAGGGTCTGGATGATGCCGACCTCCGGGTGCTCGTCCATCATCTCCGCCAGCGCTACCAGCGCCTGGCCGGTCATGATGCTGTCCGCATCGAGCACGATCATGTAGTCGTAGGCAGCGCCCCAGTTGCGCACGAACTCGGCCAGGTTGCCGGATTTTCGGCCGACGTTGTCGCTGCGGCGACGGTAGAACAGCCGCCCGCCGGCGCCATGTCGCGCCACCAGCGCGCGCCAAGCGGCCTCTTCGGCACTGGCGATGTTCATATCGCGCGTATCCGACAGAATGAACAGGTCGAAGCTGGTCTCGCACGGCTGCTGCTGCAACGAGGACCAGATGGCCTCTGTGCCGGCGAACACGCGCGCCGTATCCTCGTTGTAGATCGGCGTGACGATCGCGGTGCGGCCCTGCAATGCCTGCGGCGCCGCCCGCTGCGGTTGCAGCACCGCCGGATCATGGCCTTTCAGGCGCACCACGAAGCCGATGATGCCGGCCCAGAAGGCTCCGGAGATCCAGGTGAACAGCACCACGAACAGCGGCAACGCCAGGCAGTTGAGCAGCGTCTGGCCGTTGACCTTGAGGATGTCGAACATCAGGAATCCGGCCACCAGCGCGGTCAGGAAGGTGAGGCCGAAGAACAGCGATCGGCGCCACAGCGCCTGGTGACGCAGCGTACGCAGGTTGAGCGGCTGCATGTCCGCCGGGGCCATGGTGTTCATGGCGTCCACAGGTAGGTCCAGGTTTCGGTCAGGGCCTCGCCGTACAGGGTCAGGTAACAGCGCAGGTCCACGGCCTGGCTGTTCTTCGGCAGCACCCGGAAAGACACTCGCCAGACACCGTTCTCCACCAGACGCTGGATCGAAACGTTATCGATATCGCCGTTATGGGAGCTGATCTCCGGCTTGACCGGCTGCGTGCCGACCAGCGTGGGGAGATCACCACCGGCGAAGTCCACCAGGACACGCCGCGCCGAGTCGCCGCTGCCGCGGGCGTGCAACTGCGCAGTTCGCGTGGCGATTACGCGTCCGCCCGGCGACCACTGCGGTGCTTCCGAGTACGCCGATAGCAGATAGGAGAAAGTGAACGGCTTGTGCGGCTGCAGGTGCATCGACGGGATCCAGTACGACACGATATTGTCGTGGATATCCTGATCGTTGGGTATTTCAACCAGCTCCACAGTGCCTTTGGCCCAATCCCCGAGCGGCGCCACCCAATAGCTCGGACGGCGCTGATAGTGGGCGTCCTCATCCTGGTAGTGGGAGAAGTCGCGGTCGCGCTGGCTCAGGCCAAAGCCGCGCGGATGCTCATCGGAAAAGCTCGACACCCGCAGCGCGTGTGGATTGAGCAGCGGCCGCCACAGCCATTCCCCGCCCCCGGTCTGCAGCAGCAGGCCGTCACTGTCGTGAACCTCCGGCCGATAATCATCGAATGGGCGCGGGCGATCCTCGCCGTACAGGAACATCGAGGTCATCGGTGCCAGGCCCAGCTTGTCGACGCTCTGGCGGGGGTACAGGGTCGCCGTCACCTCCACTGCGCTGGTCATTCCCGGCCGCACCTCGAACCGGTACGCACCGGCAATGCTGGGGCTGTCGAGCAGGGCATACATGGTCAGCGTGCGCTGCTCGGGTGCCGGACGAACCAGCCAGAAATCGGTGAAATAAGCGAACTCCTCCCCGCCGGTACCGGCAACGTTGATGGCGATGCCGCGCGCCGAGGCGCCGTAGCTCTGATCGCGCCCCAGCAGCCGGAAGTAGGAAGCCCCGAGAAAGGCAATCAGCTCATCCTTATAGTCCGGACGCTGCAACGGGAAATGCACCCGCAGCCCGGCGAAGCCCAGATCGGGGGGCAGGTCCCTGGGCGGCGCGCCGCGACCGAATTCGAATTGCGAGGGATCGTAATTGACGGGGTGCAGCACGCCGTCATCGCCGATTTCGGTGACGTTGACCCGCCGGTCGTAGGCGAAGCCACGATGGAAAAACTGCACTTCGAACAACGCCTGCCCGCGCCACAGCGCCTGCTCGCCGCGGAACTGGATGGTGCGGTAATCGTCGTAGCTCATCTTGCTCAGGCTGTCGGGAAGCTTGCCGCTGCGGTCGCGATAGGACTCGTTGGAGCGCTGCTGCGCAATGCGCTGCACGCTCTCGAAGCCAAAGCGGGCCACAGCTTGCGGCTGCGGCGGCCGCACGCGCGGCGACAGGGCGCTGGAATGCTGCAACAGAACCGCGATCGCTGTCACCGTCAGCAGCAACCATCGTCGCGGATCCACGCACTACTCCTGCGGTCGGTGATACCGGCCTCCAAAGGCGCCGGGCGGACTCAAGGCCAGCCAAAAGCGGGGCGCCAGGTGGCTCGGGGTAGCGGCCATTGTGACCAACGCGCTGGCGACGGTCGAGTGGCA
>DATAJH010000122.1:0-2816 GCA_036262215.1 Steroidobacteraceae bacterium
TGGTGATGTCTACGTTGCGCGTTTCGGGCAGGAACAGCAGGCCGATCACCAGACTTGCGGCGGCCACCACGATCGGGTACCACAGGCCCGAGTAGATGTTGCCGGTGGAGGCGACGATGGCGAACACGGTGGCGGGCAGGAAGCCGCCGAACCAGCCGTTGCCGATGTGATAGGGGAGCGAGAGGCCGCTGTAGCGGATCCTGGTGGGGAACAGCTCCACCAGCCAGGCGGCGATGGGCGCATACACCAGCGTCACGTAGATCACCAGCACCCACAGCAGCGCCACCGTCATGACGGTGTTGATCTGTGCCGGATCGGCACTGGCCGGGTAGCCGTGCTTGACCACGGTGGCCTTGAGCAGCTTGGCGAAATCAGGGGCATTGGCGGGGATGACCTCATCGCCAATCTGCACCGAGGCGGTGGTGCCTGGGGCGGCGGGGAGGTTTTTGTAGTTCACCGAGAGCCTGGCAAGGCCGGATTTCACGGTGTCGCAGGAGCTCTTGAACTTCGCGGTGCCGACCGGGTTGAACTGGAAGGCGCATTCGGCAGGATCGGCCGTGACGCTGACCGGGGAGTGGGCCAGCGCGGTCTCCAGAGCGGGGTTGGCATAGTGCGTGATGGCCTGGAAGATCGGAAAGTAGGTCAGCGCTGCGAGCGCAAAGCCCGCCATGATGATCGGTTTACGCCCGATCCGGTCCGAGAGCCAGCCGAACAGGATGAAGAATGGGGTGCCCAGCGCCAGAGCGATGGCGATCATGATCTGGGCCGTGGTCGCCTTCACGCTCAAGGTGGTGGTCAGGAAGAACAGCGCATAGAACTGTCCGCCATACCACACCACCGCCTCCCCTGCGGTCGCCCCCAACAGCGCCAGGATCGCGATGCGCGCATAGCGCCAGGTGCCGAAGGCCTCCTTCAACGGCGCCTTGGACCGCTTGCCCTCCTCCTTCATGCGCAGGAACATCGGCGACTCATTGAGCTGCAGGCGGATCCACAGCGACACCGCCAGCAGCACGATGGAGACCAGGAAGGGTATGCGCCAGCCCCAGGCGCCAAAGGCCTCCTCCCCAAGATAGGTGCGCACCCCGAGCACCAGCAGCAGCGCCACAAACAGACCCAGCGTGGCCGTGGTCTGAATCCAGGAGGTGTACAGCCCGCGTTTGCCCTTGGGCGCGTGCTCGGCCACATAGATCGCAGCTCCCCCGTATTCCCCGCCCAGCGCCAGCCCCTGCAGCAGCCGCAGCGCGATCAGCAGGATCGGGGCCAGGATGCCGGCGGTGGCAAATGAGGGCAGCACGCCGATCAGGAACGTCCCCATGCCCATGCAGCTGATGGTGATGATGAAGGTGTACTTGCGCCCGACCAGATCACCGATGTGCCCGAACAGCAGCGCGCCGAACGGACGCACCGCGAAGCCGGCGGCGAACGCCAGCAGCGTGAAGATGAAAGCCGCCGGGGGTTCCACCCCGGAGAAGAACTGCTTGGCAAGGATCGTGGCCAGAGTCCCGTAGATGTAGAAGTCGTACCACTCGAATACCGTCCCCACCGATGAGGCCAGGATGACTTTCCTCTCCTCGCTGGTCATCTTGCCGGCCCGCGGCACAGACTCAGTCATTGTGGTCGCCATATGGTGCCCCCCCGATGCTGTCGCTGAGCCTGAGTATACCCGAGCTTCGGCGAGCCCCTGCAACCATGGCTCCAGCATATGTAACCAAACTGTAATCAGCCGCTTCGATCAGGCCCACAGTCGGCCTGAGGCGATCCGGGCACCCTCGACCATCGCGGCGAGTTTCAGGTACGCGATGTCCGGCTCGACCGGTCCAAAGCCCGCGAAGGTGCCGAAACCGCAATCGCTCCCGGCAATGACGCGTTCGCGTCCGACGATGGCGGCAAAGCGCTCGATCCGCTCGGCTACCAGCAGCGGGTGCTCGATATAGTTGGTCGTGGTGGCGAGCACACCGGGAATCAGGATCTTGTCGTCGGGGATCCTGGCATCCTGGAACACGCTCCACTCGTGGGCATGACGGGGATTTGCGGCCTCAAACAGCAGCGCCTGCGGTTTCGCCTTCAGCACGATCGGCAGCAGCCGCTGCATCGGAACGTCGTGATGATGCGGTCCTTCGTAGTTTCCCCAACACACGTGCATGCGAGCGCGGTTCGCAGGTACGTTCCTGAGCGCATGGTTCAGCACCTCGATGTGCTGCGCGGCCAGGGTCTCGAATTCCTCCATTGACCGGTTGCGATACATGGTGTGACGCCCCATCGCAAGGTCCGGCGCGTCGATCTGCAGCACGATGCCGGCCGCGGCGATCGCCTCGTATTCGCTGCGCAGCGCCTCCGCAAGGACGCTCAAATACTCATCCTGCGTGTGGTAATAGTCGTTCGGCTGAAACAATGCGATGACACCGGGAGACGCGGCATTCATGAACGCCTCCACAGGCGGCGCGGCCCTGATCGCCGCCTGCATGTTGCGCAGATCGGTCAGCATCGGCTCGGTATGCTCCATCGTGACCGCGCCGATGCAGCGCGGCCGCCGATACTTGGCAGTCGAGCCGCGCTCGGCGAGTTTCGTGAGCAGTCCCGGAAACTCGACCAGATCCTGGCCGGGCTCGCGCGGCGTGTCGCCGCCGAAACCCGAGAAGCGTTTCGCAATGTAGGTCGCGTAGCTGATCTTGCTCATCTCTCCATCGCTGACCACGTCGATGCCGATCGTCACCTGCCGGCGCACGACCTCGGCCACAGCGTCGGCTATCACGTTGGCATCGGCCAGGGCGCTCAGATACTCGTCCTGTGTGCGGTAATAGTCATTGGGTTGAAAC
>DATAJH010000123.1:0-66662 GCA_036262215.1 Steroidobacteraceae bacterium
CGCTCGACGTCAAGGTCGGCGACAAGATCCTGTTCGGCAAGTACAGCGGCACTGAGGTGAAAGTCGAGGGCGAAGACCTCGTGGTCATGCGTGAAGAAGACGTCATGGCCATCATCGAAGGCAAGTAATTCATCCGAGGACTACGACAATGGCAGCGAAAGAAGTTCGGTTTAGTGACGATGCCCGGCAACGCATGTTCCGGGGCGTCAACATCCTGGCGAACGCCGTAAAGGCGACGCTCGGCCCCAAGGGCCGCAATGCCGTGCTCGAGAAGAGCTTCGGCGCCCCGACCGTCACCAAGGACGGCGTCTCGGTCGCGAAAGAGATCGAGCTCAAGGACAAGTTCGAGAACATGGGCGCGCAGATGGTGAAGGAAGTCGCGTCCAATACCTCCGATGAAGCCGGCGACGGCACCACGACTGCGACCGTGCTGGCGCAGGCGATCATTCGCGAGGGCCTGAAGGCCGTGGCCTCTGGCCGCAACCCGATGGACGTCAAGCGCGGCATCGACAAGGCCGTGACCGCGGCGATCGAAGAGCTCAGGAAGCTCAGCAAGCCGTGCAAGGACAGCAAGGCGATTGCCCAGGTCGGCACCATTTCCGCCAACTCCGACGAGAGCATCGGCAAGACCATTGCGGATGCGATGGAGAAGGTCGGCAAGGAAGGCGTGATCACGGTCGAGGAAGGCTCGGGCCTTGATAATGAGCTCGAGGTGGTCGAAGGCATGCAGTTCGACCGCGGCTACCTATCGCCGTATTTCATCAACAACCAGGCCAATCAGTCGACCGAGCTCGAAAAGCCGTACGTACTGCTGGTCGACAAGAAGATCAGCAATATCCGCGAGCTGCTGCCGGTGCTGGAAGGCGTCGCCAAGGCGGGTCGCCCGCTGCTGGTAGTCGCCGAGGACGTCGAGGGCGAAGCGCTCGCGACCCTGGTGGTGAACAACATTCGCGGCATCCTCAAGGTCGCGGCGGTGAAGGCTCCGGGCTTCGGCGATCGTCGCAAGGCGATGTTGGCTGATATCGGCGTGCTCACCGGCGGTACCGTGATTTCGGACGAGGTCGGCCTGTCACTCGAGAAGGTGTCGCTAAACGACCTGGGTGAGGCGAAGAAGATTCTGGTGGAGAAAGAGAACACCACCATTATCGATGGTCACGGCAAGGCCAGCGACATCAAGGCGCGGGTCGAGTCGATTCGCCAGCAGATCGAGGAAGCCACCTCCGACTACGACAAGGAGAAGCTGCAGGAGCGTGTCGCCAAGCTCTCAGGCGGCGTGGCGCTGATCAAGGTCGGCGCTGCGACCGAGATCGAGATGAAAGAGAAGAAGGCCCGCGTCGAGGATGCGCTGCACGCCACGCGTGCCGCGGTCGAGGAAGGCGTGGTACCGGGCGGCGGTGTTGCGCTGATCCGTGTCCAGAAGGCGCTCGACAAGCTCGAGGGTGCCAACGAGGACCAGACGGTCGGTATCGCCATCCTGCGGCGCTCGATCGAGGAGCCGTTGCGCCAGATCGTTGAGAACGCCGGTGAAGACGCCGCCGTGATCCTCAATAAGGTCAAGGACGGCAAGGGCAGCTACGGCTATAACGCCGCGACTGGAGTGTTCGGCGACCTGATCGAGGCCGGCATTCTGGATCCGACCAAGGTGACCCGGCTGGCGCTGCAGAATGCGGCCTCCGTGGCCGGGTTGCTGCTGACCACCGAGGTCATGATCGCAGAAGCTCCGAAGGAAGAGGCTGAGCACGGCCATGGGCCCGGGGGCGGCATGGGCGGCATGGGCGGGATGGACATGTAACGCCAACGCGTTACCGATAGTTCATCTTGGACGGTCGGAAGGACCGCAAAAAGGCCGGGAGGAGACTTCCGGCCTTTTCGTTTGGCGGCGCGTACTTGCGCGGGGCGCTGGGCCCGTAAGGCGCGCTGGCGCGCGCGCGGGCGGCTGAACCCGGGCTGAACCGGGCGCCTAACTACATGATTCCGGGTAATGTATATGTAACGAATGGTTCACTTTACAAACGAAAATTCCGGCGTATGATGGTTTTCAGGGTGAGGTGAACGCCAGTTCACCAAGCCCGCAAAGTCGCGAAACAAGACCCCCCCCCGTTTCGCGCAATACCTCAAGGCCCCGCTATGCGGGGCTTTTTTTTACCCCCAGTGCGCCGTTTGCGGGCAGCGCTGCCGCCGGCTGCACCTGTGATGGGCATTCGTGCGGTACGCTCCATTATTGCGGCATCATTGTGAGCTGCTGCTCCTCAAGCCTTGAAGGCGAGGCCGAAAAGCCCGTGTCGATCCACGTCGCGCTCAATCACGTCAGCCACTACCGCTACGATCGCCCGGTCAGCCTGGGCGCGCAGCTGGTGCGCCTGCGGCCGGCACCGCACTGCCGCACCCGCATCCTGTCGTATTCGATGCGGGTCGAGCCGGCGCAGCACTTCATCAACTGGCAGCAGGATCCGCAGGCAAACTACCTGGCACGTCTGGTGTTCCCGGAACGCACCCGCGAGTTTCGGGTCGAGGTCGATCTGATCGCCGAGATGGCGGTGCTCAATCCATTCGACTTCTTCCTGACGCCATATGCCGAGTCGATCCCGTTCCAGTACGAGGCCACGGAACTGTCGGAGCTGGCGCCGTATCTGCTGCCGCTGGAGGCGACGGCTTTATTTGCCGACTATCTGGCACGCGTGCCGCGCGGCGCCACGCGCACCATCGATTTCCTGGTGGCCCTGAACCAGCGCATCGCGAGCGACATCCGCTACCTGATCCGCATGGAGCCGGGCGTGCAGTCGCCGGAGCGCACCTTGTCGCGCGCGGCGGGTTCCTGCCGCGACTCGAGCTGGCTGCTGGTGCAGCTGCTGCGTCACCTGGGCCTCGCGGCGCGCTTCGTCTCCGGCTACCTGATCCAGCTGAAGAGCGACCTCAAGTCGCTCGACGGGCCGTCGGGGCCGTCGAGCGACTTCACCGACCTGCACGCCTGGTGCGAAGTCTATCTGCCCGGTGCGGGCTGGATCGGGCTGGATCCGACCTCCGGACTGCTGGCGGGCGAGGGACACATTCCGCTGGCCTGCACCCCCGAGCCGTCATCGGCGGCGCCGGTCAGCGGCGCGGTGGACGAGTCCGAGGTGCAGTTCGAACACAGCATGTCGGTGGTGCGCGTGTGGGAAGCCCCGCGCGTCACCCTGCCGTACAGCGAGGCGCAATGGGCGGCGATCGAGCGGCTCGGCGGCCAGATCGACGCCGAGCTTAAGCACAGCGACGTGCGCCTGACGATGGGCGGGGAGCCGACTTTTGTCTCGCTGGATGATCCGGACGGCGCCGAGTGGAACACGGAGGCGATGGGCCCCAACAAGCGCCGGCTCGCCGCGCAGCTCTATCACCGGCTGCGCGATCACTACGCGCCGCACAGCCTGGTGCATTTCGGCCAGGGCAAGTGGTATCCGGGCGAGCAGCTGCCGCGCTGGTCGCTCAACTGTTTCTGGCGTCGCGACGGCGAACCGGTGTGGCGCGATCCGGCGCTGATCGCCGATGAAAGCCACGACTACGGCGTCGGCGCCGACACGGCGCAGAAGTTTCTGCAGACCCTGGCCGAGCGCCTCGGGCTGGATCCGCTGCACGTGTTTGCCGGCTTCGAGGACGTGTTTTATTACCTGTGGCGCGAGCGCCGCCTGCCGATCAACGTCGATCCGTTCGACTCGCGCCTGGACGATGCGCAGGAGCGGGGCCGGCTGATGAGCGTGTTCTCCCAGGGGCTGGATCGGATTGCCGGCCATGCGCTGCCGATCGGGCGCGATGCCAGCGGCACGCGCTGGCACAGCGGACCCTGGTTCATGCGCGCCGATCGCTGTTATCTGATTCCGGGCGATTCGCCCATGGGCTATCGCCTGCCGCTCGATTCGCAGCCCTGGGTGACGCGCAGCGAGTATCCGTACGTGCATGCGCCCGACCCGATGCAGGGCTTCCCGCCGCTGGCGCCGTACGCGCAAGTGCGGGTGCAGCCGCGCTCCGGCGCCGCCACGGTGGCGCTCGCCAGTCGTGCGCCGGCGGCGCACGAGTCAGCCGCCTCGATCACACGTACCGCGATGTGCGCCGAGCCGCGCGACGGCGTGCTGTATGTGTTCATGCCGCCGACCGAGTGCGCCGAGGACTACCTGCAGCTGGTGGCGGCGGTCGAGGCGACCGCCGAGGCGCTCGGCCAGCCGGTGCTGCTGGAAGGCTACGAGCCACCGCGCGATCCGCGGCTCAACAGCTTTCGCATCACCCCCGACCCCGGAGTCATCGAAGCCAATATCCATCCCGCCCACGACTGGCCGGAGCTGGTCGAGCGCACCACGTTCCTCTACCACGCAGCACGTGAGCTGCGGCTCGGCACCGAGAAGTTCATGCTCGACGGCCGTCACACCGGCACCGGCGGCGGCAATCACTTCGTGCTCGGCGGCGCCACTGCCGCGGATTCCCCGTTTCTGCGCCGACCGGACCTGCTGGCAAGCCTGCTGGCTTACTGGCACAACCATCCGTCGCTGTCGTACCTGTTTTCGGGCCTGTTCATCGGACCCACGTCGCAGGCGCCGCGCGTGGACGAGGCGCGCAACGACTCGCTGTACGAGCTCGAGCTGGCATTCCAGCAGCTGCCCGCGCCCGGCAGCGAGGTGCCGCCGTGGCTCACCGATCGGCTGTTCCGCAACCTGCTGATCGACGTCACCGGCAACACCCACCGCACTGAATTCTGCATCGACAAGCTGTACTCGCCCGACGGCCCCAACGGCCGGCTGGGCCTGCTGGAGTTGCGTGCCTTCGAAATGCCGCCGCACCATCGCATGAGCCTGACGCAGCAGTTGCTGCTGCGCTCGCTGGTGGCACGTTTCTGGCGAGTGCCCTATCGGCCCGCGCGGCTGGCGCGCTGGGGCACCGAACTGCACGATCGGTTCATGCTGCCGTATTTCGTCGAACAGGATTTCCGCGATGTGCTGGCCGAGCAGAAGGCCGCCGGCTACCGACTCGAGCCGGCGTGGTTCGCGCCGCATTTTGAATTCCGCTTTCCCAAGTACGGCGACTTTGCGACCCTGGGCGTTGAGATGGAACTGCGTCAGGCGCTCGAGCCGTGGCATGTGATGGGCGAGGAGGGCACGGCCGGCGGCGCGGTGCGCTATGTCGATTCCTCGGTGGAGCGCGTGCAGGTCAGGGTCAGCGGCATGGCGCCGGATCGCTACGCGATCGCCTGCAATGGCCGGCGGGTGCCGCTGCGGCCCACCGGCACGGTAGGAGAATTCGTCGCCGGGGTGCGCTATCGTGCGTGGCAGCCATCATCGGCCCTGCACCCGCGCCTCGGAGTCAATTCGCCTTTGACGTTTGATCTGGTAGACACCTGGATGCAGCGCTCGCTCGGCGGCTGCCAGTATCACGTCACACATCCGGGTGGCCGCAGCTATCACACCTTCCCGGTCAACTCGTTCGAGGCCGAGAGCCGGCGGCTGGCGCGATTTTTTCGTATCGGGCACACGCCCGCGAGTGTCGCGGCCGCTGCCGGCGCCGTATTCGCACCGCCCGAGTCGGTCAATCCCGAATTCCCATTCACACTCGATCTGCGTCGCGCAAGTTAGCTGCCTGGCCGCACATGCCCGGTCTTACGATGGCGGAAACGAATCCTTTTCTCTACCCGGGCAGTGCACAGCGCTACGACGAACTGCTGGAACGCGACGGCTCGATCCGCGCGCACTGGCGGCCGCTGATCGAGCACCTGTCGAGCGGCGGGGCGGACACGGTGCGCCGCTGCGTCGACATGACGCGGCGGCTGATCATCGAGAACGGCGTCACTTACAACGTCTACGCCGACCCACAGGGCCGCGACCGGCCCTGGCAGCTCGATCCGCTGCCACTGCTGATCGATCATCGCGAGTGGCGCGAACTCGAGGCCGGTGTTACGCAGCGCGCGCAGCTGCTCAACGCGCTGCTGGCCGACCTGTACGGACCGCAGAAGCTGATCGCGGACGGAGTGGTTCCAGCAGAACTCGCATTCGGCCATCCGAATTTCCTCTGGGCCGCGCACGGCATCCGACCGCCGGGCGGTACCTGGCTGCACCTGTACGCCGCCGACCTGGCGCGGGCGCCGGACGGGCGCTGGTGGGTGTTGAGCGATCGCACGCAGACGCCGTCGGGTCCGGGCTACGCGCTGGAGAATCGCGCCATCATCGCGCGTGTGCTGCCCGGCCTGGTCAATCGGCTGGGTACACGGCCACTGACCGGATTCTTTCATACACTGCGCCAGAGCCTGACCCGGCTCGCGGACGACGGCAGCCCGCCGCTGGTGGTGGTTCTGACTCCGGGCCCGTTCAACGAAACCTATTTCGAGCATGCCTACCTGGCGCGGCAACTGGGACTGCCGCTGGTGCTGGGGCAGGACCTGACGGTGCGCGACGACAGCGTTTTCCTCAAGACCCTGTCCGGGCTGCGGCGCGTGCATGCGATCCTGCGCCGGCTGGATGATGATTTCTGCGACCCGCTCGAGCTGCGCGCCGGCTCGGCGCTCGGGGTTCCGGGATTGCTGGGCGCGGTGCGCGCCGGGCGCGTGGTGATTGCCAATGCCCTGGGCAGCGGCGTACTGGAGTCGGCCGCCTGGCTTGGTTTCCTGCCCGGTGCGGCGCGCGTGCTGCTCGGCGAGTCGCTGCGGCTGCCGTCGGTGGCCACCTGGTGGTGCGGTGAGAAGCCGGCACTGGAGTACGCGATCGCGCATCTGGATCGGCTGGTGGTGAAGCCGACGTTTCCCAATCAGAAGTTCGAGCCGCGCTTCGGTCGTGATCTGGGCGAAGAAGACGTTGCGGCGCTGATCGTGCGGCTGCGCAGCCGCCCGTACGCCTACGTAGCGCAGGAGCGGGTGTCGTTGTCGCAGGCGCCGACCTGGCGCGCCGGCGCCGGCGTGCGTCTGGCGCCGCGCACGCTGACCATGCGCGTATACGCGGTGGCAACGCCGGGCGGATACGAGGTCATGCCCGGCGGGCTGGCGCGCATCGCCGCCGAGGGCGTGGTCGACATCGTGTCGAGCCAGCGCGGCGGCGGCAGCAAAGACGTCTGGGTGCTGAGCGATCCGGCCGCGCCGGCCGTCAAGCCCGCCATCGCCGCCCCGCAGCGCTATCTGCGCCACGACGACCTGCCGTCGCAGCTGGTGGAGAATCTGTACTGGCTCGGCCGCTATTCCGAGCGCTGCGAGGACAAGGCGCGCTTGCTGCGTGCGACGCTGGCGATGCGCACCAATGCCGCCATCTGGCACAGCGGGCGCGAGCAGTGCGTGCGCTATGGCGTGCTGGCGGCCGACGGCGATCCGGTCGAGGGCGTGTATGACGATGCGCTGGAATTTGGCCTGACCGCGGATCTGGGCCGCCTCGGCTGGTGCGCAACGCAGTCGCGCAGCCGACTGTCGGCTGAACACTGGCGCTCGATCAGTGTCATGCAGCGGCAATTTCACGACGCCGGGGCGACGCTGGCCGACCCGCTCGAGAGCCTGGATCGGCTGCTGGTGTCGCTGACCGCGCTGTGCGGCTTCGCCCTCGACGATATGACGCAGGACGACGGCTGGCGGCTGCTGATGCTCGGCCGGCGGCTGGAGCGCATCCAGTTTCTGTCCGGTCTGATCGCCGCGCGGCTGAATAGCGGCGAGCCGCTGCCGCAGGGCGAGCTCGAGTGGCTGCTGGACGTCGGCGGCGTGAGCATCACCTATCGCACGCGCTACGTGGCGACGCCGCAGCTGGCCCCGGTGCTGCAGCTGTTGATCTTCGAGCCCACCAGCCCGCGTGCGCTCGCATTCCAGTGGCGGGTGCTGGGCGATACGCTGGCAACGCTGGCCGAGTCGCTGCATGCTCCGCCAGCGGAGCAGCTGGAGGATCCGATGGCAAAGCTGGCCGCGATCGGCACCGCGGGCATCGAGGACGAGGGCAAGCTGGGAGCGGAACGGCGTGGCTTGCTGTCAGCGGCGCTCACGGCGCTGGCCGAGGCGGCCGGGCGCCACTCCGATCGGCTCGCGCTGCGCCACTTCTCTCTGGTCGATGTCGATCTGCACGCGGTCGCCTCATGAGCGCGGTCCACTACGCCGTGCGTCACGAGACGCTGTATCGCTACCGCCGCGACGTGGTGCACGCCCATCAGCAACTGCACCTGACGCCGCGCAATTCGGAGCGGCAGCACTGCGTGCTGCATCGCATCGACATCACGCCGCAGCCGGCGGTGGCGGCCGAATACGTCGATGCCTTCGGTAATTGGGTCACGCGGGTCGAACTTGATCGGCCGCACAGGCGATTGCAGGTGGTGGCCGAGATGGATGTGCGCCTGGATGC
Organism: Steroidobacteraceae bacterium; assembly: GCA_036262215.1. Lineage (GTDB taxonomy): Bacteria > Pseudomonadota > Gammaproteobacteria > Steroidobacterales > Steroidobacteraceae > FEN-1191. The sequence continues at coordinate 8,316 of DATAJH010000123.1, forward strand.
GTTGCCCGAGTTCGACTTCAAGCGCGCCGAGAGCTGGGAGCGGGTGCGCGAACAGCTGTGTTACAGCGCCCGCGAGCGCGACGCCGAGTGGCTCGAGGCGATGCGATTTCGCGGCGAGTCGCCCTACGTGCACATCAAGGGCGTGTTCGGCGACTACGCGCGCGACTGCCTGATTCCCAAGGCCAGCGTGCCGACGGTATGCGCGGCGCTGATGGCCAAGATGCGGCGCGATTTCACCTACGCTCCCGGCGCCACCGAGATTGCGACTCCGCTGCTGCAGGTGCTGGCCAACCGCGCCGGCGTGTGTCAGGACTTCGCCCATCTGATGATCGCCTGCCTGCGCAGCGCCGGCCTGTCGGCGCGCTATGTGAGCGGTTATCTGCGCACCCACGGGCCGGGGCCGGCGAGCGCCAGCGAGGATGACGAGGATGACGAGGATGACGATGCTGACGAGCCGCGCAGCCGTGACACCGCAGCGGTAACTGCCGGCGCGGGTAACGGCGAACATCCAGACAAAGGCGAAGCGCAAGGCGAGGGCATCGTGCCGCCGCTGCGCGGTGCGGATGCGTCGCACGCCTGGGTGGCGGTGTTTGCACCGCCGTTCGGCTGGATCGGTTTCGATCCCACCAACAACGTGATCGCCAACCAGGACCACGTGGCGCTGGCCTGGGGCCGCGACTTCGGCGATGTGTCGCCGCTGCGAGGCGTCATCCTGGGCGGCGGTTCACACCGGTTGACGGTACGGGTCGCGGTGCGCCGAATCGACGACCCGGCCTGAAAAGCCGGCCGCTGCGCGCGCACCTTAAGAACTATGCGCCTGCACGGCGCGCCGGAATTCCAGCGGCGAGCTGATGCCGTTGAAGGCCTCGTTGGTACCGCCGGTGCCGGTCACCACGATGTTGCCGTAACCGAGGATGCGGCCGAGTATGCCCTGATTGACGGCTACCGCTTCGACCTTGGTGTTCAACATCTCCACCGTTCGCCGTCGCAGCACTCCGACCTTGATGATGACGCGCTTGTTGGTCACTGCGAACTCGGAGCTGGCGTAATCAATGTACTTCACCAGGCCCCACAGCACCGCTACGGCAAGCACGGTTTCCGCGACCACCGGCACGCCATAGGCGAATAGCCCGATTGCGATGGCGAGCAGCACCATCGGTATAAAGAAGATGACAAGGTGCAGCCGTGTCCTGAACACCACCTGCTCATCCGGAATGAGGCTGTTGTCAACGTAACTCATGCTGCCCCCGTCGGTCGCTGGTAGGCGATTATGCAGCACCCCGGGCAGACAGGGATCGCCTGCGGCCTTAGAGTTCGCCCATGAAGGCGATTGAGGCGGCGCGGACCCACGCTTTGTCGGTGCTGGCGGAGCGCGCGCCGGCGGTAGCCGCAGCGCTGGCGCAGCTGCCGCCGGAAATCGCCGCCTCGGTGCCAGACGTGCTGGCCGCGAGCGATTTCCTGCTCGATGCACTGTGCCGCGATGAGGAGTTGATGGGGGCGCTGCTGCGGCGCGCCGAGCAGCGCTTTGCCGGCGCGCCGATGGCGTTGCCGGCGCTGCCGCCGCTGTCGCTACGGCCGGCGGTCGGCCCGCTCGAAACCGAGGCGCAGTTCATGGCGGCGCTGCGCCGCTGGCGACGCGCCGAATTCGCCCGCATCGCCTGGCGCGACCTGGCCGGCTGGGCCGGCCTTTCGGAGACCCTGGCGGACCTGTCGCGGGCCGCAGAGCTGGCGCTGTGCCTGGCACATGAGTTCGCGCTGCGCGGCCTGACAGCGCGTTACGGACAGCCGCGCTCGGCGGCCCAGGTGGCGCAGCAGCTGATCATCGTGGCGATGGGCAAGCTCGGCGGCGGCGAGCTGAACTTCTCCTCCGATATCGATCTGGTGCTGCTGTATCCGCAGAGCGGGGACACCGACGGCGCCAGCCCGATCAGCAATGAGGAATTCTTCACGCGCCTGGGGCAGGCCCTGATACGCCTGCTCGAGCAACCGACCGCCGATGGCTTCGTGTTTCGTGTCGATCTGCGTCTGCGCCCCAATGGCGGCAGCGGTCCGCTGGTGTCGAATGCGGCGGCACTGGAGGACTACCTGCAGCTGCACGGCCGCGACTGGGAGCGCTACGCCTGGGTCAAGGCGCGCGCCATCACCAACCACAGCGGCTATGCGGAACTGTTCCGCAGCGCCATCCAGCCGTTCGTCTACCGCCGCTACCTCGACTTCGGCGTATTCGATGCGTTGCGCGACATGAAGGCCATGATCGAACGCGAAGTGCAGCGCCGCGAGCTGGCCGAGCATATCAAGCTCGGCGACGGCGGCATCCGCGAGATCGAGTTCATGGTGCAGTCGTTTCAGCTGATCCGCGGCGGCCAGGACCGGCGACTGCAGACCACGTCGTTGCGCCAGGCACTGGTGCTGCTGGTCGGCGCCAAGCTGCTGCCGGTGGAGGCCGTGGCCGAGCTGGACGCGGCCTATGTGTTCCTGCGACGACTGGAGAACCGGTTGCAGATGCGCGCCGATCTGCAGGTGCACCAGTTGCCCGGGGCCGCGGCCGAGCGCGAGCTGCTGGCAGCGGCGATGAGCCTGGATTCCTGGACCGAGCTGCACGCCGAGATCGAGCGCCACCGGCGCCACGTTGCCGCCAGTTTTCGCGCCATCGTGTTTGGTGTCAGCTCCGGCGCGCCGGCGGATGGCGTGGCCGACAACCTGCCGCAGCTGGACGAAGCCGACCGGCCGACGCTCGCCGCCCGGCTCGAGCGCGCCGGCTTTGCCGATAGCGTCGCCGCCGCCCAGCTGCTGGTGGATTTTCGTCAGCTGGCGTTCGTGCAGCGGCTCGACGCCATCGGCAGCCGTCGCCTGAGCGCGCTGATGCCGGTGCTGGTGGCGGCGGCGGCGGCCACACGCGAGCCGCTGCCGGCGCTGCGCCGCCTGCTGCGGGTACTGGAAGCCATCGGCGCCCGCTCGGCCTATCTGGCGCTGCTGCTGCACAACGCCCGTGCGCGCCTGCGGCTGGTCGAGCTGGCCTCGCACGGCGATTTCCTGACCGAGCAGATCGCCTCGCATCCGCTGCTGCTCGATGAGCTGATCGACGAGCGCATCTTCGACTCGCCGCCTGATCGGGCGGCGCTGGAGGCGGAGCTCGAGCAGCGCATGGCCGGAGCCGAGGAGGATGACGGCGAGCGGGTGGTGGAGCGGCTGCGGCAGTTTCAACGCGCGGCGTTGTTCCGCCTGGGGGTGGCCGATCTGCTCGCGCGGCTGCCGGTGATGCGGGTCAGCGACCGGCTGACCGATGTCGCCGAGTTGATCGTCGAGCGGGTGCTGGCGCTCGCCTGGCAGCAGCTCACCCCGCAGCTCGGCATCCCGATGTGCACCGACGCCAGCGGCCGTCGGCCGGTGCGGCTGTGCGTCATCGGCTACGGTAAGCTCGGCGGCATGGAACTGGGCTACGGCTCGGACCTGGATCTGGTGTTCCTGCACGACTCCAGCGGCGCGCAGCAGGAAACGGCAGGGTCGCGCACCATCGACAACCAGGTGTTCTTCGTGCGCTTCGCGCAGCGGCTGGTGCATCTGCTGACGATGCATTCGCGCGCCGGACGCCTGTACGAAGTGGATATGCGGCTGCGACCGAGCGGCAAGGGCGGCATGCTGATCACCAGCATCGAGGCGTTCGCCGAGTATCAGCGGCGTGAGGCCTGGACCTGGGAGCACCAGGCGTTGCTGCACGCACGCAGCGTCGCCGGCGCCGCGGTATTGCGAGGGCGCTTCGAGGCGATACGCATCGAGGTGCTGGCGCGGCACGTGCGGCGCGATACGCTGCGCCAGGACGTGCGCCATATGCGTAATCGCATGCGCAACGAATTGTCGCGCGCCAAACCGGGCGAGTTCGATCTGAAGCAGGACCCGGGAGGCATCGCCGACATCGAGTTCCTGGCGCAGTACTGGGCACTCACCTGGGCCGGGCAGTACCCGCCGGTAGCCACCTACTCCGACACCATTCGCCAGCTGGAGTCGGTGGCGTCGGCGGATCTGGTGCCGCAGAGCCGCATCGACATCCTGAGCAGCGCCTATCTGGGCTACCGCAGCTGCCTGCACCATCGGGCGCTCGACGGCGAAGGCGCTATCGTCGCGGCGAGCGAATTCGTGGCCGAGCGGGCCGCGATCGTTGCGATCTGGGATGAGGTCATGGGCGCATGATCGGCGGCCGGCTATAATATTGAGTATGACCTTACCCACGGCACTTCGAGAGCCGAACGCCCAGAATCAGTACACCGTGACGGTCAAGGACCTGCCGCTGTCGTGTCCGATGCCGGACATGAGCCTGTGGAATTCGCATCCGCGGGTGTATCTGCCGATCGAAGCCACCGGCTTCGCCAAGTGTCCGTATTGCGGGGCCGAGTACACGCTCGAGCGCTAGCCGCTCAAAGCCGGACTGGAGATCGTGCTGGCGCTCAGCGATAAGGCCGGTAGGACTTCTCTTCGACGATCGCTGACTTGAGCTTCAGGTTGATGCGCTGCTTGATGGCGGCACGCTCATCGTTGTGCAGGTACACCGCGCGCGCCAGTTCGACGAAGCCGGCATCGAAACGCCGCTGTGCCTCATGCTCGCGGATGCGGTCTTCGATATCCCACAGCTCGGTATTGACGCGCACCAATGCGGCCTCATCGGCGGCCAGCTCGACGCTGGCCGACACCGCCTGGCTCCAGTACTGCTCGAGCAATGCCAGCTCGCGCCGTATGTTGCCGAGCTTGCCCGCATCCTCGATGCGGGCCGCCTTGATGCGCAGAATCGTGATCTTGTCGAGCAATTCGCCCGGCGACAGCGGCACCAGAATCCCGTCCATGCGCTATATGGTAGCAGCATGAACCGTGCACGCGCCGGCGCCTCAGGCACCGGCGCGCGTGCGCATTAGCGCGTCGAGGCGCTGCCGCACGTCGGCCACCTCGATCAGATCCATCACCCCGGGCTGCTCGATCTTCTCGTGCCATGGCAGCTGTTCGGCGTTGCAATGGCGGTAGCGGCGTGCGGCCGCCTGATAGCGATCGACGCACCATTGGCGCGACAGGTAGGGACCGGTGCGCTGCACGCGCGTGGCCGCGTACAGGCCGATGACCGGCGTGCCGACCATGGTCGCCATGTGCGCCGGCCCGGAATCCGGACACAGCAGCACGCTGGCCCGCGCCAGCAGTGCCAGCAGTTGCGGCAGCGTGTCGCCGCCGATCTGATTGACGATCGGCACCCGCACCAGGCGCGCAATGCTCGCGCCCATGGCGCGTTCCGGCACCGACGATGAGCCGCACAGGATCACGCGCATGCCGTGCGCCTCGACCGCGTGATCGGCGATGGCCGCGTAGCGTTCGGGGCGCCAGTTGCGGGCCGGGTGCGCGGAGCAGGGACTGATGATCAGGGTCGGCTGCGCGTCCGGAACCAGCGCCGCCGCGTATTGCTGCGCCGCTGCCGGTAACGGCAGATTCCATTCCAGGTTACCCGGCTCGATGCCGAGCGCGTCGAGAAAGCCCAGCAAGCTGTCGAGCACGTGCTGCCGGCTGCGGGCGGCGATCCGCGCGTTGGTGAACAACCACTGCAGCTCGCGCGCCCGGGCCCGATCAAAACCCAGGCGGATGCTCGAGGCGATCAACGCCGACACCAGGCTGGCGCGCAGCGACAGCTGCATGTGCAGCAGCAGGTCAAAGCGCCGGCCGCGCAGCCGCGCGTGCAGGGCGCGCGCGGCCGCCAGCCCGGCGCGCTTGTCGATGGTGATAAACTCGACCCCGGGCAGCAGGCTCATCAGCCGCGCCTCGACGCGGCCGATAACCCAGGTCAGCTGTGTCGTCGGCCACACGCGCTGCAGCGTGCGCACGATCGGCACGACATGACAGGTATCGCCGATGGCCGAGAGCCGCAGAATGCACAGGCTCTTGGGTCGCTCAATGAGATTCAGCATGCGGAAGTCTTTGATCTGGCCGACCGGGGCGGAAGTTCGGCAAATACCGTTTCGCGGCGGCGCGATGCTATATGACGCCTCCAGGGCGGGCAATGCGGCGGCCTCGTGGTTCGACGCCAAGTGGTGGTCACGCCGCGGCGAGGTGCGCGCCAGCGCGGAAGGCCGCGGCGGGGCGCTGTTCATCGACGCCGATGGGCGGCGGCTGGTGCTGCGTCATTACCACCGCGGCGGCTGGATCGCCCGCTGGTGGACCGATCGCTACCTGTGGCAGGCCGCGTCGCTGACGCGTTCGTTCATCGAATGGCACCTGCTGTATGTGCTGCACCGTGCGGGCCTGCCGGTACCCAAGCCGATCGCCGCCTGCTACCGGCGCACCGGCCGCTACAGCTACAGCGCCGACCTGCTCACCGAGCAGATACCGGAGGTCAGCTCGCTGGCCACGCGGCTCGCGAGCGGGGCGCTGCCGCTCAGCAGCTGGATCGCCATCGGCCGATGCCTGCGCCGGTTTCATCGCGACGGCGTCTGCCATGCCGATCTCAACGCCCACAACGTGCTGCTGAACGATGCGCAGCAGGTGTGGCTGGTGGACTTCGATCGCGGCAGCCTGCGCCGCCCGGGCCTGTGGTGCGACAGTAATCTGGTGCGTCTGCGCCGCTCGATCGAGAAGATCACCGACGCGCTGCCGCCGGAGCGGTTCTCCGAGGCCGATTGGGCGTCGCTGCTCAGCGGCTACTTCGTGGTCGAGCCGCGCCAGCCCGCGGCCCCCTGAAGCGCGCAGTGCGCCGCCTGTATACGCTGCTGCTGTACCTGGCGCTGCCCATCGCCTCGCTGATCGTCGGGGTTCGTGGCCTGCGCGCGCGCGACTATTGGCGCGGCTGGCGGCAGCGGTTTGGCTTCGGGCCGCGGCGCGCCGGCGGCGGTATCTGGCTGCATGCGGTATCGGTCGGTGAGGTGCAGGCGGCCGCGGTGCTGATCGAGGCGCTGCGCGAGCAAGCCCCGGGGATCGAGATCACGCTGAGCTGCGCCACTCCCACCGCGCGTGCGCGCGGCCAGGCACTGCTGCCCGGCGTGGACGTGCGCTATGCGCCCTACGACCTGCCCGGCAGCGTGCGTCGCTGCCTCGCCGGCCTGCGTCCGCGGATGCTGATCGTACTGGAGACGGAGCTGTGGCCGAACCTGCTGCACGAGGCGCAGGCTGCCGGCGTGCCGATACTGATCGCCAGCGCCCGGGTATCGGCGCGCAGCGCCCGCATCTACCAGCGCCTGCCGGGCCTGCTGCAGGCAACGCTGGCCGCCGGCGTGTGGGTGGCAGCGCAGAGCGACGCCGATGCGCAGCGCTTTGCCGCACTTGGCGTACCGGCGGCGCGCCTGGCGGTGGCGGGCAACATCAAATTCGATCGCCAGCTAGCGTCCGGCCTGGTGCAGCGCGGCGCCCGGTTACGTGCGCGCTACGCTGCCGGGCGGCCGGTCTGGGTGGCGGGCAGCACCCATGCCGGTGAGGAACAGATCGTGCTCGAGGCGCACCGCCGGCTGTGCCAGCAGCAGGCAGCTGCGCTGCTGATCCTGGCGCCACGGTACCCGCAGCGGTTTGAGGCCGCCGCGGCGTCGGTGGCGGCGCAGGGCTTCTCCTGCATTCGCCGTTCAATCGAGGCCGCCGATGGCGCTTATCAGGTGTTGCTGCTCGATACGCTCGGCGAGCTGGCGGAGTTCTATGCCGCGGCCGACGTGGCGTTCGTGGGCGGCAGCCTGGTTGCGGTCGGCGGCCACAACCTGCTCGAACCGGCGGCACTCGGCGTACCGGTGCTGTCGGGACCGGAGCAGTTCAACAGTCCGGAACTGGCACGGCTGCTGAGCCAGCAAGGCGCGCTGACGATCGTGCACGATGCGGTGCAACTGGCGGCGGCGCTCGCAAGGCTGTTGGCGGACCCGCAGGCACGCGCGACCCAGGGCGCCGCGGGACGTGCAGTGATCGCAGCCAATGCTGGTGCGCTCGATCGCGTGTTGGCTCTGATCGATGGCTTGCCGCCGGCGCGCAGTGCGCCCTGACAGCGCAGCTCAGTGTGGTGCCGACGACAGCGGCGCCGGATCGATGGGCGCCGCGTCCAGCGGCATGACCGGCGTGGTCGCCGGCGCGTTCGGGGTGCCCGGCACCGCCGGCAGCGGCGGTCGCGGCTCGATCAGCCAGCCGTTGATCAGCTCGATGGTGCTGCGATTGAGATTGCCGGCGGCCAGTCGCAGCGAGACGATGCCGTTCAGATAGCCGTACTTGGCCAGGGCATAGTTGGTGTCGTCCTGCAGCAGCGCGGCGCGCGTGGTCAGCACATCGACCACGGTCTTGGTGCCGACCTGATAGCCGGCCTCGGTGGCCTGCAGTGCAATGCGGTCGGATTCCACCGCCTGCTTCAACGCCCGCACCTGCGCGATCTGGCTGATCACGCCCTGGTAGGCGTCGCGCGTCTGCTCCTCGGTCTGGCGCGAGCTGAAGTCGAGACCGGCTTTGGCCGCATCCCAGTTGTAGCGCGCCTGGCGCACCTTGGACTGCGTCAGGCCGGCGGTGAACAGCGGCACCGAGATGCCGATCGACCAGAACACGTCGTTGGTGTCCACCACGGTGGGCAGGCCGTTGATCGATCCGATCAGCGCCGCCTGCCCGATCGGCGTTTCCTGATTACCGTAGTTGCCGTGTTCGAGCGCCCAGTTGCGCGACACGTTGATATTGATGGTCGGCAGGTGGCCGCCATAGGCGGTCAGCAGGTTGTCGTGCGCGATGTCGGAGGCCATGCGGCTGGCGATCAGGTTGGCGTTCTGGGCCATGGCGGTCGTGACCCAGTTGTCCTCGCTCGCCGGATCCGGGTTCAGCAGCGGCATGTCGTCGCGCGGACCTGCGAGGCTGGCGTAGTTTTCATTGGTGATGGCCCGCAGCAGGTCTTCCTGCGTCGCCAGCGCGCGCTTGGCCGCGATCACCGCCGCCGCCGTGCTGTCGCGCGAGGCGCGCGCCACCGCCACGTCGGTGACCGCAATCAGGCCGACTTTGTAGCGTTGCTCGGCCTGATCGAGCTGGGTCTGCACCGATTCGTAGGCACTCTGCTCGGCGGTGAGCGTGTCCTGCGCCGCCAGGACGGCAAAAAACTGCTGCGATACCCGCTGGATCAGGCTCTGCGCGGCAGCCTGGTAGTTCGCCTCGGACTGCGCCACCGTGGCGTCGGCAGCCTTCAGCGCCACCCAGTTGTCCCAGTTGAACAGATTGACCGACAGGCCGGCCGCCAGATAGGCCGGGGTCTTGATCTGCACGCTGCCGATGCCGACGAAGTTCTTGTTGGCCGAGATATCCAGCGGCAACAGGCCGAGCACCGCCTGCGTCTTGGTCTCGTGAATGGCCAGGCGGGTGGCCGTTGCCTGCTGCCACAGCGGATCGGTATCGAGCGCGCGCTGGTAGACCGCGAGCAGGTCGGCCGCCGCGGCGCTGCTCATGGCGCCGGCACACAGGATCGCGAATAACCAGCGACGCGTCATTCAATACGACGCCAGGCCGGGATCGATGTCGCGCGTCCAGGCGTCGATGCCGCCGCTCAGATTGGCCACCCGGCCAAAGCCCTGGGCAGACAGAAACTGCGCGACTCTGCGGCTGCGACTTCCGGCCTTGCACACCACGACGATCTGCGCATCGGGGTCAAGTTCGCGCCAGCGCGCGGCAATCTCGCCCATCGGGATATTGATGCTGCCGGCAAGGCCCGCAATCGCGCGTTCCCAGGGTTCGCGCACATCCAGTAGCCGCAGCGGCTCGCCGGCATCGAGGCGGCGCTTCACCTGCAGCGGCGCGAGTTCCGGCACAGTCATGTCTAGAAGCCGAAAGAAGGCGGCCGCGGGGCATGTTCCAGCGGCTCGATGCAGGTCTCGAACAGCGATTCGCTGTTGCAGCCGCCGGCGCCGACACGGCGCACCAGGCTCGCCTCCTGCAGCGTCGTGGCGCCGACCACCACGAACATGCGCCCATCCGGCCGCAACGCACGTTCGAAGCGCGCCTGATAGATCGGCAGCGAGGCGGTCAGCACGATCACGTCGTAGCGCGACTCCTCCGCCAGCTGCATGGCGTCGGCGCCGATCACCTCGATCGGCAGGCCGGGCGCCGCCGCGCCCAGATTGGCGCGAGCGAAGTCGGCGATCTGCGGATGCAGTTCCAGGCTGCGCACCCGGCCGCCGAGCCCGGCCAGGCAGGCGGACAGATAACCCGAGCCGGTGCCGATCTCGAGCACTTCCTCGCCGCCCTGCAGCGCCAGGGCCTGCAGGATGCGCCCGACCAGCATCGGCCGCAGCATGCGCTTGCCGCAGGGCAGGGCGATTTCGCAGTCGGCGAAGGCCAGTTCGTGCCAGGGTTGCGGAACAAAGCGCTGTCGAGGAACCGCTCGCAAAGTATTGAGAATCCGCTCGTCGAGCACATCCGATGCGCGCACCTGCTGCTCGACCATCTGCTCGCGGGCTGCTTCCATCAGCATTGGACTTAATCCGGCACCTGGCGGGGATACGGGACGTTAAGGGTTTTTGTCGCATCTGCCAAGGTGCGGGCGCCCTGCGGCGTACGCAAGTGCCTGAATGTCGCCCGACGCGCCGGCGCCCTGCGTACCGCGCCCACGATATGGTGAAATGCCATGGGCTGGCGACGATACTCCGCTATGCTGCTGGCGCGGGCGATGGCAGAGCTTGGTCCTGTCACCAAGGAAAAAGCATCGCTTGAATAAACGGCATTGATGTCGATCATCGTTCTGCTCTGCCTGCTCTTTGGTGTCGCGGCGATACTGTTGCTGGTGCTGTTTTTCCTGCAACGACGCCAGCTCAACGCGCTCGAACTGATTTCGCAGCAGGTGCAGCGCGTCGCAGCCGGCGATGCACTCAACAGCCGCATCGAACTGCACACCGATCAGCCGGAACTGGCCGGCATGGTCAGCGCGGTGAATCGTCTGATCGGACGCTTCGCGGCCGAGGCGCACCGCGCCGCGAGCGCCACCACACCGATCGGCTCGCTCGGCGATCGCGTGCACGAAGCGGTGCTGATCCAGGGCGAGACGATTCGTTACGCCAATCCGCAATTCGCCAATCTGATGGGCTGCAGCGTCCCGGAGCTGCTCGGGCAGCGGCTCGAGAATCTGGTGCCGCCAGACCACAAGGAATTGGTCGGCGACAACATGCGCCGGCGGCTGGCCGGGGAAGCGGCGGCCGAGCGCTACGAAATCGATCTGGTCGGCCGCACCGGCCAGAGCGCGCGGCTGGAGCTGTCGAGCTGGATCGTTGAATTCGAAGGCGAACGCGCGCTGCTGATCGTCGGCGTCGAGGTGCTGCCGACGCAGACGCTGCAGGCGCTGCAGGACGCGGGCGGGCGTTCACGCTCGCGCCGCGCGCTGGAGTCGCTGTCCGAAGCGCTGATCACCACCGATGTCGACGGCCGCGTGGACTACATCAATCCGGCCGCCGCGCGCCTCATGGGGGTGGTGGCTGACGATGCCACGGGCAGCATGCTGGAAGACCTGGCAGCGATGGCGGACGAGGGCGACCGCAAGCTGCTGGCCGAGCCGGTGCGCCAGGCACTGGTCGCCGGCACGCCGTTGAATCTGGGCCGGCGAGCGCTGATGATACGGCCACCGGGCGGCGCGGAGCATCTGGTCGAACTGTCGGCGGCGCCGATACACATGGAAACCGGCGAGACCATAGGTGCGGTGGTGCTGTTGCACGATGTGACCGAGATGCGCGGCATGGCGCGGCAGATGTCCTACCAGGCCACGCACGACGCCCTGACCGGCCTGGTCAATCGACGCGAATTCGAGCGCCGGCTGCAGGAAGCCGTAGACACGGCGCACCGCGGTGACGGCGCCCACGTGCTGTGCTACCTGGACCTGGATCGTTTCAAGAACATCAACGACACCAGCGGCCATGTCGCCGGCGATGCCATGCTGCGCGAGAGCGCCAAGATCCTGCGCGACGCGGTGCGCGACTCGGACACCGTGGCGCGGGTCGGCGGGGATGAATTCGGCATGCTGCTGGTGGGTTGTCCGCTGGAGAAAGCGCGCCAGATTGCCGACGACGTGTGTCGCGCCGTCAATGAATTCCGTTTTATCTGGAAGGACAAGATCTTCAACGTCGGCGTGAGCATCGGCCTGGTCGAGATCGCGCGCGACAGCGGCACCATGGAGGAGGCGCTGGCCGCGGCCGATTCGGCTTGTTACGTCGCCAAGCGCCAGGGCGGCCATGTTTCCGTGTATTCGGCGCGCGACGAGGTATATGCGCGTGAGAATGGCGAGATCCAGTGGCTGCAGACGCTGCAGGCGGCGCTGCGCGACAGCCGTTTCGAGCTCTACTGCCAGCCGATCGTGCCCGCCTTCGCCGCCAACGACGAAGGCCCGGCGATGGAGGTACTGGTGCGCCTGCGCGACGACTCCGGTCAGCACCTGTCGCCGATCGAATTCGTGCGTGCCGCCGAGCGCTATCGGCTCATGGTGCTGGTGGATCGCTGGGTGGTGCAGACCACGCTCACGGCGATGGGGCGTGGTGCCATTGCGCTGGCGCCCAAGCGCAGCGTTGCCATCAACATCTCCGGGCAGACGCTGCAGGACACTCAATTTCTCGAGTTCGTGGTCGAGTGCTTTGATTCCACCGGTGCCAATCCGGCCCAGGTGTGCTTCGAGATCGCCGAAAACGCCGTGGTCGGCAACCTGGAGCAGGCGCGGCGCTTTGTCGGCGTGCTGCACGGCATGGGCTGTCGGTTTGCGCTCGACGACTTCGGCAGCGGCCTGGGCTCGTTCGCCAACCTCAAGACCCTGGCGATCGATTATCTGAAGATCGACGGCTCGTTCTTCAAGAATCTGGCCCGCGACACGGTCAATCAGGCCATGGTCACGGCGATGATCCGCCTGGCACGGAGCCTGAATTTCAAGGTGATCGCCGAGCAGGTGGAAGACGCCAGCGCACTCGATGCGGCGCGCCGCATCGGCGTGGACTACCTGCAGGGCTATGCGATCGGGCGGCCGGAAAAGCTCGCCATGGCGGCCTAGTTTCCCGGCCGGGCGAACAGCTCGTTGGCGCGCACGAACGCCTGCATGAAAGAGCCCATGAGCTGCATCTGCGAGCGATGATCGTCCAGTGCGGCCAGCTTGTGCGCCCGCTCCTCGGCGTTCAGCGGCAGGCTTTCCCAGTGCAGCGTCGCTGCCACGGCCGGCGGCGACAATGGCAGCTGCGGCTGATAGCCGCGCGGTTGCGGCCAGTGCGGCGCATGCACGATCCAGTAGCGCAGCCGGTCGAGCTGGCCGCGCCGCTGCAGCAGGCGGCGCGCGAGCGCACCGCTGGCATTGTGATCGGGGTGGCGGTCCTGGGGCGCCGCGGCCAGCACCAGCGTCGGGGCGAACTGGTCGATGACGCGCGCAAGGTCGCGCTCCAGATTGCTGCCGGTGTAGGCGGCGTACGGACTGAGCGCCTGCGGATATAGCACCGCGCTTGAACCGGTGTGGGTCGAGCGATAGGGCCGCTGGTAGTTGTCACTCATCAGCGCCGTCACGCCGCGGTCCGGATAGCCGAGGAAATACTGCTGCGTCGCCGGCACGCCGAGCTCGGCCGCGGCGGCGCTGGCTTCGGCCATGCGCTGGGCACCGAGCTGGCGCAGATGCGCTGCGCGCGGCCAGAGCGTGTGCTCGACCAGCATGGCGTCGAACGTGAAGCCGTCGCCGGAGGTGATCCACACCACGGCCGTGACGGCGCCGTTGGCGCGGGCGCGCTGCAGGATGCCGGCGCAGCACAGGCTCTCATCGTCGGGGTGCGGCGCGACCACCAGCACCCGGTCGTGCGCCCCGGGCGCGATCATCAGCGCCGGTGCGCCCTGCGCGCGCGCGGGTTGGGCCGCGCCGATCGGCCCGAGCAGCGCGATCAGCACTGCCAGCGCGGGCGGCGCATGTGACGCGAGCGACATCGCGGCCCGCGCCGTGCGCCTAGAGCAGCGGCACCAGCAGCAGCGCGACGATGTTGATGATTTTTATCAGCGGATTGATCGCCGGTCCGGCGGTGTCCTTGTACGGGTCGCCGACCGTATCGCCGGTCACCGCGGCCTTGTGGGCGTCGGAACCCTTGCCGCCGAAGTGGCCTTCTTCGATGTACTTCTTGGCGTTGTCCCAGGCGCCGCCGCCGGTGCACATCGAGATGGCGACGAACAGCCCGGTCACGATGGTGCCGATCAAGAGGCCCCCCAGGGCCCTGATGCCGGCGCCGGGCCCCATCAGCGCGTTCATGCCGAACACGACGATCACCGGTACCAGGATCGGCAACAGCGACGGGATGATCATCTCCTTGATCGCCGCGCGCGTGAGCAGATCGACCGCACGCGAGTAGTCGGGCTTGGCGGTGCCTTCCATGATGCCGGCGATCTCGCGAAACTGCCGCCGCACTTCGGTGACCACGGAAGCTGCGGCGCGGCCCACGGCCTCCATCGCCATCGCGCCAAACAGGTACGGTACCAGGCCGCCGAGGAACAGGCCGATGATCACCGCCGGGTCGGACAGCGAGAAGCCGACCATCTCGCGCCCGGTGGCTGCCAGGCGTCCTTCCAGGTTGTGGGTGTAATCGGCGAACAGCACCAGCGCCGCCAGGCCCGCAGAGCCGATCGCGTAGCCCTTGGTGACCGCCTTGGTGGTGTTGCCGACCGCGTCCAGCGGATCGGTGATATTGCGGATCGCCTTGGGCAGATCGGCCATCTCGGCGATCCCGCCGGCGTTGTCGGTAATCGGGCCGTAGGCATCCAGCGCCACCACCATGCCGGTCATGGACAGCATGGCCGTGGCGGCTACCGCGATGCCGTAGATGCCGGCCAGGTCGGATGCGCCCCAGATGGCCAGGCACACCGCGATCACCGGCAGCGCCGTGGATTTCATGCTCACGCCCAGGCCGGCGATGATGTTGGTGGCATGGCCGGTCTGTGAGGCCGATGCCACGCCGCGCACCGGGGCATATTCGGTCGCGGTGTAGTACTCGGTGATGATGATCATCGCCGCCGTGAGCGCCAGCCCGATCAGCGTGCAGCCGAACAGCGCGTTGAACTGCCCGGGCAGCAGCGATTGGGTGATGAACCAGAACAGCACGGCGGAGATCAGGCCGGAGACGATGACACCCTTGTACAGCGCGTTCATGATCTTGCCGCCGGCGCCCACCTTGACGAACAAGGTGCCGATGATCGAGGAGATGATCGAGGCGGCACCGAGCGCCAGCGGATACACCAGTGCCGAGGGTCCGGCGTCCTTGAGCAGCAGGCCGCCGAGCAGCATCGTCGCCACGATGGTGACCGCATAGGTCTCGAACAGGTCGGCAGCCATGCCGGCGCAGTCGCCGACGTTGTCACCGACGTTATCGGCGATCACCGCCGGGTTGCGCGGATCATCCTCGGGAATGCCGGCCTCGACCTTGCCGACCAGGTCGGCGCCGACGTCGGCGCCCTTGGTGAATATGCCGCCGCCCAGACGCGCAAAGATGGAAATCAATGAGCCGCCGAAGGCCAGGCCGACCAGCGCGTGCAACGCGCCGTCATCCCCCAGCGGCCCGCGCAGCAGCGCGAAGTAGCCGGTCACGCCCAGCAGGCCCAGGCCGACCACCAGCATGCCGGTAATGGCGCCGCCGCGAAACGCGACCTGCAGCGCCGCGTTCAGGCCCTTGCTCGCCGCTTCAGCGGTACGCACGTTGGCGCGCACCGAGATGTTCATGCCGATGTAGCCCGCCAGTCCCGACAGCAGCGAGCCGACCGCAAAGCCCCCGGCGGTGGCCCAGTTGAGCGCGACACCCAGCACCACGAACAGAATCACGCCGACCACGGCAATGGTCTTGTACTGCCGGTTGAGATACGCCTTGGCTCCCGCCTGGATGGCGGCGGCGATCTCCTGCATGCGCGCACTGCCGGCCGGCAGCGCCAGGATCGAAAATACCGATACCACGCCGTAGAGCACGGCGACCAGGCCGGCGGCGATCGCCACCCACAGCCAGTTAACGGCTTGCATTCAGACTCCTTACGACAGACGAAGCGGTTGGCGTCGGATGTTTCGTGCCGGGACGGCATCGACGGTGCGCCAAAAAGGCCGCGAAATATACCATACGGTGCTGGTGCAACGGCACGCGTGGCTGCGGCTTCACAGCTTGAATTTCACAGCTTGAATTCGGTTTTCAGTTTGCGCTTGACTGCAGCGCCCTTGATGCGCACGTAGGCCGGCAGGCCGTTACGGTACGGCGGGTAGTCCTCGCCGGCGATCAGCGGCGTGAGATACCGGCGACAGGCGGGCGTGATGCCAAAGCCGTCGGCGGTGACGAACTCGCGCGGCACTTTCTTCTCCACGTTGGCGACCTCGGCCAGCGGCACCGGCACGATCTGCCATCGATAGGGTCTGGAGGCGCGGCGCTTGATCGCCGGCATCACCGCGTTCATGCCGGAGATCGCGTATCCGACCGCTGCCTTGCCGACCGCATAGGCCTGCTCGACGTCGACCTTAGACGCCACGTGGCGCGCGGCGCGCTGCAGGTAGTCGGCCACCGCCCAGTGGTACTTGTAGCCAAAGGCCTGATGCACCATGTTGGCCAGCACCGGTGCGACGCCGCCGAGCTGCGTGTGGCCGAAGGCGTCCTTGGTGCCGGCATCGGCCAGAAACTTGCCGTCCGCAGTCTTGACGCCCTCCGACACCACGATCACGCAGTAACCGTAGTCGCCGACACACTGCTTGACGCGCTCCAGGAAGCGCGCCTGCTCGAGCGGGATCTCGGGGAACAGGATGATATGCGGGGCTTGCCCGGGCCGGCTGCCGGCCAGGCCGCCGGCTGCGGCAATCCAGCCCGCGTGCCGGCCCATCACTTCCAGCACGAACACCTTGGTCGAGGTGCGCGCCATCGAAGCCACATCGAGCGCCCCCTCGAGCGTCGATACCGCGATGTACTTGGCCACCGAACCGAATCCGGGACAGCAATCGGTGTGCGGCAGGTCGTTGTCCACGGTCTTGGGCACGCCGATACAGGCGATCGGATAGTTCATCGCCGCGCCGAGCTGCGAGATCTTCAGCGCCGTGTCCATGGAATCGTTGCCGCCGTTGTAGAAGAAATAGCCGATGTCATGCGCGCGGAACACCTCGATCAGGCGCTCATACTGCGCGCGGTCTTCCGCAAGCCCGCGGAGCTTGTAGCGCGCGGAGCCGAAAGCGCCGGCCGGCGTATAGCGCAGGCCGCGGATGGTGGCCGCGCTCTCGCGCGTCAGATCGATCAGATCCTCGGTCAGTACGCCGACGATACCGTCGCGCCCGGCGTAGATCCTGCCGATGTGGCGCCGGGCCTTGAGCGCGGCCTGGATGACGCCGCAAGCCGAGGCATTGATCACGGCCGAGACACCGCCCGACTGGGCATAGAGCGCATTGCGGGGAGCAGGCTTAGTTTTCATTAGCGACCATCGAGGACAGAATCATTGATGTATCGAGCGGCGCGAGCATACCGTGCGTGCACGCTTGCGTCTCGATGGCGCGAAGCGGCCCGACGCGCTGCCGCGGCGATGGTAACGGTCACGCCGGGGTCGGGGGCGCCGAGGCGCGAAACGGGCATGGTTTGACCTCCACGGCGCCGACCGGTAGTGTTTCTGGAATGCGAATAGTGCTTATGGGGGCCCCGGGGTCGGGCAAGGGCACCCAGTCCCAACGTCTGGTCGAGCGTTTTGGCATCCCACAGATATCTACCGGTGACCTGCTGCGCGGCGCGGTGGCGCGCGGCACCGAGTATGGTTTGCGGGCCAAAGCGGCCATGGACGCAGGCCAGCTGGTGGTGGATGAGATCGTGCTGGGCATTTTCCGTGAACGGCTGGCGGAACGCGATACCGAGCGCGGCTTCATTCTCGACGGTTTCCCACGCAACTTCGCCCAGGCCGGGGCACTCAACACGCTGCTGAGCGGCCTCGGCAAGCCGCTCGATGTGGTGGTGCTGTTCGAGGTCGATTACGCCGAGATCGTCAAGCGCATCTCCGGCCGCCGCAGCTGCCAGAAATGCGGCCGGGTATTCAATATCCATAGCGCGCCGCCAGGTACAGCCCCGCGCTGTGATGTCTGCGACGACCATCCGTTGCTGGTGCAGCGGGCCGACGACCAGGAAGCCACGGTGCGCCGCCGGCTCGAGGTGTACGAGCAGCAGACGCGTCCGCTGGCGGAGTATTACGCGGCCCAGGGCCTGCTGCGTACCATCGATGCCAGTGCCAGCGTGGATGAAGTCACGCTGCGGCTGATCGCGCTGCTGGAGTCACTGCCGGCGCAGCGGCCGCTACGCAACGTGTCCTAGAGTGCCTGCAGCAGACGCTCGCCGATGACGGCGCGGCGCCAGCCGGTCAACGGGCCGCCCTCGCGCGCCCCGTTCACCAGGCGCTGCATGTCGCGTCGGGTCGCCAGGATCTCGGGCGCGATACCCAGCTCGCGTCCGGTCTGCTGTGTCAGGTGCGCCAGTTTGCGCAGCATTTCGGTTTCCGCCGCGTCCGGGCGTTGGCGCCTGGGCAGCGGCGGCAGCGGCCCCGGCAGCCGCGCCGCCTCGATCACCGACAGGATGTCGGCACCGCTGTTGATGCGGATGCCATCGGGTAGTTCCGCCGTCATCGCCAGCTCGCTCATGGTGCGTGGTACGCGCAGTACCATGTCGCGCAAGGCGGCGTCGGGCAGGATCCAGCTGCGCGGCCGATCGGAACCGATCGCGCGCCGTTCGCGCCATGCCGAGAGCGCGCGTGCCAGCGCCTGGCGCGCCGGGTCCAGTTCGGCGATGCCCTTCAAGCGGCGCCAGGACTGATCCGGATCGACGGCAAACGAGCCGGCGGCGTCGAGCTGCGCCATCTCCTCTTCAAACCAGCTCCAGCGGCCCAGCTGTCGAAGCCGCTCGGTCAGGCGCTCGCGCAGCGGCTGCAGGTAGCGCACGTCGTCCAGCGCGTAGGCAATCTGGGCGCCAGAGAGCGGCCGGCGCGACCAGTCGGTGCGCGTCTCGGCCTTGTGCAGGCTTGCACCCAGCAGCTGTTTCACCAGCTCCCCGTAGCCGACCTGCGCCGACAGACCGATCAGCGCCGCCGCCACCTGGGTGTCGAACAGCCCCACCAGCGGTCCGGTCGCGGGCCCGAGTACTTCCAGATCCTGGCGTGCGGCGTGCAGCACCTTGCCGATCGCCGGCGAGGCCATGGCCGGGCGCAGCGCGCTTAAGTCCGGCAGCGCCAGGGTATCGATGCAGACCGCCCGTTCACCGAAACTCAACTGCAACAGACACAGCTGGGCGAAATAGGTGCGCTCGCGCATGAACTCGGTGTCGAGCCCGAAGGCGCTGTGCTCGCCGAGCTCGCGGCACAACTGCGCCAAAGCGTTCTGGTCGCTGATAATCGCCGACATGCTCGAACTGATCCCCTATCTGCCACTGCCCGGACAGCCCGATGCCAGAGTTGCCGCCCCGCACTAGCGCCGACCTGGCAGCCCTGGTGCGGCTTTATTTCGCGATCGCGATCTGGCGGCGCGGACCGCAGGAGCTGCCCGCGGTCGGCATTTTACTGCCTTTGACGATCGCCGCTTACGTTCTGCTGAGCGCTGCGGTCGGTGCACTGTTGCCGGGGCTGCATCCGGGCTGGCTGCTGCAGGTGGCCGCCGATGCGCTGTTCGTAGCATCGTGGTACTGGCTGCTGCTGGCGATCGCGCGCCGGCGCGAGCGCTATCTGCAGACCGCCACGGCGCTGTTCGGCTTGCAGACGGTACTCGCGGCGCCGAGTATGGCTGTGATCTGGCTGATGCAGCGAGTCGACCAGCAAGCCAGCCTGCGGGTGCCGGTCTACATCGCGGCGCTGGCGCTGGCGATCTGGACGCTGGTGGCGATCGGACACATCCTGCGCGCGGCACTGGAGCGGCCGCTGGCACTGTGCCTGATTCTGGCGCTGTTGCAGATGGTGATGGAGGAGCTGGTGTTGCTGCGCATATTTGGGCCCGGATCGTAGCGCCATGCACGTACATATATTGGGAATCTGCGGCACTTTCATGGGCGGCATCGCCGCGATCGCCCGTGCCGCCGGCTACCGCGTCACCGGTTCCGATCGCAACGTCTATCCGCCCATGAGCACGCAGCTGCGCGCGCTCGGCATCGAGCTGATCGAGGGCTACGACGCCGCGCAGCTCGAGCCCGAGCCGCAGATGATCGTCGTGGGCAACGTCATGACGCGCGGCATGCCGGTGATCGAAGCCATGCTGGATCGCGGCCTTTGGTACACCTCGGGGCCGGAGTGGCTGGCCGCCGCGGTGCTGCGCGAACGCTGGGTGCTGGCGGTGGCCGGCACGCACGGCAAGACCACCACCAGCAGCATGCTCGCCTGGATTCTCGAGGACGCGGGCCTGTCGCCGGGATTCCTGATCGGCGGCATTCCGGAGAATTTCGGACTGAGCGCGCGCCTGGGCGAAGCGCCGTTCTTCGTCATCGAAGCCGATGAGTACGACACGGCGTTCTTCGACAAGCGCGCGAAATTCGTGCACTACCGGCCGCGCACGCTGGTGCTGAACAATCTGGAATACGATCACGCCGACATCTATCCGGATCTGGCCGCCATCGAACGCCAGTTCCAGCACCTGCTGCGCACCGTGCCGGGCAGCGGCCGCATCCTGTGCAACGGCGCCGATGCGCAGCTGGCGCAGGTGCTGGCCGCGGGCTGCTGGAGCGGGGTGGAGAGATTCGCCCGCAGCGGCGGCGCGGGCGTGCAGTGGAGCGCGCAGGCGCCGCCCGACAGCGACTTCACGCGCTTCCAGGTGCTCTACCAGGGACACGGCTGCGGCGAGGTGCAATGGAACCTGATCGGCGCCCACAACGTGGACAATGCGCTGGCGGCATTAGCCGCAGCGCGCCACGCCGGCGTGCCGGTGGAGCGCGGCATCGACGCCTTGAGCCGGTTTCGCGGCGTCGCGCGTCGCATGCAACTGCGCGGCGAGGTGGCCGGGGTCCGTGTGTACGACGACTTTGCGCATCATCCGACTGCGATCGCCACCACGCTGGACGCCCTGCGGCGCAGCGTCGGGCGCGATCGGATCGTGGCGGTGCTCGAGCCGCGCTCGCAGACCATGCGCCTGGGCGTGCATCAGGCGGCGTTGCCGGCGGCGCTGGGCGGTGCCGACGAGGTGTGGTTGTATGCGCCGCCCGGCCTGGGCTGGGACGCGCGCGCGGCGGTGGCACCGCTCGGCCGGCGCGCACACGTGGCGGAGGACCTGGACACGCTGGTGAGCGCGCTATCGCGCCGGCTGGTGGCCGGAGATCACGCGCTGATCATGAGCAACGGCGGCTTTGGCGGCGTGCACGCGCGGCTGCTCGAGGCTCTGGCGGCGCGCGCTGCCAGCGACGCTGGCGCGCCGGCCAGCCGCGGCCCGCAGTGACGCCAATCGCCGCGGCATGGACGATATCGCGCTGTTCCCACTCAACACGGTGTTGTTTCCGGGCGGGCTGCTGCCGCTGCGCATCTTCGAGACCCGCTACGTCGACATGGTCGGTGGCTGCATGCGCCAGGGTGCAGCCTTCGGCGTGGTGTTGATCGTCGACGGCAGCGAGACCGGCAGCGCGGTGGACATTGCCGCGGTGGGTACCTCGGCGCGCATTGTCGATTTCCAGACCCAGGCGGACGGCTTGCTGGGGCTGTTGTGCCGCGGAGAACGGCGCTTTCGCGTACTGCTGCGCCGCCAGCAGGACGATGGGCTCAATCGCGCCACGGTCGACTGGCTGCAGGATGCCCCGCTCACGCCGCTGCAGCCGCAGTTCGCACCGCTGGTGGGGGTACTGCGCAAGGTGATGACGCGTATGGCCACCATCGGCCGCTTCATCGAGCCGAACTACGAGGATGCCTCCTGGGTGAGCCACCGGCTGGCCGAGCTGCTGCCGCTGGATCCGCCATGGCAGCAGCGTCTGCTCGAGATCGACGATCCCAATGAGCGGTTGGGCCTGCTGGCGCCGCTGATCGAGACCGGGCAGCCTTAAGCGGATGCGCCCGAGGCGTTGTCGAGCGCGCCGGCGGCCGCCTCGACCCACACCACTTCGGTTTCGAGCGCGCCGTCGGGCTGCAGTGTCAGACGTCGATAGGCAGGCGGCCGGGCGTCGACGGCGAAATCGTCCGACAGCGGCAGGAACTGGGCACAGGTGGAGGGCGTGGCCAGCAGCCGCACACCGTGCCGGCGCGCATCGAAGCTCTGGTGCACATGGCCCCAGCTCACCGCGCGCAGCTGCGGATGTGCATCGAGCACGCGCAGGAAATCGTCGGCATTTTCGATGCCCACGGCATCGAGCCAGCGGCTGGCCATGGGCACCGGATGGTGATGCACGAACACAATGGCGTAGCGCGGCGCGCCGCTCAGCGCGCTATCGAGCGCCGCCAGCTCGGCCGCACTGATGTAACCGCGCACCCGGCCAGGCTTGCAGCTGTCCACCAGCACCACGCGCCAGGCACCCAGATCGACGTGGCCGCCGACCTGGAACGGCGGCCGCGACAGCGCGCTGCGCAGGCGCGCCGGATCGTCATGATTGCCCGGAATGCAGTACACCGGTTTGCCGAATTCCGTCAGCACGCGCGCGAAGTGCGCGTAACCGTCGGGCTCGTCGTTGACGATGTCGCCGCTGCACACCAGCGCGTCGATATTGAGCCGGCGCCCGCCGGCGTGCGCGAGCACGCGCTGCATCGACGCCAGCGTCGCAACGCCACGCAGAGTGCCGTGCTCGCTGGCGAACAGATGCGGGTCGGAAATCTGCAGCAGGCGGACGGCGGCGGTCATTTGCCAATGTTACTCGCAGTGCTGCGCGCGCGAGTGACGCACATCAAGCGCCGGAAAATTCATGGCGCCGAGCGAGGTGACGCAGCGCTCAAATCGCACCCGCAATCGCAGGCAGATGTAAAACAGCCCGATGGTTGGACGCGCTGCAGCGCTGAAAGTTCGAGGCGCGAGCGCAGCGATGCCGATCGCGCCGGCCCACACTGTCGGAAATCACCGACAGTGTGGGCGGCCGGCAGTTCTAGTTCTAATAGCGGTAGTGCTCGCTCTTGTACGGACCGGCGATCGCCACATCGATGTAACGCGCCTGCTGGTCGGTTAGCACGCTGAGTTCGGCATTGAGTTTGGCGAGCTGCAGACGCGCCACCTTTTCGTCGAGCTGCTTGGGCAGGATGTGAACCCCGATCGCATACTGAGCGTGGTTGCTCCACAGCTCGATCTGCGCCAGTACCTGGTTGGCAAATGAAGACGACATGACGTAGCTCGGATGTCCGGTGCCGCAACCGAGATTGACCAGTCGACCCTCGGCCAGCAGGATGATGCGCTTGCCGTCGGGGTAGATGATGTGATCGACCTGCGGCTTGATGCTCTCCCAGCGGTACTGGCGCAGCGAGGCGACGTCGATCTCGTTGTCGAAATGGCCGATGTTGCACACGATGGCCTGATTCTTCATGCGCCGCATGTGATCGTGCGTGATCACATGAAAATTGCCGGTCGCCGACACGAAGATGTCGGCTTTGTCGGCCGCATAATCCATGGTCACGACGCGAAAGCCTTCCATCGCCGCCTGCAGTGCGCAGATCGGATCGACCTCGGTGACCCAGACCTGGGCCGACAGCGCGCGCAGCGCCTGCGCGCAGCCCGTGCCAACGTCGCCGTAGCCGCATACAACGCCGATCTTGCCGGCGATCATCACGTCGGTGGCGCGCTTGATGCCATCCACCAGCGACTCGCGGCAACCGTACAGATTGTCGAACTTCGACTTGGTGACCGAATCGTTGACGTTGATGGCCGGGAACGCGAGCATGCCGTCGCGCGCCATCTGGTAGAGCCGCTTGACGCCGGTGGTGGTCTCCTCGGACACGCCGCGGATCGCCGCCAGGCGCTTCGAGTACCACTTCGGATCGCGCTTGAGGGTGTCACGAATGCTGTCGAACAGCGCGGTTTCCTCCTCGCTCGAGGGCTTGGAAATCACCGCCGTGTCGCGCTCGGCGCGTGCGCCCAGATGCAGCAGCAGGGTCGCATCGCCGCCGTCATCGAGAATCATGTTGGCGTGGGCGTCATCCGGCCATTCGAAAATGCGGTGCGAGAATTCCCAGTACTCGGCCAGCGTCTCGCCCTTGTAGGCGAACACGCCGGTGCCGCGCGCGGCGATGGCGGCGGCGGCATGATCCTGGGTGGAGAAAATGTTGCAGGAAGCCCAGCGCACCTGCGCACCCAGGGCCTGCAGCGTCTCGATCAGCACTGCGGTCTGGATCGTCATGTGCAGCGAGCCGGCGATGCGGGCACCGCGCAGCGGCTGGGTCGGCACGAATTCCTCGCGGATCGCCATCAGGCCTGGCATCTCGGTCTCGGCGATCGCTATTTCCTTGCGACCCCAGTCGGCCAGGGACAGATCGGCGACGCGAAAATCCTTGTTGGAAGCGTCGGGGGTAATAGAACGTGCAGTTGCAGTCATGGTAGCTCCACCTTTAACACTAAGGTTGTCGAGCGCCGTTGACTTCGTACCGGTAGCCTGAGCCTGGCAGGTCTTGAGAAGCATCGGCGCTTCTCCCCTGTCGCAGCGCTCCTCAGGCACCGGGTTGCCGCGGGCGGCAACGTCAGATATCAGCTTGGTCGATCAGGCCACGCGAGCGCGGCTACGGCCGCGGCGGCCCGCATCCGCGGCCAGCAGTTCGGCCTTATCGGTGCGCTCCCAGGAGAACTCGGGCTCCTTGCGGCCGAAATGACCGTAGGCGGCGGTCTTCTGGTAGATCGGCCGCGCCAGGTCGAGCATCTCCCGCAGACCATAAGGCGTCAGATCGAAATGCCGCCGCACCAGCGCGGTCAGTTCTTCGCGCGACAGATCCCCGGTGCCGAAGCTGTCGACCATGATCGAAGTCGGTTCGGCGACGCCGATGGCATAGGACACCTGCACCTCGCAGCGTTCGGCCAGGCCGGCGGCGACGATATTCTTCGCGACGTAGCGCGCGGCGTAGGCCGCCGAGCGATCGACCTTTGACGGGTCCTTGCCCGAAAAGGCGCCGCCGCCGTGGCGGGCGAAGCCGCCGTAGGTGTCGACGATGATCTTGCGTCCGGTGACGCCGCAGTCGCCGACCGGACCTCCGATCACGAAGCGGCCGGTGGGATTGATGTGATAGCGCGTGCGCCGGTCGAGCCACTTCTTCGGCAGCACCGGCTTGATGATCTCCTCCATCACCGCCTCGCGCAGGCGGGCAGTCGAGATATCGTCACTGTGCTGTGTCGACAGCACCACGGCCTCGATGCCGACCGGCCGGTCATCTTCGTAGCGCAGCGTCACCTGGCTCTTGGCGTCCGGGCGCAGCCAGGACAGCTTGCCTTTGCGGCGCACCTCGGACTGGCGCTTGACCAGGCGATGCGCCAGCGTGATCGGCGCCGGCATCAGTACATCGGTTTCGTTGGTGGCGAAGCCGAACATCAGGCCCTGGTCGCCGGCGCCCTGTTTGCGCTTGTCGCCGCGATCGACGCCCATGGCGATATCCGGCGACTGCTTGCCGATGATGTTGATGACGCCACAGCTGGCGCCGTCGAAGCCCATATCGGAGTGGTTGTAACCGATGTCGAGTACCGTGCGGCGCACCAGCTTCTCCAGATCGATCCAGGCCGAGGTGGTGACTTCGCCGGCGACGATGACCACGCCGGTCTTGACCATGGTCTCGCAGGCAACCCGACCGGTGGGATCTTCGCGCATGATCGCGTCGAGCACGGCATCGGAGATCTGGTCGGCGATCTTGTCCGGATGCCCTTCCGAAACCGACTCGGAAGTAAACATATAACCGTTGGACATGGGTGTGGTCGACGCTGATAAAAGGCGTTCGAGTATAGCAGAACGCCCAATGCCTTCCGCAGCGCCAGGGTCGGCCGACAGCCGGCCAAACTGGTGCGCGCACGAGGAATTTGCCAGCTTTGTGACGCAGGTCGAATTGCTCTGCCGCTGCAACTGTCGCGGCCTGACCGGCCGTGTGCTGCCGAAGACGTATCGAAGCTGGGAGCGGGATCGGAACCTGGAGAGGTATAGAACCATATAAGGCATTTTTGTAATCAAAAATGCCTTATATGGTTCTATACCTCTCAACGTGCCCGCAACCTCTCCCAGCTCCAGTGCCGCTCGGACACGGCTGGGTCGGTACGGCGCCTGGTGCTGCGCATTGCCGGGCGGCGGCCCACTGGTAGACAATGCGCGCCCCTCACTGCCCCGTGTACGGATGCGCATTAGCTTATGCCCACGAGACGAGAACTGGCCAATGTCCTGCGGGTGCTCGCCATGGACGCGGTCCAGCAAGCCAATTCCGGTCACCCGGGCGCGCCCATGGGCATGGCCGATATTGCCGAGGTGCTGTGGCACGACTTCCTGAAGCACAACCCGGCCAATCCGCGCTGGTGGGACCGCGACCGCTTCATCCTGTCCAACGGGCACGCCTCGATGCTGCTGTATGGGCTGCTGCATCTGACCGGCTACCCGCTCGGCATGGACGAGATCCGCAATTTCCGCCAGCTCGGCAGCCGCTGCGCGGGGCACCCCGAACACGACCTGAGCATCGGCATCGAGACCACGACCGGCCCGCTCGGCCAGGGACTGGCCAACGCCGTTGGCTTTGCGCTGGCGGAGAGACTGCTCGCGGCGCAGTTCAACCGCCCCGGGCTGCCGATCGTCGATCACCACACCTGGGCGTTTGCCGGCGACGGCTGCATGATGGAAGGCATCTCGCACGAGGCCTGCTCGCTCGCCGGAACGCTCAAGCTCGGCAAGCTCATCGTGTTCTACGACGACAACGGCATCTCGATCGACGGCGAAGTGCAGGGATGGTTTGCCGATGACACGCCCAAGCGTTTCCACGCCTATGGCTGGCACGTGCAGACCATCGACGGGCTGGACGATGCGGCGATCGCAGGCGCCATTCGCGCCGCCCAGGCCGAGACTGCCCGCCCGTCGCTGATCAATTGCAAGACCATCATCGGCTGGGGCGCGCCGACCAAGGCCGGCACGGCCGCCACGCACGGCGAGGCGCTGGGAGCCGAAGAGGTTGCCGGCGCGAGAAAGAAGCTCGGCTGGACCGCGCCGCCGTTCGAGGTTCCCGGTGAGCTGCGCGCGGCCTGGAATCATGAGAAAGCCGGGCGCGCCGCCGAGGCGCGCTGGCAGGAACTGTTCACCCGCTATCGCAACGCGCACCCGGCACTGGCGGATGAATTCGAGCGGCGCATGCGCGCCGAGCTGCCGGCCAACTGGCCCGACACCGTGCGTGCGGCGCTCGCGGCCGCACAGGCGGTCACCGCCAGCCAGGCGACGCGCCAGTCCTCGCAGGCGATGCTCAATGTGATCGGTCCGGCGCTGCCCGAGCTGTTCGGCGGCTCGGCCGATCTCACGCCGTCCAACAGCACGCTGCGCAAGGGCGCGCACGTGATCACGCCGCAGGATGTCGAGGGCGATTATCTTCATTACGGTGTGCGCGAGTTCGGCATGAGCGCCGCCATGACCGGTATCGCGCTGCACGGCGGGCTGATTCCCTACGGCGGTACCTTCCTGACCTTCTCCGACTACGCGCGCAACGCGCTGCGCATGGCGTCGCTGATGCACCAGCGCGTCATCCTGGTGTACACCCATGACTCGATCGGCCTGGGCGAGGACGGCCCGACGCACCAGCCGATCGAGCAACTCAACAGCCTGCGGCTGATTCCGAATCTGACCCTGTGGCGGCCGGCGGATGCGTCGGAGACGGCGGCCGCCTGGTGCGCCGCCATCGAACACGACACCGGTCCGACCTGCCTGGTGCTGACGCGCCAGGGATTGCCGCAGCTGACGCGCGAGCCGGCGGCGCTGCAAGGCATACGCCGCGGCGGCTACGTGCTCGCCGACTGCCAGGGCGCACCGCAGTGCATAGTGATCGCGACCGGCTCGGAAGTCGCGATCGCGCTCGAGGCAGTGAAGCGGGTGCAGGCGGCCGGTGGGCGGGTGCGCCTGGTGTCGCTGCCGTGCAGCCAGCTGTTTGACGCACAGGACGCCGCGTATCGTGAATCGGTGCTGCCAGCGGCGGTGACGGCGCGGGTGGCAGTCGAGGCCGGCACCACCGGTCTGTGGTGGCGCTATGTCGGCCTCGCCGGGCGCGTGGTCGGCATCGATCACTATGGCGCGTCGGGCAAGGGTGCGGAGGTGATGAAGAAATTTGGCTTCACTGCGGATCACGTCGAGCGAGAAATACACGAATCGATGCAAGGGGATAAGCGATGACATTGAAAGTCGGGATCAACGGCTACGGCCGCATCGGGCGCAACGTACTGCGTGCGCTGTACGAGGGCGGCAAGCGCTCGCAGATCCAGGTGGTGGCGATCAACGATCTGGGCGATGCCAATATCAACGCGCACCTGACGCGCTACGACACGGTGCACGGGCGCTTTGCCGGCGAGGTCAAAGTGGACGGGGATTCGATGGTGGTCAACGGCGATCGCATCAAGGTGCTGTCCGAGCGTGATCCGGCCAAATTGCCCTGGGGCAGCCTCGGCGTGGACACGGTGTTCGAGTGCACCGGCCTGTTCACCAGCAAGGCCAAGGCCGGCAAGCACCTGGAAGGCGGCGCCAAGCGGGTGCTGATCTCGGCGCCCGGCGGCGATGACGTCGATGCGACCATCGTCTACGGCGTCAATCACGGCGTGCTCAAAGCCAGTCACACGGTGATCTCCAACGCCTCGTGCACCACCAATTGTCTGGTACCAGTGGTCAAGGTACTCAACGACAGCGTCGGCGTCGCGGCCGGCATCATGACCACGATCCACTCCTATACCAACGACCAGGTGCTGACCGACGTCTATCACACCGACCTGCGGCGCGCGCGCTCGGCGACCCATTCGATGATCCCGACCAAGACCGGTGCAGCCGCGGCGGTCGGGCTGGTGATGCCCGAGCTCAAGGGCAAGCTCGACGGCTTTTCGATTCGCGTGCCTACCATCAACGTGTCGCTGGTCGACCTGAGCTTCACCGCCAAGCGCGCCACCAGCGTCGATGAGATCAACGCGCTGATGAAAGCCGCCGCCGGCAGCGGCCCGCTGCAGGGAATTCTGGCGTACACCGATGCGCAGCTGGTGTCGGTGGACTACAACCATGATGCGCATTCCTCCACCTACGACGCCACCATGACCAAGGTGATCGAAGGCACGCTGGTCAAGGTATGCGCCTGGTACGACAACGAGTGGGGCTTTTCCAACCGCATGCTCGACACCACGCTGGCCTGGTCGCACGCCGCTTAAGGCTGTTGCCGATGAGACTGCTGCGCATGGCGGACCTGGATCTGAAGGGCAAACGCGTCCTGATCCGCGAGGATCTGAATGTGCCGGTGCAGAACGGAGTGGTGACGAGCGATGCGCGCATCCGCGCGGCGCTGCCGACGGTGCGGCTGGCGCTGGAGAAGGGCGCGCGCGTGGTGCTGCTGTCGCACTTAGGCCGGCCGGAAGAGGGCAGCTTCGACGCCGAGTTGTCCCTCGCCCCGGTGGCCGCCAAGCTGTCGGAGCTGCTCGGCAAGCCGGTGCCGCTGGTATCGGACTGGCTCGGCGGCGTTAGCGTTGCAGCCGGCTCGGTGGTGCTGTGCGAGAACGTGCGCTTCAACAAGGGCGAGAAGAAGGACAACGAGGCGCTGGCGCGGCAGATGGCGGCGCTGTGCGATGTGTTCGTGATGGACGCCTTCGGCACCGCGCATCGGGCCGAAGCCAGCACCCACGGCGTGGCGAAGTTCGCGCCCACCGCCTGTGCCGGCCCGCTGCTGGTGATGGAGCTGGAAGCGCTCGAGCGCGCGCTGGCGAAACCGGCGCGGCCGCTGGTGGCGATCGTGGCGGGCTCGAAGGTGTCGACCAAGCTCACCATCCTGGAGAGCCTGCTGAGCAAGGTCGACAAGCTGATCGTCGGCGGCGGCATTGCCAATACGTTTCTTGCCGCCACCGGACTCAAGGTCGGCAAATCCCTGTACGAAAAGGACATGTTGCCGATCGCCAGCAAGCTGCTGCAGCAGGCGCGGCAACGCGGCGCGGAGATCCCGTTGCCGGTCGACGTGGTCGTGGCGCGCGAGTTTGCCGCCACGGCACATGCGGATGTGCGGCCAGTGGATCAGGTCGGGGACGACGAGATGATTCTCGACATCGGGCCCGACACCGCGGAACTGCTCAGCGAGCTGCTCAAATCCGCCGGCACCATCATCTGGAACGGTCCGGTGGGGGTATTTGAAATCGATCAGTTTGGCGAAGGCACGCGCGCCATCGCCCAGGCGATAGCGCGCAGCAAGGCGTTTTCCCTGGCCGGCGGCGGCGATACGCTGGCGGCGATCGAGAAGTACGGTATCCAGGATGGAATATCCTATATCTCCACCGGCGGCGGCGCGTTTCTTGAATTCGTCGAAGGTAAGACTCTGCCGGCGGTCGCGATGCTGGAGCAGCGCGCAGCCGACCCGCGCTCGTGTCCTGCGGCCTGAACGGCGGATAAGGCGACTATGGATACGATGCGCAGAACCAAGATTGTTGCCACGCTGGGACCGGCCACCGACGATCCCCAGGTCATGGCCGGCATGGTGCGGGCCGGTCTGGACGTGGCACGCATCAACTTCTCGCACGGCACGCGCGATTCGCAGCGCCGGCGGGTCGAATTGGTGCGCCAGGCGGCGCGCGACGCGGGGCGCTACATCGGCCTGCTGGCCGACCTCGCCGGTCCCAAGATCCGCATCGAGAGTTTTCGCCAGGGCAAGGTACAGCTGGTCGAGGGCGCGCCATTCGCACTCGATACCGCGCTCGATCCGGATGCCGGTACCGACACCGAGGTCGGCGTCGCCTACAAGAACCTGACCGCCGACGTGCAAGCCGGCGATACGCTGCTGCTGGCGGACGGACAGATCGTGGTCGAGGTGGACAAGGTGGTCGGAACGCGCATCTCCGGCGTGGTGCGCTCGGGCGGCGAACTGTCGAACCGCAAGGGCGTGAATCGCCAGGGCGGGGGGATCTCGGCGCCCGCGGTGACCGAAAAGGACCTGGACGACATCCAGCTTGCGGCCGAGATCGGTATCGACTATCTGGCGGTGTCGTTCGCGCGCGATGCGGACGATATCCGTCGCGCGCAGTCCGAGCTGCGCAAGTGGAAGGGCGATGCGCGCGTGGTGGCGAAGATCGAGCGCCACGAGGCGCTGGACAATCTGGCCGGGATCCTGGCGGTGACCGATGCCGTCATGGTCGCGCGTGGCGATCTGGGCGTGGAGATGGGCTACGCCGAGCTCACCGGACTGCAAAAAACCATCATCCGCCAGTCGCTGGCCAACAATCGGGTGGTGATCACCGCCACCCAGATGATGGAATCGATGATCCAGAATCCCATTCCGACCCGTGCCGAGGTCAGCGACGTCGCCAACGCGGTGCTCGATGGCACTGACGCGGTGATGCTCTCTGCCGAAACCGCGGCTGGCAAATTTCCGGTCAAGGCGGTGCAGGCCATGGCGGACGTGATCCGCGGCGCCGAGAAGTATCAGCTCGGCTCGCCGCGCGCCCTGGGGCGCGCCGATGAGGAATTCGGCAACACCGAGGAGGCGATCGCGATGGCCGTGATCTACACGGCCAACCACATGCGGGTGCGGGCGATCGTCGCCCTGACCGAATCGGGCATGACGCCGTTATGGATGTCGCGCATCCGCTCGGATATCCCGGTCTACGCCTTCACCCGCCACGAGGCCACCCGACGCCGGGTGACGCTCTATCGGGGCGTCTACGCGGTGCCGTTCGACATCGTTCCTACCGACACCGAGACGCTGTACAGCTCGATATTCGAGCGTCTGCTGGAACTGGGTCTGGTGGATGTCAACGACCTGGTGATTCTCACCAAAGGTGAGTTGTCGGGCGTCTCCGGGGGCACCAATTCGATGCAGATCCTGCGGGTTACCAATCGCTAGCCGGTCGTTGCCCGAAAGCCACGGACGCGCCGTTCCCGGCGCCGGAGCGAGACGCGCTTAGCAGAACGAGACGGCGGTACATGTGGCGTTCATCTGCGCTCCGCTATGCTTGACCCCATGGCCGCCGACGCCTTATCCAAAGGCCGCGCACCGATCGGTCCGACGGTCGGACTGGTATTGCCCGGCGGCGGCGCGCGCGCCGCCTATCAGGTCGGCGTGCTCAAGGCGATTGCGGACATGCTGCCGCACGCGCCCAATCCGTTCCCGATCATTGTCGGCACTTCGGCCGGCGCCGTGTCGGCGGCGGTGCTGGGCACCGAGGCGTTTCGCTGGCAGCGCGCCATCGCGGGGCTGGAGCACGTGTGGGCGCACTTTCACGTCGAACAGGTGTTTCGGGTTGACGCCGGCAGCATGCTGCGTTCCGGTTTGCACTGGCTGCTGTCACTGATCTCCGGCGGCTTGCTGCTGCCGCCGCCCCTGGCGTTGTTCGACAACT
The DNA here is from genome assembly GCA_036262215.1 of Steroidobacteraceae bacterium. Lineage (GTDB taxonomy): Bacteria > Pseudomonadota > Gammaproteobacteria > Steroidobacterales > Steroidobacteraceae > FEN-1191. The sequence continues at coordinate 40,681 of DATAJH010000123.1, forward strand.
CGCCGCTGCGCACACTGCTGGAGCGTCACCTCGACTGGCGCGGCCTTCAGCCCAGCATCGATGCCGGTCATCTGCGCTCACTGGCGCTGTGCGCGACCAGCTATGGCTCCGCCTCATCGGTGGCGTTCTTCCAGGGCAGCGCCGATACCAACGAGTGGGTGCGGCAGCAGCGCGTCGGCCGCCGTACCGAACTGCAGCTCGATCACGTGATGGCGAGTCTGGGCGTGCCGTTCCTGTTTCCGCCGGTGCAGCTCGGGGACGACTTCTACGGTGACGGCGCACAGCGACAGCTATGGCCGCTCAGTCCGGCGATTCATCTGGGCGCCGACCGCCTGCTGGTCATCGGCGTGCGCGCCGAGCATGGCGCGGGTGTCAATGCGCGGCCGCGCACCGTGGTGCAGCCTCCCACCCCCGGGCAGTTGTTCGGCTACATGCTCGACACACTTTTCATGGATCAGATCTATGCCAACGTCGAGCACATGCAGCGCCTGAACAGCGTGGTGGAAATTGCACCGGCCGCGGTGCCGGGCATGCGCAAGGTGGCGACGCTGGTGATCGCTCCAAGCGCCGACATGCGCGTGATCGCGACCCAGCACATGCGCAGCCTGCCGCGCGGCCTGCGCGCCCTGCTGCGTGTGATGGGTGCGCGCGGCTCGGCCGGAGCGCAGCTCGCCAGCTACCTGATGTTCGAATCGAGCTTCACGCGCGAGCTGATTGCGCTCGGTTACAAGGATGCGATGCAGCAGCGCGACGATGTGATCGCGTTTCTGGTCGGCGCACCGCTGGCGGCCACCACCGTGCTGCCCACGCTCAAACTGGTGGCGGCAGACGAGGCTCGGGTCGAGGCCGGGTAAACTCGCGCCCCCCGGTCCTGAGCGCCGGCCCGCAGCGCTGGCCGGCAGCGCCGACCCCAGGAGTCATTGGATGAGCATCGTCTATCGCACCGGGACCGGGCGCATCTGTCCCGGTTGCCGCCGCCCGATAGCGCAATGCGTCTGCAAGAGCGCCGCGGGCAAGGCGCTGCATGCCGGCGCCGGTGCGGTGCGCGTGAGCCGGCAGACGCAAAGCCGTGCCGGCAAAGCGGTGACCGTGATCACCGGCCTGCCGCTGGCCGCCGACGATCTGGCGCTGCTGGCCAGTGAACTCAAGCGCCGCTGCGGCAGCGGCGGCACGGTCAAGGACGGCGCCATCGAAATCCAGGGCGAGCATCGCGACACGCTGGTCGCGGAGCTGGTACGGCGCGGTTTTGCCGCCAAACGCTCCGGCGGCTAGTCGGCAGCGGCGCTGGCGCGCTCGCTCCCGGCTGCTTCGGGTAGACCGGAGTGACGCACCGCGACCTGCGGCCAGTGCGCGGCGATGCGTAGCGCGAGCTGCTCGACGATATACACCGACCGGTGCTGGCCACCGGTGCAGCCGATGGCGACGGTCAGATAGCGTCGGTTGGCGGCCTGATGCTCGGGTATGCGCCGCTCGATGAACCGGGCGACATCGTCGATGAACGCGCCCACTGCCGGCTGCGCCTCGAGAAAATGTGCCACCGGTTGATCGAGACCGGTCAGCGGCCGCAACACCGGCTCCCAGTACGGATTGGGCAGCGAACGCGCATCGAACACGAAATCGGCATCGCCCGGAATGCCGTGCTTGAAGCCGAAGGATTCGATCAGTACCGACATGCGATCGCGTGGCCGCTGACCCACGCGGCGGTTGATCAGCTCGCGCAGGTCGTGCACCCCCATGCGCGAGGTGTCGACCACCAGGTCGGCCGCATTCACCAGCGGTTCGAGCAGCCCGCGTTCGATGGCGATGGCTTGGTGCAGATTCTCTCCATGCCGGCTCAACGGGTGCTTGCGGCGCGTTTCCGCAAACCGGCGCAGCAGCTCCTCGTCGCTGGCTACCAGGAATACCAGCTCGCATTGAATGCCGCTGCGCTTGAGTTCATCCAGCAGCATCGGCACCGTGGTGATCTCATCGCCCGGGTTGCGGGCGTCGATGCCGATGGCGGTACGCTGATAGACCATCGAGCTGCTGCGCACCGTGTGTGAGATGAACGGCCTGAGCAGCGCCGCCGGGATGTTGTCGACGCAGTAGAAATCCAGATCCTCGAGCATGTGCAGCGCCACGCTCTTGCCGGATCCGGACAGGCCGCTGAGGAAGATCAGGCGCACCGCTGTACCGCAGCGGCCGCCGGGCCCGCCGGCCGCACGCTGACCGGGTGCCGACCCGGTGCGCACTTGCCGCTAAGGTCGGGCGCTTTTCTGCGCTTCCTGGGCATGGTGGTCTGTGAGCTTTTCCTTGTGTTTGCGCACCCGCCGCTCAAGCTTGTCGGCCAGTGCGTCGATCGCCGCATACATGTCACCGTCGATCGCCAATGCATGAATGGTCTCGCGGCGAACGCGCAACGTCGCCTCCGCGCGGTGCTGCAGCTTCTCGACCGTGAGTACGAAGTGATTGTCAATCAGCTGGTCGAAGTGGCGCATGATGCGCCCGAGTTTCTTCTCGACGTAGCCGCGCAGCGCTAAGGTGATCTCGACGTGATGTCCGGTGACGTTCAATTGCATGGCTCGATCTCCTTGTGGATTTCACTTGCCGTTGACTCGCCTGCGTTCATTTGATGGGGACAGCCCCATCGTTTCCCGGTATTTCGCCACGGTCCGGCGCGCGACCGGGATGCCTTCGCCGGATAGAATCTCCGCGATCCGGCTGTCGCTGAGCGGCGCGGCCGGGTCCTCCTCGCGGATGAGCTTGCGGATCTTGGCCCGGATCGCGGTGGAGGAAGTGCCGGAACCGTCGCTGCCTTCGACCTGGCTGGAGAAGAAATAGCGCAGCTCGAATACTCCGCGCGGGGTATGCATGTACTTGCCCGAGGTGACGCGCGAGACCGTGGACTCGTGCATGGCGATGGCCTCGGCGATATCACGCAGAATCATCGGCCGCATGTATTCCTCGCCCTGGTCGAGGAATTCGCTCTGCCGCTCGACGATCGACCGCGCCACCTTGGTGAGGGTGTCGTTCCTGATCTCAAGGCTCTTGAGCAGCCAGCGTGCCTCCTGCAGTTGCGCGCGCATGCTGGCGTGGCTGGTGCTGCGCCCGACCAGGCTGGCGTAGGACTGGTTCAGTCTCACCCGCGGCAGCGTCGCCGCATTGATCTCGACTGACCAGCCGCGCGGGGTGCGGCGCACGAACACGTCCGGCACGACGTACTCGGGAGAGCTGCCGCTGACGATGGAGCCCGGGCGCGGATGACAGGCACGTACCAGCGCCACCGCGGTTTCCAGCTCTTCGTCCGAGGTGCGCAACTCGCGCCGCAGTGCCGTCAGCTCGCGTTCGGCCAGCAGCTCCAGATGGTGGCGCGCGATGGCCATGGCGCTGGCGAGTCCGGGTGTGGTCGGCTCCAGCTGCTCGAGCTGCAGCAGCAGGCACTCGCTGACCGAACGCGCGCCAATGCCCGGCGGATCGAACATCTGCACGATGGCCAGCACGCGCTCGACCTCCGCCACGCTCGGGTCGAGTTCGGGCTTGAGGCTGGCGCCGATGACATCCAACGGCTCGCTCAGGTAGCCGTCGTCGTTGATCGCATCGACCACGGCGCGGCCGATGGCGACATCGCGCGGGTTGAGCCGCGCCAGTTCCAGCTGCCACAGCAGGTGTTCGCGCAGCGTCTGGCCGGTGGCGTCGGCGAACTCCTGCTGGCGATCCTCATCGCCACTGCCGCCGCCGCTCCATGGGTTTTCCGCCGGGCCGACCGACTGGTCGGACCAACCGTCGTCGACCACTTCGACCGGTGGTTCCTCGGCCGGGGCGGCGGTTTCCGGAGCGGTCTCGGCGCTCGAGAGGGCTTCGTAAGTGGCGCTCTCGGTGTCCTCATCCTGCTCCAGCATGACGTTCGATTCGAGCAGCTCGCGGATATGCGCCTGCAGCTCGATGGTCGGCAATTGCAGCAAACGGATGGCCTGCTGCAACTGCGGTGTCATCGTCAGTTGCTGTCCGAGCTTGAGTTGCAGAGAGGGCTTAAGCATAAAACGTGCCTGCGCCGTTCACTGCCGGCCCCAGAGATCGCATAAGTAGCTGAAAACTAAAGACTATCAGGGCCGCTCCAGTACATCACATGCGGAATGCCTGGCCCAAGTACACCTCACGGACTTGGGGGTTGGCAAGGACTTGCTCGGCAGTGCCGGCAGCGATCACCATGCCACGGTCGACGATGTAGGCGCGGCCGCAAACCCCGAGGGTTTCGCGCACATTATGATCGGTCACAAGAACGCCGATGCCACGACCGGCCAGCTCGCGGATAATGCGCTGGATATCCAGCACCGACAGCGGATCGACACCGGCGAAGGGCTCATCGAGCAGAATGAAGCGCGGTTCGGCCGCCAGCGCGCGCGCCATTTCGACCCGGCGGCGCTCGCCTCCGGACAGCGACAGACCCCGGGTATTGCGCACATGGCCGATGCGCAGCTCCTCCAGCAGCTCCTCCAGACGCAGCTCCCGCCCGGCGCGGTCGAGTTCATCGCGCAGTTCCAGGATCGCCATGATGTTGTCGGCGACCGAGAGTTTGCGGAACACCGAGGCTTCCTGTGGCAGATAGCCCAACCCCAGGCGCGCTCGCTGATCGATGCTGAGCGGGGTCAGATCGCGCTCATCGAGCAGGATCGAGCCGCCATCGGCCGGAACCAGGCCGACTATCATGTAAAAGGCCGTGGTCTTGCCGGCGCCGTTGGGACCCAGCAGGCCGACCACCTCACCGGTGTGGATCTCGAGCGACATATCACGCACCACCTGGCGCGAGCGGTAGCTCTTCTGCAGCGAATGGGCCGACAGCCGCGTCATGGGCGCGCGCCGCCGGGTGCGCACTGGGCTGCCGAGCGTGCGTGCATCGTGCCGTGCACCTGCGTGTCGTCGCCCGGTACCGCTTCGGCCCGCACCTTCTGGTTGGCGATGTCGTAGACGATGGACTGGCTGTTGATCTCATTGCAGCCGTCGGTCAGCCAGCTGTCGCCTTTGAGGGTCAGCAGGTCGCGTTCCAGGTCGTAGTCGATCTCGCGCGCATGCCCGCGGGCGCTGTCGATCTGGCCATGGCTGCGATCTGCGCCGTCGCCCGGCGCGAGGTTCTGCGCGCCACGCTCCGCATTGCGTTCGAATTCGGCCGGCGCGCCCTGTGCGCTCATCGAAGCGATGCGCTTATTGACGAATTGCACCGTGGCCCGGTCGGCGCTGAGCTTGCCCTGCGGCAGGGACGCCTGCACGTGGCCGGTCAGTACCCAGTCGCTGTTGCCCAGATCCGCTCCAGTGGCCTCCGCCAGATCGGCCTTGATGTGTGTGATGCCGCGTGTCGTGTCCACGATGTTGATGTCATACAGCACCATGCGATTGCGCTCGGCTTCGAGTTTCGAGGCGGTATAACACAGCGGTTCCTTGCAGGCTTCGCGCTCGCTGCCGGGCTCGGCGGCGCCGGCCACCGGCGCTTCGGCCAGCGCCGCCGGCAGGGTGGCTGCGCTCGCAGCGCCCAGCGCCAACAGCTGCAACAGCGCGGCCAGCAGCCGCACTCGGGCCTCAGCGCGCCAGCACACCGTGCACGTCTCCGGCCAGCTGCAGCCGGTCGTTCATGATGTCGGCGCGCATGCCGCGGCCGCGCAGCGCGTTGCCGGCCCAATCCACCCGCACTTTCGCTGCCGTGGACGCGACCTGCTGTTTCATGTCCAGATGCAGCTGCTCGGTGCTGATATGCATCAGCTCGGCGGAGCCGGACGGGCGCCCTTCGGCGTGCACCGCCCCGGCGAGTTCTGCGGTACTGGCATCCTGCGGCAGCTGGCCGCGCTGCGCGCTCAGCGTCCAGTGATTACCGGGCTCGGGCTGGTAGTCGAGCTTCGGCGCGGAGAGAAATATCGTGCCGCGAGGCGCCGGCTGCTCGATGCGCTCGGCGTTGAGCCGAAACAGCGGGTGGCCGTCGTCGCCGGTTTCGATGAGTTCGGCGCCGCTGGCAATGTAGCCAGGCTCGGTGCTCTCGACATCAGCGACGGTGGTGTCGCTGCCGGTGTTGTCGGACTGCTGCAGATAGAACAGCATGCCCAGGGCCGCCAGTGCCACCACCGCGAACAGCACCCGGTGAATCATGTGCGCCCGCTGCGACGTCGGGCGGCGAGCAGCCAGTCGCAGACCTCACGCACGGCGCCAGCACCGCCAGGCAGGCGGGTACGCCGGTGCGCCATCGCCAACGCTGCCGGGTGCGCATCGGCGACCGCGACCGCAAATCCAGCTTGCGCCAGCAGCGGCATATCGGGCCGGTCATCGCCGACGCAGGCGCACTGGCGCGCCGGGATGTCGAGCGTGGCGAGCAGCCGCGCCAGCACCGGCGCCTTGTCGTCGATTCCCTGGTGCAGGTGGCGGATCCCCAGTTCCTGGCAGCGGCGCGATACCGCCGGCGAGTCGCGCCCGGAGATCACCGCCACGTCGATGCCCGCGGCGAGCACGGCCCGGATGCCGTAACCATCGCGAACATGGAAGGTCTTGCAGATCTCGCCGCTGGCGTCGTAGCGCAGCCGCCCGTCAGTCATCACCCCATCCACATCCAGCACCAGCAGGCGGATGTCCGACAGCGGCGCCGGCCGCTTGTGCGCGGCGCGCGCCGGCATCAAACCACACCCGCGCGCAGCAGATCGTGGACGTTGAGCGCGCCGATCAGATGGCGCTCGGAATCGGTCACCAGCAGCGCCGTCACGCGATGCAGTTCCATCAGCTGCGCGGCCGCCGCGGCGAGTTCGCGCGCGCCGATGCTGCGGGCGCCGGAGGTCATGACGTCGCGCATGAGCGCGCTGTGCACGTCGACCCGGCGATCGAGCGCACGCCGCAGGTCGCCGTCGGTAAAAATTCCAATGACGCGCTGCTCCTGATCCAGCACCGCGGTCATGCCGAGGCCTTTGCGGGTCATCTCCAGCAGCCCCTCGGCCACGCGGGTGTCGGCGCCGACGCGCGGCAGACTGTCGCCGCGACGCATGATGTCCTCGACATGCAGCAGCAGCCGTCTACCCAAGCTGCCGCCCGGGTGGCTGCGCGCAAAGTCATCGGCCGAGAAACCACGCGCCTCCAGCAGCGCCACCGCCAGCGCGTCGCCCATGACCAGCGCGGCCGTGGTGCTGGCGGTCGGTGCCAGGTTATGCGGGCAAGCCTCCTGCGGCACGCCCACGTCCAGATGCACGTCGGCCGCCCGGGCCAGCGTGGATGCGGCATTGCCCGTCAGGGCGATCAGCGGTATGGCCAGGCGCTTGAGCGGCGGCAGCAGCGCCAGCACTTCGGGCGTCTCCCCGGAATTGGACAGCGCCAGCAGCACATCGCCGCGCGTGATCATGCCGATGTCGCCGTGACTGGCCTCGCCCGGGTGCAGAAAGAACGCCGGAGTGCCGGTGCTGGCCAGCGTGGCGGCAATCTTGTGGGCTATGTGGCCGGATTTACCCATGCCGGTGACAATCGCGCGGCCGCGGCAAGCCAGGCAGGCGCGGCAGGCCGCGACAAAACTGCCATCCAGCCGGGCGCGCAGCGTGGCGAGCCCCGCGCCCTCGATGTCGAATGTGCGGCGCGCCGACTCCAGCGCCGCCTGGTCGCCGGTGGCGTTATGTTCTACGGCATTCATTCCTGGACGGTGTTCATGCGGGTCTGACGCACCATGATAGCGCCTTAGTCGGGCGCAGATCGCGCCATCCGTGCCGGAGCATTTGCCTTAAGATCGCACCCGCTATGGACGCACAGCAAATCGCGGACCTGATCCGCCACTCGATCCCCGACGCAAGCGTGCAAGTGCAGTCGGAGGACAACACCCACTTCGCCGCGCTGCTGGTGGGCGCAGCGTTCGAGGGCCTGCGGCCGCTGGCACGCCACCAGCTGGTGTATCGGGCACTCGGCGAGCGCATGGGGCGCGAGATCCACGCGCTGTCGATCGAGGCCTATACGCCGCAGGAGTGGGCGGCGCGCAATGCCGGCGCCGGTAGCCGTGGATAGGACCGGCGGTCATGCGCGCGGCGATGCATAACCGGGGTGGCCGTGGATAAGCTGCATATCACCGGCGGCATCGCGCTGGAAGGCGAGGTGCGCATTTCCGGTGCCAAGAATGCAACGCTGCCGATCCTGGCCGGCGCGCTGCTGGCGAACGGACCGGTGACGATCGGCAACGTGCCGCACCTGCGTGACGTCACCACCACCATCGAGCTGCTCGGCCGCATGGGTGTGACCGTAACCATCGACGAGCGCATGCGCATCGAGGTCGATCCGAGCACCATCCGCGAATATTTCGCGCCCTACGACCTGGTCAAGACCATGCGCGCCTCGATCCTGGTGCTGGGCCCGCTGCTGGCGCGTTTCGGTCGCGCCGACGTATCCCTGCCCGGCGGCTGTGCGATCGGAGCGCGGCCGGTGAACATTCACGTCGCCGGCCTGCAGGCCATGGGGGCGGATATTCGCATCGAAGGCGGCTACATACGCGCGCGCGCTGCGCGCCTCAAGGGCGCGCGCCTGGTGCTCGATACGGTCACCGTGACCGGAACCGAGAATCTGATGATGGCTGCGGTGCTTGCCGATGGTGAGACCGTGATCGAGAACGCCGCGCGCGAACCCGAAGTCATCGATCTGGCGAATTTTCTTATTGCCATGGGCGCCCGGATCGTGGGGGCAGGTACCGATCGGATTGCAATCGAGGGCGTGCGTGAACTGCACGGCGTGCACTACGACGTGCTGCCTGATCGCATCGAGGCCGGCACCTACCTGGTCGCCGGTGCGATCACCGGCGGCCATGTGCGCATCAAGAACGCCAAGCCGCAGCATCTGGATGCGGTCATGGTCAAGCTGCGTGAGGCCGGTGCGACCGTGACCAGCGGCGACAACTGGGTCGAGGTGGACATGCGCGGCCGTCGGCCGCGCGCGGTCGACGTACGCACGGCGCCGTATCCGGCATTCCCGACCGACATGCAGGCTCAGTTCGCCGCGCTCGACACCGTGGCCGACGGGGTCGGCACCGTGGTCGAGACCATCTTCGAGAATCGCTTCATGCACATGCTGGAGATGCGCCGCATGGGCGCCGAGATCCGGCTCGAAGGCAACACCGCGATCATCCACGGCATCAAGCAGCTGACCGCCGCTCCGGTCATGGCCACCGATCTGCGCGCCTCGGCCAGCCTGGTGCTCGCCGGCCTGGTCGCGGAGGGGCGCACCGAGATCGAGCGTATCTATCACATCGATCGCGGCTACGAGACCATCGAGGAGAAGCTGGCGCAGCTCGGCGCGCGCATCAAGCGCGTCCCGAATTGAGCAGCCAGATGCCAGGCTAGAAGTAGTGAGACATACAGAGAATTTTTGTTATTAAAAATTCTCTGTATGTCTCACTACTTCTAGCAGGTACCTGGCTGATTATCGTGTCGCGTGAGGGCGCGCCGAGCGGCGCCAGCTTCACGTGCCCTGGATGGCGCTCGGACGCTCGGTCACGTTCACCTTGGAATCCAGTTCACTGCGGCCGCGCAGCAGATGCAGGCTGATTTTGACGCCCGGCTTCTTGGCGGCAATCTGCGATAGCGTATCGCGCGCGCTGCGCACCGGCTTGCCGTCGATCGCAGTGACGATGTCGCCGATGCGCAGCTGCGCGTCGACCGCGGGACTTGCTCGGTACATGTTGGTGATCACCACGCCGCCGCGCGGCAGGCCGAGCTGCTTGGCCTGCTCGTCATCCACGTCCTCCGGCAGGATGCCGATCCAGCCGCGAATCACCCGACCATGATCGAGGATGTCCTTCATCACGCCGCGGGCGAGATTGACCGGGATCGCAAATCCGATGCCCTCGACGCTCAGGTTGCCGCTGTTGCTTTTATTGAGCACCGCGGTATTGATGCCGATCAGCTCGCCGCGCGCGTTGATCAGCGCGCCTCCGGAATTGCCGGCATTGATGGCGGCATCGGTCTGAATGAAATTCTCGAACGTGGCGACGCCCAGCTGCTGGCGTCCGGTAGCGCTGACGATGCCGTGGGTGACGGTCTGCGACAGCCCCAGCGGGTCGCCGATCGCCAGCACCACGTCCCCGACCTGGATCTCATCGGAGCGGCCCAGCGGCATGACCGGCAGGTTCTTGAGCTTGATCGACAGCAGCGCCAGATCGGTGTCCGGGTCGCGGCCGACGACGGTGGCCGGCGCCACGCGCTCGTCGGCCAGCCCGACATTGATGGTCTCGGCGTTTGCGATCACGTGGTTGTTGGTGATGATGTGGCCCGCGCTGTCGACGATCACCCCGGAACCGAGCGCACGCTCCACCCGATGACGGTAGAACGGCTGCAGGTCGCCGAACATCTGGTCGAATACCGAGGGCTGAAACGGTTCGGTCACCAGCCGTTGGGTCGAGATGTTGACTACCGCGGGGGCGGCTCGCATCACGGCCGCCGCGTAGGACTCGGTGGGCATGGGTGGCGAGGCGCTGCGGCCACTGCCGGCGCTGGCGCTGGCGGCGCGGGCAGCGTCGCCGGCCGCGGGCGAACTCTCGTCGCTGCCGGCTGGCAGTGCCTGGACCGGGGCCGCGTTCGGCGCGGTGCTCGCCGCGCCGGTCGCGCTTGGCGCTTCGGGCGCCAGCCCGGCCGCCGGCCGCTGCAGCAACTGCGGACGCAGGAACACGATGACAAAAGCCAGCGCCAGGCCGCCGACGATGCTGCCGGCGACGAACGCGGCCGCGCGCCCCAAGCGATGCAGATTCATAGTCTTCCTGGATGATCCACGGTGCGAAAAGCGGGCCCGATCGGTTGTGTATAATGCGATACTTCCCGGCGTTTTACGCAGCGTTCCAAGCTCGGTGGCCGAGATTTACCGTGCGCGGCCCAATATAGTTAGAGTGAGCAAGCAATGACTGAAATCGGTGCGATGACCGATCATCAACAGCCGGAGGTCGACCAGGGCCGAAGAAAGTTCCTTACGGTGGCTACCGGCGCCACCGCTACCGTCGGCGTGGTACTGGCCGCCATTCCGTTCGTGGAATCCTGGACGCCGTCGGAGCGGGCGCGCGCGCTCGGCGCCCCGGTGGAAGTGGACTTAAGCAAGCTTGCGCTCGGACAGATGATCACGCCCACCTGGCGCCTGCAGCCGATCTACATCGTGCGCCGCGACACGGCACTGGTGGACAAGCTGCCGCAGAACGACGCCAGGCTCAAGGATCCGAAGTCCGAGCACTCGATTCAGCCGCCCTACGCGCGCAACGAAATGCGCGCGCGTCGGGCCGACCTACTGGTGCTGATCGGCATCTGCACTCATCTGGGTTGCCTGCCGAAGCAGTTCTTCGATGCCGGTGATCCGGTGCTCGGAGCCGACTGGCCCGGTGGGTTTCGCTGTCCGTGTCACGGTTCACGCTTCGATCTGGCCGGGCGGGTGATGAACGGCTCGCCGGCGCCGACCAATCTTACCGTCCCGCCCTACAGCTTTCGCGGCCAGGACACCCTGATCATCGGCACCGATGAAACCACAACGACAAAAGGAGCCGCCTGATGACGCCTGACGCGGCGAATAAGACCGGCTATCGGGCGGGCGCCATAGGCAGACTGTGGAGCTGGATCAATCAGCGCCTGCCGGTCGACACCTTCTGGCGTTCGCAGCTGTCCGAGTACTACGCGCCGAAGAACTTCAACGTCTGGTATTTCTTCGGCTCGCTGGCGCTGCTGGCGCTGGTGATGCAGCTGGTGACCGGCATCTTCCTGACCATGTTCTACAAGGTCGGGGCCGCGACCTCGTTCGACTCAGTCGAATTCATCATGCGCGAGGTGCGCTTCGGCTGGCTGATCCGCTACCTGCATTCGGCCGGCGCCTCGGCATTCTTTATCGTGGTCTACCTGCATATGTATCGCGCGCTGCTGTACGGCTCGTACAAGGCGCCGCGCGAGCTGCTGTGGCTGTTCGGCATGATCATCTACCTGGCACTGATGGCGGAAGCGTTCCTCGGCTACGTGCTGCCGTGGGGCAACATGTCGTTCTGGGCCGCGACCGTGATCGTCAATCTGTTCGGCACCATTCCCGGCGTCGGCCCCGGGCTGGTGGAATGGATCCGCGGCGACTATGGCATCGCCGATGCGACCCTCAACCGCTTCTTCTCGCTGCACGTGGCGGCGGTGCCGCTGGTGCTGCTGCTGCTGGTGGCGCTGCATCTGGTGGCGCTGCATGAAGTCGGTTCCAACAATCCCGACGGCGTGGAGATCAAGGACAACAAGGATGCCAAAGGCAGACCGATCGACGGCATTCCGTTCCATCCGTACTACACCGTGAAGGACATCGTCGGCGTGTGCGTATTCCTGACGCTGCTGGCGATCGTGGTGTTCTTCGTGCCGACCTTCGGCGATCTGTTCCTGGAGAAGGCGAACTTCGAGCCGGCCAACCCGCTGTCGACACCCGACCCGATCTCACCATCCTGGTACTTCACGCCGTATTACGCGATCCTGCGGGCGGTACCCGATCAGCGTATCGGTGCGCTGCTGATGCTGATTGCCGTGGTGTCGTTCTTCTTCCTGCCGTGGCTGGACCGCTCGCCGGTGAAGTCGATGCGTTATCGCGGCTGGATCTCCCGAACCTTTCTGGGCCTGTTCACGATCTCGTTCCTGGTGCTGATGTATCTCGGGACGCAGCCGGCGCAGGAACCCTACGTGACCATGGCGCGCATCTTCGCGGTGCCGTATTTCGCCTACTTCTGGCTGATGCCGTTCTATTCGCGCATCGATTCAGTCAAGCCTGTGCCCGAGAGAGTCACGTTCCATGGCTAAATTCACCGCTCTGGTCCTGACCCTGTTGGCTGCGCCGCTGGTGCTGTCGGCCGCGGAACCCGCGGCCGGCGAGCCGGAAGGCAGCGCTCCTTTGCGCTGGGAGAGCTGGCACGCCGGCAACGACGTCGCCGATCTGGGGTCGTTGCAGCGCGGTGCGCGCAATTTCATGAACTACTGCATCGGCTGCCACTCGCTCAAGTACCTGCGCTATCAGCGCATGGGCGATGATCTGCAGATTCCGACCGCCGAGCTGAGCGCCGACCTGGTGGCGCCCGGCAGCACCAACCTCGACTACATCGTGACGTCGATGCCGGCGGCCGATGCCGCAAACTGGTTCGGCAAGACCCCGCCCGATCTGTCGCTGATCGCCCGCTCGCGCAGCCCGGACTACATCTATCGCTTCCTGAAGACCTTCTATTCGGATCCCGGCCGCAGCACGCGCAGCGACAATCTGGCGTATCCGGGTACCTCGATGCCGGCGGTGCTGTCGGATCTCGAGGGCGTCAAGGCGGCGGTGCTGCGTGACGTCAAGAACGAAAAGGTGTTCGATCACTTCCAGGCGCTCTCGCCCGGCAACCTGACGCCCGAACAATTCGACGGCTTCGTGCGCGATACGGTCAACTTCCTCGATTATGTGGGTGACCCGGCGCAGGTCGAGCGGCGCACCATCGGCCTGTGGGTAGTTCTTTTCCTGCTGCTGCTGTCGGCATTCGCCCTGGCGCTGAAGAAAGAGTATTGGAAAGACGTGCATTGACGGCGCAGTCCGTGCCCACCGACCTGACGCCAGGAGCAACAGTTGCCCCCGGCGGGGAGAACTGATTCGTGTCTAGCCGCCGCTCGATCATGACGCTGTTTTCAGCGCCCGATCAGCCTTACAGCCATCGCACGCGCATCGTACTGGCGGAGAAAGGCGTTGAGATCGACATCATCAACGTCGTGCCCGGACGCTACCCGGAAGACCTGCTCGACCTGAATCCCTACCACAGCCTGCCCACCCTGGTGGACCGCGACCTGGTGCTGTACGACTCGCGCGTCATCATCGAATACCTCGATGAGCGCTTTCCGCACCCGCCGCTGATGCCGGTGGACCCGATTCTGCGTGCGCAGTTTCGCCTGGCGCTGTATCGCATCGAGCGCGACTGGTACGGGCTGGCACAGCTGATCGATGAGGATCACGACAAGAAGCACGTAGCCAAGAATCGCAAGATCCTGCGCGACGCCATCCTGCAGAGCGCCGACGTGTTCAAGGTCAAGCCGTTCTTCCTCAGCGATGAATTCTCGCTGGTCGACGCCAGCGTGGCGCCGATGCTGTGGCGGCTGCGGCATTACGAGATCGAGCTGCCGCCACAGGCCCAGGCGCTGGCGCGTTACGCCAGCACCATGTTCGCGCGCCCGGCGTTTCGCGCCAGCCTGTCGTACGTCGAGCTGCAGATGAGGACGGCTTGATGGCGGCAAAAGGTACCGACGAGCGCGGCGCACTGTCGCGCCGGCCGTATCTGCTGCGTGCCATGCACGAGTGGATCATCGACAGCGGGCATACGCCGCATGTGATCGTGGATGCGCTGCGCACCGGGGTCGAGGTGCCCGCGGCCTACGTCAAGGATGGCAAGATCGTGCTCAACCTGTCGACCACTGCGACCCAGCGGCTGCAGCTGACCAACGATTCGATCGAGTTCGACGCGCGCTTTGCCGGCATCGTGCATCGCGTGCGGGTGCCGATGCAGGCGGTGCTGGGTGTGTATGCGCGCGAGACCGGGGAAGGCATGGTGTTCTCGGAGAGTGAAAATGAGCCGACGCCGCCCGAGCCGACGCCGCAGTCGGACAAGCCGCACAGCTCGCCGGGTGACCAGCGTCGCGCCAAGCTCACGGTGGTCAAGTAGCCGCACCGGTCGCTAGAAGGCGCCCTCGATCCATTCGATCGGACCGGCGCTGCTGCGCAGCAGCAGCGCGTCGAAACGCACCGCAAGGCCGGTAAGCTGCGGCCGGCGCGCCAGCAGAAAACGCGCCGTGCGCACGATACGGGCACGCTTGGCGGCGGTGATGCTGGCGCCGGGGCCGCCAAATCCGCTGCTGCTGCGCAGGCGCACCTCGGCGATGATGAGCAGCGCGCCGCGGCGCGCGATGATGTCCAACTCGCCCATGCGACAGCGGAAGTTGCGCGCCAGGATGTCGCAGCCGGCCTGGCGCAGCAGCTGCTCCGCCCGCTGCTCCGCGGCGGCTCCGAGGCGTTGGCGGTCGAGCGACCTGCGCCGGCTTGCAGACTTGCTCACGCCGCACAGTCTGCGGGCCGCCGCGGCGCTGCATCCAGCCGCCATTTCTGCGGCGTTGACGGTGAAATCGCGCCCCTTCAGGGCGAATCGGCGGCGCTGGCGTTCAGCCGCCTGGGTTCGCCGTCGCGCACCTGCACCCAGATCAGTTCGCGCTGCACCCGGCCCTGAGTGTCGAAGTGCAACTGGCCGCTCAGGCCCGCGATCTGCACCTCGGCCAGTTTCTGGCGCCCGCCCGACAGCACCAGCATCAGCTGGCAGGCGTCATAGCCGAAGGCGAACAGGCGGCTGCGCCAGGCAACTCCGTTGCCCCAGGCCTGTTCGATGTTGCCGCGCAGGGCATCGAGACTGCTATCGTCGCTCACCATCCACGGCATGTCGGGATACATCAGGCCATCAGCGTCGCGGTTGGCATCGGTGGCGTCGGGCTCGTAGGCGTTGGACAGCGAATAGCTCGGTATGTCGCCGGCGTAGAAGAACTTGAGCTGCGGCTCGATCAGGCGCGCATTGGTGGCGCTCTCCGGCACCACGAACACGAATTCGATGTCACCGCGGTGGCGCGGCTCGAAATTGAGCTTGCTGCCGAGCACGTTCTGCAGGCGCACGTGCCGGGCGTCGCTGTCATCCACGTGCAGGATGCCCTTGAGCTCGTAGCTGTAGTCGTGCTCGGCCGGATCGTAGACCGCCTGGGTGATCAGGCTGCCGCCCCCGGCCGTCAACTCGCGCGTGAAGGCGTCGATCACGCGGTTGCCCCAGTCCCCGCGCGGCACCAGTGCGACGCCACGGCGATGCCCGTCGGCCAGTATGCGCCGTGCGACCAGCCGCGCTTCCTCTTCCGGCGACAGCGCGAACTGGTACAGGCCGCTTGGGGCGGCTCGATCCGCGGGCAGAAAGTTCAGCGCCAGTACCGGCACCGATTGCGAGCCCAGGTCGGCGACCGCGGCCACGTCCTCGCGTGTCAACGGCCCGACGACGAAGCTGCTGCCGGCCGCGCGCGCCTCGGTGACGGCCGCGGCGGCGCTCACCGCGCCGGTGTCATAGATCTGCAGTGCCGGGCGGCTGGCTGCCGGCAACTGGTAGTAGGCGCTCAGAAAGCCATCGCGCACCGTGGCCGCCTGGCCGGCGGCCGGGCCGCTCAAGGGCAGCAGCAAGGCAATGCGCCCGCCGGATGCTGCCACTGCCAGCGGCGGCGGCAGCGCCTGGGCCAGGACTTCGAGTGCCGGGTGGTTCGGATATTTGGCGCGCCAACTGGCCGCTTCGGCTTCACCGATCAGCGAGCTGGCATGGCTATCGGTGGCGATCGCGCCCAGCTCCAGCCAGCCGGCCACGATCGGATCTGCACTGGCCGCGGCCTCGAGCTTGACGCCGTGCTCGCGCGCCTCGCGCAGCGCGGCCAGCAGCCGCGTGCGCAGCTGCGTGCGCTCGGCGGCGTTGGCCGCGAAGCCTTCGGCGGCCATTTCTGCGCGCACCCCATCGACCGGGCGCGCCGCAGCGAGCGCAATGCGCATCTTGAGCGCGTAGTAACGCAGCGCTGCGCCAGTGGCGCTCGAGCCAGTGGCGGCGGATTCGGGGATGGCAGTGATCTTCTGCCAGGCCTCCTGGGCGCGGTTGGCGAGCAGCGCGGTCTCGGCGTCCAGCAACGATCGCTCCAGGCTCTGCGCATCGCTCTGCGGCGCAATGATGGCCGACAGTAGCCGCGCGGCTTCGGCCGGGCGGCCGGCGGCGAGCCACTCGCGTACGGCCGCCAGCTGCATGTCGACCCGTTGCGGGGGTACGCGCATCGCCGCCAGGTTTTCATACTGCGCGGCGGCCTGGGCATGATCGCCCCGACGTGCCGCGGCTTCCGCGGCCAGTTCGGTGCCGGGGCGCTGCGCCACCGGCGGCGGCAGAATCGAGCACGCGGCCAGCCCCAGCACGGCGATCCACGCCAGCCGGCGGCCACGGAAGACCTGCGTTCGCAGTTGTACCATCGACACCTTGCCCTTCAAGCCTGACACTGCGCGCCGGTGCGGTGCGGAAACGGAGGATTATAGTGGCTCGGACCGACCCGCTCCCGTCCCCAGGCAGGCTCGACGTGGTCGCCACGCCGATCGGCAATCTCGGCGACCTGAGCTCCCGGGCACGCGAAGTGCTGGCCGCAGCCGATCTGATCGCGGCCGAGGATACGCGACGAACCGGCCAATTGCTCAACGCGATCGGGGTTAGCGGCCAGCTGGTCTCGCTGCACGACTACAACGAAGAGGCGCGGGTCGCGCCGCTGGTGCAACAGCTGCTGGCCGGCAAGGTCATCGCGCTGGTGAGCGACGCGGGCACGCCGCTGCTGTCCGATCCGGGCTTCGGGCTGGTGCGCGCCGCCGCGGCGGCCGGCATCGAGGTGCGCGCGGTACCGGGCGCCTCGGCAGTCACCGCGGCGCTGAGCATTGCAGGGCTTGCCACTGATCGTTTCGCGTTCGAGGGCTTTCTGCCCTCGCGCGCCGGCGAGCGGCGCGCGCTGCTGGCGCGTCTGGCGACCGAATCGCGCACCCTGGTGTTCTTCGAAGCGCCGCACCGCGTTGCGGCCGCGCTGGCCGATCTGGCGCGCAGTTTCGGCAATGAGCGCGCCGCGGTGGTGACGCGCGAGCTGACCAAAATGCACGAAAGCGTGTATCGCGGCACGCTGCAGCAGCTGTGCGCGATGGCGCGCGACGACGCCGATTTTGCGCGCGGGGAAATCACCGTGGTGGTCGCGGGCGCCGCCCCGCAGCGCGCTGACGGGGCTGATACCGCGCTGCTGACCCGGGCGCTGCAGCTGCTGCTGGCCGAACTACCGCCGGCGCGCGCGGCCGCGATCGCCGCCCAGCTGGCAGGGGCCACGCGCAGCGACGCCTATACGCTCGCGCTGCGGCTGCAGCGCGGGCCGGCCGCCGAATGAGTCGCCGCCGCCCGCAACCTGCGGCCATGCTAAGGTGCCGCGGCGGAGAGTCGGCTGAGCAGTCGCTGTACTTCATCCTATTGAAGTGTGGAGGAAAGTCCGGGCTCGGCGGGCAGGGTGCCAGGTAATACCTGGGAGGCGTGAGCCTACGGAAAGTGCAACAGAGAGTAGACCGCCTAAGCACTCGCAAGAGTGCCGGTAAGGGTGAAACGGTGCGGTAAGAGCGCACCGCGTCAGTGGCAACACGCGACGGCATGGCAAACCCCACCTGGAGCAAGGCCAAATAGGGAAGTCGCAGTCCTGCAAAGGGCTGCAGCGCGCGCCCGCGCGTGCTTCCGGGTAGGCCGCTTGAGGCGTGCGGTGACGTACGTCCCAGAGGAATGACTGTTCTCGACAGAACCCGGCTTACAGGCCGGCTCTCCGCTTGTCGAATGTCAGCGAGCTTTACGGCACAAGCTCATGATCCCTAAAGATTATCGCTTCCGGAGCTTAGGTAGGATGCCATCCGGGGCGCGTAAGTGCCTACTGCGTCTCAAAATTTTCCCGTCCAGCCGTTGACACAGCCATGGCCTCGTTTCTATAGTGGCGCCAGGTGGGAGAAAGTGGGGAAAAATGGGCGTACTCGCCCCAATCCAATGTTCCGCGGCGCAGCAAAGGTCACCCTGGATGACAAGGGGCGCATGGTCGTCCCGACGCGCTATCGCGAACGCCTGCACGAGCGATCGGCCGGCCAGCTGGTGGTCACGGTCGATCGGGACGGGGAGTGTCTCCTGATTTATCCCCTGGCTGATTGGGAGCAGGTCGAACGAGCGCTGATGCAGCTGCCGAGCCTGCACCCGCAGTCGCGACGTCTGCAGCGGCTCATGGTGGGTCATGCGACCGATCTGACGCTCGATGGTCATGGCCGCATGCTGCTGCCGCCGGAGCTGCGCGAATTTGCCGCGCTCGGCCGGCACGCCATGCTGATCGGACAGGGCAATCGCTGTGAACTGTGGGACGAGTCCCGCTGGACGGAGCGGCGCGATTTCTGGCTGAAGAGCGAGGCATCGGCGACCGATCTACCGGCGGAACTTGATTCGCTGTCGCTTTGAAGCGGCGGCTAGCGGTTGCACGGAGGGGAGTTGGATGAGCACACGCCGGTGCTTGTCGAAGAGGCGCTCCAGGCGCTGGCGTTGCGTCCGGGCGGTCTCTACGTCGACGCGACATTCGGCCGCGGCGGGCACAGCGCGCGCATCCTCCAGGCGCTTGGCCCAGACGGGGAACTCGTGGCCATCGACCGCGACCCGGCGGCCATTGCGGCCGGACGCGCGCGCTTTGCGCATGAGACTCGGCTGCACCTGGTGCATGGTGAGTTCGCCGAGCTTGCTGCGCTGGTGCACTCGCAGACGAGCCGGACCCATTGCGATGGCGCGCTGTTCGATTTCGGCGTCGCGTCGCCGCAGCTCGACGACGCTGCGCGCGGCTTCAGCTTCAGCAAGGACGGCCCGCTCGACATGCGCATGGACCCGACGCGCGGCCAACCCGTGTCCGTGTGGCTCGCACATGCGCAGCTGGATGAGATTCGTCACGTGATCGCAACCCTGGGCGAGGAACGCTTTGCCAGCCGCATCGCCGCCGAGATCGTGCGCCTGCGCGCATCCCAGCCGCTGAATCGCACCAGCGAGCTGGCGGCACTGGTGGCGCGCTGCGTGCGTACCCGCGAACCGGGCAAACATCCGGCCACCCGTACCTTTCAGGCGCTGCGCATGCACATCAACGACGAACTCGGTCAGATGCAGCGCGGGCTGGAACAGGCGCTGCAACTGCTTGCTCCGCAGGGTCGGCTGGTGGCGATCAGCTTTCATTCGCTCGAGGACCGACTGGTGAAGCAATTCATGCGCGCGCACTCCGAGCTCGATCCGGTGCTGGCCCGCCTGCCGCGCCCGCCCGCAGGCGCCGAACCGCCGCTGCGCCGCATCGGCAGCAAGCAGCGCGCCGGCAGCGCTGAGCTCGCTGCCAACCCGCGTGCCCGCAGCGCCGTACTGCGGGTCGCCGAGCGACGCCCGTGAGCACCGCACGGCGCCTGCTGCTGCTGGTCATGCCGCTGTTGTGGTGCGCGGTGCTGGCGTCGAGCGCCGGGGCGGTCTACAGCAAATATCGCGCGCGCGATCTGTTCGTCGAGCTCGAGCGCCTCAATAGCGCACGCGATGAGCTCGATGCCGAATGGGGACGGCTGCAGCTCGAGCAGAGCGCATGGTCGGCCTACGGATTCGTCGAGCGCGTCGCCAGTGAACGGCTGCACATGAGCATTCCCGACTCGCACGACATCGAGATTCTCTCACCATGATGCGCCTGCGATCGCGCGGCGGCACACGCGCACAGCGCGTCACGGGTGCAGCGCGCGGCGGCGAGCGCGTCACCCCGCATTCGTTTCGCGCCCGCCAGTGGCTGCTGTTTGCGCTGCTGCTGGCCGCCGCCGGCGCACTGGTGGGGCGCGCGGTGAACCTGCAGCTGGTCGATCACGGCTTTCTCGCGTCGCAGGGCGACGCGCGTTCCTCGCGTGTCGCCACCATCACCGCGCATCGCGGCAACATCGTCGATCGCAACGGCGAGCCGCTGGCGGTCAGCACGCCGGTGGATTCGGTGTGGGTCAATCCGCGGGTGCTGGCCGGCAGCATCGAGCAGCTGCCGCACCTGGCCGCGGCGCTCGACACCGACCGCGCCGAGCTGACCCGTCGCATCAGCAGCAACCTGGAACGCGAGTTTCTGTACGTCGCCCGCGGCATGACGCCGGTGGATGCGCTGCGCGTGCAGCAGCTGAATCTGCCCGGGGTCAATCTGGCGCACGAATACCGTCGCTACTATCCGGCCGGCGAAGTGGCCGCGCACGTGCTCGGTTTCACCAGCATCGATGACGTCGGCCAGGAAGGCACCGAGCTGACATTCGACAACTGGCTGGCGGGTGAGAACGGCGCCAAGCGCGTCATTCAGGACGCCCGGGCGCGCAACGTGGAGGACGTGGAGAGCATCCGGCCGGTGCGGCCGGGCCGCGACCTCGCCCTGAGCATCGATCTGCGTATCCAGTACATGGCGTATCGCGAACT
This sequence comes from Steroidobacteraceae bacterium, assembly GCA_036262215.1. GTDB lineage: Bacteria > Pseudomonadota > Gammaproteobacteria > Steroidobacterales > Steroidobacteraceae > FEN-1191. The sequence continues at coordinate 61,700 of DATAJH010000123.1, forward strand.
CAAGAGCGCCATCATCAACAATCGTGCCCATGCCGGCTCGGTGGTGGTGATCGACATCGACAGCGGCGAGGTGCTGGCGATGGTCAACCAGCCGGCCTACAACCCCAACGATCGCGAGCAGATGCTGCCGGCCGCGTACCGCAATCGCTCGGTCACCGATCTGTTCGAACCCGGCTCAAGCGTCAAGCCGTTCATCGTCGCGGCGGCGCTCGCATCCGGCAAGTTCAGCACCGACAGCGTCATCGACACCGCCCCCGGCTTCATCCAGGTCGGCGCGACCACCTTCGAGGACGAGCACAATCTCGGCGCCATCGACCTGGCCACCGTGCTGGCCAAGTCCTCCAACGTCGGCATGGCCAAACTGGCGCTGCAGCTCGAACCGCAGCAGATCTGGACCACGCTCAATCATTTCGGCTTCGGCCAGGTGACCAGCAGCGGCTTTCCCGGTGAGTCGGCCGGCGTGTTCACCAATTATTCGCACTGGCGCGCGATCAGCATCGCCACCCTGTCGCATGGCTACGGCATTTCGGTCACGCCGCTGCAGCTGGCGCAGGCCTACGCTGCGATCGGCGCCCGCGGCGTTCGCCGGCCGGTGTCGCTGTTACGGCTGGATACGGCGCCGGTCGGCGAGCGCATGCTCGATGAATCGGTGTGCCGCTCGCTGATCCAGCTGCTGGAGGCGGTGACCACGCAGGAGGGCGCGACCGGCGTGCGCGCCAAGATTTCCGGCTATCGGGTGGCCGGCAAGACCGGCACCGCGTGGAAATCCATCAACGGCAGCTATTCCAAGGACCGCTATACCTCGGTGTTCGCCGGCCTGGCGCCGGCCTCGCATCCGCGCCTTGCGGCCGTGGTGGTGATCGATGAGCCGACCGCCGGCAAATACATGGGCGGCGACGTGTCGGCCCCGGTGTTCTCCGCCGTGGTCGGGGGTGCGCTGCGCCTGCTGGCGGTGGCGCCGGACGAGCTGTCGGCGCCGAGTTCACCGCTGATGCGCGGCCAGAGAGTGGCGCAGCGATGAATGCCGGGGCGCAACCGAACTGGCGACCGCTCAAAGCCCTGCTCGGCGGCTTGGCCGACGTACCCGAGCGCCTGGAAGTCTCGGACATCACGCACGACAGCCGCAGCGTCACCCCGGGCGCCGCGTTCCTGGCCTGCCGTGGCCGCACGCACCACGGGCTGGATTTCGCGCACCATGCGGTAGCGGCCGGCGCGCGCGCCATTCTGTGGGAACCGGCTCCGGGCGTGACGCCGCCGGTGCTCGATGCGGCGGTCGTGGTGTGCGCGGTGCCGAACCTGAGCGCTCAGCTCGGATTCATCGCCGACCGTTTCTTCGACGCACCGTCGGCCAGCCTGACGGTGGCCGGCATCACAGGCACCAATGGCAAGACCACCTGTGCCTGGCTGCTGGCGCAGGCGCTGGAATTGTGCGGGCGGCGCACGGCCTACATCGGCACGCTCGGCGCCGGACTACCGGGCGCGCTCAGCGCGCTCGCGCACACCACACCCGACGCGCTGACATTGCATCGACTGCTGGCGCAGCTGCGATCGTCCGGCTTCGATTCGGTGGCGATGGAAGTGTCCTCGCATGCGCTCGACCAGGATCGCTGCGCCGGCGTGCGTTTCCACACCGCGGTATTCACCAACCTGACGCGCGATCACCTGGATTACCACGCCGACATGACCGCCTATGGCGCGGCCAAAGCCCGGCTGTTCAACTGGCCGACGCTCTCGGCGCGCGTCATCAACGTCGATGATCCCTTCGGGCGGGAGCTGGCGCGCGACCGGCTGCAGGCACAGCGGGCGCGCGGCACGCCTGGCGCGCGGCTGTTTCTGACTTCGCAGCGTCCGGCGGAGTGGGTCGCGAGCGGCGCCGACTACGTCTGCGCCAGCGCCGTGCGGACCGGCGGCGCAGGCCTCCAGATCGACATCGAAAGCAGCCGCGGCTCGGCTCGGCTCGAGAGCAGCCTGATCGGCAACTTCAACGTCGACAATCTGCTGAGCGTGCTCGCGGTGCTGCTGGCCTGGGAGGTCCCGCTGGCGAGCGCCTGCGACGCGCTGGCGCGCTGCACGGCGCCGCCCGGGCGCATGCAGGTCGAAGGCGGAGGCGCCTGGCCGCTGGCGCTGATCGACTACGCGCATACGCCCGATGCGCTGGCCAAGGCGCTGCGCGCGGCGCGCGCGCACTGCCGCGGCCGCCTGTGGTGCGTGTTTGGCTGCGGCGGGGAGCGCGATCGCGGCAAGCGCCGCGAAATGGGGCGCATCGCGGCTACGCTTGCCGATCAGATCATCGTCACTGATGACAATCCGCGGCGCGAGGACCCGCGCGAAATCGTGGCACCGATCATGGACGGCATCAGCGCGGCGGGCGCTGCTGCACGCACTCGCGTGATTCACGACCGGGCGCAGGCGATCCGCGCCGCGCTGGCGCACGCGCTGGCGCCGGATGTGGTGCTGGTGGCCGGCAAGGGTCATGAGGATTACCAGATCGTCGGCCACGAACGCCGCCCTTTCAGCGACGCCGCGGTGGTGCGCCAGGTGCTGGCCGAACGCGCTACCCCATGATCCGCACCCTGAAGCAACTTGCCGCCGCCGGTCACGGGCGCCTGTACGGCGAGGATCGCGCCTTCAACGAGATCGCGATCGATAGCCGCAGACTGGCCGCCGGCGATCTGTTCGCGGCGCTGCGCGGCGACACGGCCGACGGTCATGATTTCGTGGCCGACGCGGCGCGCGCCGGCGCCGCCGGCGCCATCGTGTCGCGCCGGCTGGCGCTGCCGCTGGCGCAGATCGTGGTGTCGAATGTCGAGGCGGCACTGGCGCACGCGGCGCGCAAGGCGCGCGCGCAATTCAAGGGCCCGCTGATCGGCGTCGCCGGCAGCAATGGCAAGACCACGGTCAAGGAGATGATCGCCGCGATCCTGTCGCGACGCGGGCCGTGCCTGTCCACCCGCGGCAATCTCAACAACCATCTGGGCGTACCGATGACGTTGCTGCGGCTGGACGACAGCCACGTGAGCGCGGTGATCGAGATGGGAGCCAATCGTCGCGGCGACGTCGAACAGCTGGTGCAGATTGCGCGGCCGGGCATCGGTCTGATCACCAATGCCGGTGCCGAACACCTTGAAGGGTTTGGTTCGCTGGAAGGCGCGGCGCGAGCCGAAGGGGAGATGGTGACCGGGTTGCCCGCCAGCGGCATCGCCGTCATCAATGCCGACGACGCCTATGCGTCGCTGTGGCGTGCCGCCACCGGAGCGCGGGTGCTGAGCTTCGGTCTGCGGCACGAGGCCGACTTCTACGCCGCGGCGCTGCATTTCGAAGTCGATGCGCAGGATTTTGCCACGCGTTTCCGGCTGCACAGCCCGATGGGCGAGGTGCAGGTCACGCTGGCGCTGGCCGGCCGCCACAACGTTCGTAACGCGCTCGCCGCCGCGGCCGCCGCCACCAGCGCCGGTGCCACGCTCAGCGACGTGGCCGCGGCCTTAAGCTCGATGCGGGCGGTCAAAGGCCGGCTGCAGCTGCGCCGCACGCGCGCCGGTGCCTGGCTGATCGACGACTCCTACAACGCCAATCCCAGCTCGGCGCGCGCCGGACTTGAGGTGCTGAGCGAGCTGCCGGGCCGGCGCTGGCTGGTGCTGGGCGACATGGCCGAGTTGGGTGAGTTTGCCGACAGCAGCCATCGCGAGCTGGGCGAGCTGGCGCGCGCCCTGGGCGTGGAGCGTCTGTACGCCTTCGGCGCACTCGCCGGCCTGGCCGCCGACAGCTTTGGCGCCGGCGCGGAGCGCTATCGCGATGCCACTGAACTCACGCGCGCACTGGATGCGGCGATCACGCCCGACGTGCGGCTGCTGATCAAGGGCTCGCGCGTCAACCGCCTCGAACGAGTGGTCGAGGCACTGGCACCGGCCGCAGGGCCTTGAACTTAGGGAAGGTAGTCGATGCTCTACTGGATCGCGAAGCTGCTGGCGACGCACCACACGGCTTTCCACGCGTTCTCGTATCTGACGCTGCGCGCCATCCTGGCCGTCATGTCGGCGCTGAGCATCGCGCTGCTGGTCGGGCCGCTCATGATCGCGCGCCTGTCGCGCTACCAGATCGGCCAGGTGGTGCGCGACGACGGTCCGCGCTCGCATCTGCCCAAGGCCGGCACGCCGACCATGGGCGGCGCGCTGATCATCGTCGCCATCGTGGTCAGCACGCTGCTGTGGACCGATCTGCGCAACCGCTTCGTATGGATCACGCTCGGGGTGACCGTGGGATTCGGCGCCATCGGCTTCTGCGACGATTATCTGAAGCTGGTGGTCGGCAATTCGCGCGGTTTGAGCCCGCGCTGGAAATTCTTCTGGCAGTCGGTGCTCGGCCTGGGCGCCGCGGTGCTGCTGTACCGGACGGCCCATGTGCCGGCCGAAACCGATTTCTTCGTGCCGTTCATCAAAACCATCAGTGTGCCGCTGGGCGCGGCGGGTTTCATCGCCCTGGCCTATTTCATGATCGTCGGCATGAGCAATGCGGTAAACCTGACCGATGGGCTCGACGGCCTGGCGATCATGCCGGCGGCGATGGTGGCCGGAGCGCTCGGCATCTTCGCCTACGCCAGCGGCAACTCGATCTTCGCCACTTACCTGTCGATTCCGGCCATCCCGCAGGCCGGCGAGCTGCTGATCTTCTGCGGCTCGCTGGCCGGTGCCGGCCTCGGGTTCCTGTGGTTCAACTCCTATCCGGCGCAGGTATTCATGGGCGACATCGGCGCGCTGGCACTGGGCGCCGCGCTGGGTGTGGTGGCGATCATCGTGCGCCAGGAAATCGTCGCTCTGGTCATGGCCGGCATCTTCGTGCTGGAAACCGCCTCGGTGATCCTGCAGGTGGCCTCGTACAAGCTGACCGGGCGCCGCCTGTTCCGCATGGCGCCGATTCATCATCATTTCGAACTCAAGGGATGGGCCGAGCCGAAGGTGATCGTACG
>DATAJH010000124.1:0-5562 GCA_036262215.1 Steroidobacteraceae bacterium
GTGCTGGTGATCTCCGAGGACCTGGATGAACTGTTCGCGATCTGCGATTGCCTGGCGGTGCTGGCGCGCGGCCGGCTGTCGGATGCCGTGTCGACGGCCGGGCTGGCTGTGGAAACGGTGGGCGTATGGATGACCGGCGAATTCCAGGCCGCCGGCCGCGCCGCTGAGGGGGCCCATGGCGCTGTTTGACCACAACCCGTGGCCGCTGCGGCTGGAGCGGCGCCAGAAGCCATCGGCGGCGATGCGCATCTGCTCCTCGCCGCTGGCGGCGCTGGCGATGCTGGCGACCGGCCTGCTGGTGTTCGCCGCTCTGGGCAAGGATCCGGTGGCCGCGTTCCGGGTGTTCTTCGTTGAACCGGTCAGCTCGGTCTATGGGCTCGGAGAGCTGCTGCTCAAGGCGACGCCGCTGATGCTGTGCGCGCTCGGGCTGGCGGTGTGCTATCGCGCCAACGTGTGGAATATCGGTGCCGAGGGGCAGCTCACGCTCGGTGCCATTGCCGGCGGGGGCGTCGGATTGTTTTGCGGCGCCGCCCTGGGTCATTGGGCGCAACCGGCGGTGCTCGCAGCGGGCGTGCTGGGCGGCATGGCCTGGGCTGCGATACCGGCATTCCTGCGCTCGCGCTTTCGCACCAGCGAGATCTTCGTCAGCCTGATGCTGGTCTACATCGCCCAACTGTTGCTGTCGTACCTGGTGCACGGGCCATGGCGCGATCCGGCCGGGCAGAATTTCCCGCAATCGCAGCCGCTGCCCGACAATGTTCTGCTGCCGCCATTGCTGGAGGGCACGCGCGTGAACGTCGGTTTCATTATCGCGTTATTGCTCGCAGCGCTGTCCTGGTGGTTTGGCACGGCAACGGCGGCCGGTTTTCGCATGCGGGTGGGCGGCCTGGCCCCGGCCGCGGCGGCCTACGCCGGCATCAGCGAGCGACGCAATATCTGGTTGGCCTTGATGATCAGCGGCGGCGCCGCCGGCCTGGCGGGCATCTGCGAGGTCGCGGGCCCGATTGGCATGCTGCAGCCGGTGGTATCGCCCGGTTATGGCTTCGCGGCCATCATCGTTGCCTTCGTCGGGCGCTTGCATCCGCTGGGCGTGGTGCTGGCGTCGTTGTTGATGTCGGCGCTGTATCTCGGCGGCGAGTCGGCGCAGATGGAGCTGCAGCTGCCGGCATCCGTCAGCGGACTGTTCCAGGGCGCGCTGCTGTTCTATCTGCTCGCGGCCGAGCTGTTCATCGGCTTTCGGCTGCGGCGCGTGCGTCGGGCCCCCGCGGCGCCGCCGGCCAGCGCATGAACCTTGCGACCTGGGTGACCATTGCGGCCAGCGCGGTGGGTGCTGCGACGCCACTGCTGTTTGCGGCACTGGGCGAGCTGGTCACCGAGCGCGCCGGCGTGCTCAATCTGGGCGTGGAGGGCATGATGCTGGTTGGAGCGATGAGCGGCTTTGCGGTCGGCGTGACCAGCGGCAGCCTGTGGCTCGCATACCTGGCCGCCGCCATGGCCGGGATCCTGATCGCACTGCTGTTTGGCGTTTTGACGCTGAGCCTGCAGACCAACCAGGTCGCAACCGGCCTGGCCCTGACGCTATTTGGTGTGGGCCTGAGCGCATTCGCCGGCCGCAGCTTCGTCGGATTGCCGATTCACCCGTTGCCAGCGCTGCACATCCCGCTACTCACCGGGTTGCCGTTGATCGGGCCGCTGCTGTTTCACTACGATCTGCTGGTGTATCTGTCCCTGATCCTGTGCGCGCTGATCGCCTGGGTGCTCAAGCGCACGCGCGTGGGCCTGCGGCTGCGTGCGGTCGGCGAGTCTCCGGCGATGGCGCATGCACTGGGCGAACCGGTCACCCGGATTCGCTACCTCGCGGTGCTGTTCGGCGGCGCGATGAGCGGCATCGCCGGGGCTTATCTGTCAACCTCGCTGACGCCCATGTGGACCGAGGGCATGAGCGCCGGGCGCGGCTGGATTGCGCTGGCGCTGGTGGTATTCGGCACCTGGAAGCCGTGGCGTGTGCTCGCCGGCGCGTATCTGTTCGGCACCGTCACCGTGCTGCAGCTGTATGCGCAGGGTCTGGGGGTGCATGTGCCGAGCGAGTTCCTGTCGATGCTGCCGTACGCGGCCACCATCGTGGTGCTGGTGGTGATCTGCCGCGACCCGAAAACGATTCTGCTGAATCAGCCGGCCTCCCTCGGGCGCAGTTTCCACCCCGGCTACTGAAGCCGCCGCCGCGATGAACGTTCCATATCGCATTGCGCACTGCGGCTCGATCCTGCATTTCCACACCGATCCCGGGTCGCAGGACGATCCAGCGGCCTACGACTTCTTCGAGCAGGGCACGCTGATCCTCGCCGACGGGCACGTCGAGGCGGTCGGACCGACCGCAGCGCTGCTGCCGGCTGCGGCCGGCAACATGCCGGTGATCGACCATGGGCATCGCCTGATCACGCCCGGTTTCATCGATACCCACATTCACTACCCGCAGACCGACGTGATCGCATCTGGCGGGCGCGATCTGCTCGATTGGCTGCAGCGCTATACATTTCCGGCCGAGAAGCGTTTTGCCGACGCCGAGCATGCCTTTGAGGTGGCCGAATTCTTTCTCGATGAACTGCTGCGTAACGGCACCACCACGGCACAGGTACTCGGCACGGTGCACAAGCAGTCGGTGGAGATGTTCTTCCGGGCTGCCGCTGAGCGCGGGCTGCGCATGATCGCCGGCAAGACGCTGATGGACCGCAATTGCCCGGATGATCTGCGCGACAGCGCGACTGAAGGCGAACGCGATATGCGCGAGCTGATCGAGACCTGGCACGGCCGCGATCGACTGCACTATGCGATCACGCCGCGCTTTGCCGCCACCTCATCGGCCGAGCAATTGCAAAGCGCCGGCCGACTGGCGCTGGAATATCCGAGCGTATTCATCCACAGCCATCTGGCGGAAAACCGCGACGAGGTGGCCTGGATACAGCAGCTGTTTCCGGACAGCCGCAGCTACCTCGACGTCTACGATCGCTTCGGACTGCTGCGCGAGCGCGCCACTTATGCGCACTGCATTTACCTGGACGCGGCCGATCGGGCACGACTGGCGGCCAGCGGTGCCGGCGCCGCGTTTGCCCCGACCTCCAATCTTTACCTGGGCAGCGGCCTGTTCGATATCGCGGCAAGCGACGCTGCCGGTATGCGCTTCGCGCTGGCCACCGATGTCGGCGGCGGCAGCAGCTTCAGCATGCTGCGCACCATGGCAGAAGCCTACAAGGTCGCGCAGCTGCTGGGCCAGCAGCTCCCGGCGCTGCGGGCATTCTATCTGGCCACGCTGGCGGGCGCGCGCATGCTCGGGCTGGCCGACCGTATCGGGCGCTTTGCGCCGGGTACCGAGGCCGATTTCATCGTCCTCGATCCACAGGCAACGCCGCTGCTGGCGCGACGCACGGCGCAAACTCGCAGTCTGAGCGAGCTGCTGCTGGTGCTGATGACGCTGGCGGACGATCGTGCCATCGCGGCGACTTATGTGCTGGGTGAACTACAGGAGCGCTCATGATTACACCGCGTGCTTCCCTGGCCCGCGTGCTGTGGCTGCTGGTGCTGACGCTGCTTTCCGGCGTCTGCTGGGCGCAGGATGGCGGCGCGCGGCGCAAGGTCATCATCGACCAGGACGCTTTCGGTCCGGCGTCGTCCAATCTGCAGGCGATACTGATGTTGCTGCAGGCCAGCGACGTGGACGTCCTTGGCATTACGATCCCAAGCGGCGATGGCTGGCGCGACGAGGAGGTCAGCCATGCGCTGCGCCTGCTCGAGATTGCCCAGCGCACGGAAGTGCCGGTGCATCCGGGCGCGGTGTATCCGCTGGTGAATACCCAGCAGCGCACCCGGGTGTGGGAACAGCTCTATGGCAAGCTGTTCTACAAGGGCGCCTGGACCGAGAGCTGGCCGGCGGAAGGCACCGTGCGGCGTTCCCCGTACCATGCCGATCCGTTCCTGGTGCCGCATTCACCGGCCGGTGAACCCAAGATCAAGGCCTCGGCCGAGACCGCGGCCGCCTTTCTGGTGCGCAAGGTGCACGAATTTCCGGGTCAGGTCACCATCATCGCCGCCGGTCCGCTGACCGACCTGGCCCTGGCATCGCGCCTCGACCCGCAGTTCGCATCGCTGGCGCGGGAACTGGTGTTCATGGGCGGCAGCTACAATCCGGTGGCGGCCGACAATGCGTTCGCAGCCGAGTTCGCCAATGCGCCGCGGCTGGAGTTCAACATGCGCTTCGATCCGGAGGCCGCATCGATCGTACTGCATGAGCCGTGGAAGAAGATCACGCAGGTGCCCATCGATCCGACCACCAGGACCTTCTTCAAACCGGAATTCTTCCGCCAGCTGAGTGGAGGTCACGCGCCGTTCGATGCCTACCTGGCCGAGTTCGGCCAGCCCTATCCGATGTGGGACGAACTCGCGGTGGCCGTGTGGCTGGATCCCTCGATCGTGACCCGCAGCGCCACGCTGCTGGTGGACATCGATACCAGTTTCACGGCTGGCTACGGCAACACCTTGAGCTGGAGCGTTGGTACCGGTCCCGGCTTGGGCGAGCGCGAAGTGCTGGTCGTTCAGGATGTCGATGTCCCGAGGTTCGAGCACATGACTCTCGATCTACTGAGCAGGCCTACGCCCGCACACTGAGCCAATGTTCCGCGCCGCGTTGATCCCACCGGTCAGCAAGTCGAAGTCGATGGCGCAAAAGTTGCAGATCACGTGTATGCAGCTGCAATACAACAGCGCCGCGTCGTATCTGCCGAGCCAATGTTTTGGCCCTTGCGAGCCCCGCGCTGATCAAACAGGCAGTCGCGAACGGGTGCGAGGCTGCTCCGGGCTGGTGCGGGCAGCAGCATTGCCGCACGATTTTGCACTGTTTTACACCCTTGACAGTCCGAGGGTGACTGCTACGATCGATCGAACACAACAAAAATTGAAGAGGTGACGCTTGAGACTAGGGATTCGTGTTTCAGTAGTCACGTTGCTCTCGATACTCATCGCTTCCCCTGCGGCGCTGGCGCAACAGGTGCAGCAGCCACAGCAGACCAGTGAGTCGTCGGGCAATGTGGTGGCCTCTGCCGGCGCGCTCGGCGACCTCGATGAAATCGTCGTGAACGGCATCCGGCGGGGCGATCTCATCCTCCCGACCACCGTGTCGTCCACCTCGGCCTACGGGCTGGATCTTGGCGTGATGGACACGCCGCGCAACAACACCTTGCTGTCGAAGGCCCAGCTCGACGCGCTCAATGTCCAGAATCCGGGCGGATTTTCCTTCCTGACGTCGAGCAGTTATTCGGACGCGTCGTTCGGTGAGCCGAACATACCGCGCATCCGCGGTCAGTACGCCGACATGTTCTTCAATGGGATGCGCGACAGCTTTACGTTGAACGGCTACGGGGCACCGATCAGCTTCAACAGCGTGGATTCCATCGATATCATCAAGGGCCCGGCAAGCGTTCAGGCGGGACCCGGGGCGGGGGTCGGCGGTGCGATCGACATCACCACCAAGATGCCGTCGATCACGAAATTCGCGGGCACGTGGGACGTGGA
>DATAJH010000125.1:0-25902 GCA_036262215.1 Steroidobacteraceae bacterium
CAGGGTCAATATGTTCTGCGGAATCGTATTGGCCTGCGCCACCATCGCCGTGCTGGCCTGCTGCAGAATCTGCGCCTTGGACAGATTCGAAGTGGCCTGCGCGTAGTCGGTGTCCTCGATCGAGCTGCGGGCGCTCGTCAGATTGGTCGCATCCGTGTTCAGGCCGCTTATGGCAGCGGTGAAGCGGTTCTGGTAGGCGCCCAGCTGTGCACCCGACGTGGCAATCTGCTGCAGGGCGGCGTCGATCTGCACCAACACCTTGTTGGAGTTATCGACTGTCGTCACGTCGGCGGTATTCAGATGGCTGGTCGGCGCCGCTATTGTGGCCGCAGTCAGGTCGTAGGCCGCATTGACGCCGAGCGTCGCCAGGCTCTCAGCGCCCACGTTGACCGCACCAGCCGTGTAGGCAACCGCGACCGCCGCGGCCGTGTTGGAGGTGCTGCTCAGGTCGATGCCGGTGGCGCCGACCGTGGCGATGAGGCCGCCATCCTGGCTCGACAGCTGGTTGATCGCCGCTGCGACGGTCGCCGAATCAGTCGCTGCCACGCCGGTGAACGTCATCAGGGCGGTGGTATGGTTCACGCCATTGCCATCGGTGACCGTCAGCGTGCCGGTGTCGCCCGCCGTGGCGCCGGTGCCGGCAGCCGTGCCGGCGGAGCTATACAGGCCGCCGATGTTGTTGCTGTTGACGCTGGCTACGGACGATACCGCGATCGTCTGGCCGGCATTCGCGCCGACCTGGAAGGTGGCGCCCTGGAACGTGCCGTCCAGCAGGTTCACGCCGTTGAACTGCGTGTTGGTGGCGACGTTGTTGATGTCGGCCATCAGCTGCTGGAACTGCGTGTTCAGGTCCGCTCGGTCCTGCGTGCTGTTGGTCGCGTTCAGCGACTGGACCGCCAGATCGCGCATCGTCTGCAGATCGCTGGTGACCTCTGACAGCGCGCCGGAAGCGGTCTGCGTCAACGACACGCCATCGCTGGCGTTGTTGGCAGCCTGGTTCAGGCCGTTGATCTGTGAGGTCATACCCTGGGTGATGGCGTAACCCGCGGCGTTGTCGGCGGCGGTGTTGATGCGCATACCCGAGGACAACTGAGCCAGCGCAGTCGACAACTGGCTGCCTGAGGACGACAGACTGTTCTGCGCCACAAGTGAATCGATATTCGTGTTTAGGACCAGTGACATTGCCTGTTGCTCCTGATGTTTAGTTCAAGCGCCGGACACCGGTCCGTCGCGCTGCTAGCTCTCGGACGACCCCCACGGTCGCTTCCTGTTCAGGCCGGTTATCGGTGCCCGGCCTCCGAACTTGAGCGTCGGAGCCCGAGATTGCTGAAAGTGTGCAACAGGTCACAATCGATCCAACTCTAAAAGGTCAGGTACTTGAACAGCGACAGCTGCGCAATCGCAGCATAGGACTGCTCGGCGGCCTGCAGTCCCACCATCTGCTCGTTCAGGGTCGACACCGCCGAGGCGTAGTCGACGTCCTGCAGGTTGGACTGCTGCGAGGTCAGGGTGGTGCCGGTGGCGGTGTTGGTCGTGGTCTGCGCGGTCAGCAGATTAAGCCGTGCACCGACGCTCGCCGATACCGTCGACAGGTGGCTCACGTCCTGATCGATATTGGTCAGGGCACTGGCCAGGCTGGTCGCGAGCTGGGCCTTGCTCGCCGCCGTGTCCGCCGGCTGCGACAGCGCCGTGCTCAGCTGCGTGAGCGTGGCGAACATGCTCTGGTTGCCGCTCGGCGCAACGTTGAACGAATCCCCCGCGGCCGGTGTGCCGCTCACGGTGACCTCCACGCCATCGAACTGAATGGCAGTGCCGGAGGTATAGGTGCCATTGGCGACCACCGTCGTCCCGGTGGTGGTGTCGGTGATCTGGTAGTTGGTCGGACTGGTGAAGGTCAGCGTGTAATTATCCGGCACCCACTGCGTGCTATCGAGCACCGATCCGCCGTCGATGCTGGCGCTGCCGGTATTGGCCGCATTCGCCGCGGTGGTGAAGGTGCCGTTGCCGGCCGCGATATCCATGAAGGCGGTGGCGCCGGTATCGCTGTCGGCCACAGTCTGATTGGCGCTGATCTGAATCAGCCGATTGCCGCTGTCGCCCTGATAGCTGACGTTGCCGGCGCTGTCGGTCAGGAACGGCTGGGTCTGCGTGGCGTAACCTGCGAACAGGTATTCGCCGTTGGAATCCTTGCTGTTGGCAGTGCCCAGCAGGGCCTGGATCTGGGTCTGGATCTGCGTGGCGATCTGCTGGCGATCACTGTCGTTGAGTGTGGCATCGCCGGCCTGCACCGCCAGGTCGCGAATGCTCTGCAGCGTCGTGGTCGCGGTCGACAGTGAGCTCTCCTCGAGCGACAGCCGGGTCTGGGCCGACTGCAGGTTGCTGCCGTACTGCGTGAGCTGCGCCTGCTGCTGCGACAGCTGCACGATCTGTGAGGCCGCGACCGGATTGTCGGCCGCATTCTGTACCGCCAGTCCGGTGGATACCTCATTCTGCGTGGTCTGCAGCGCGCTCGACTGGTTGTCGATCGCCAGAATCGCCTGCGAGGTGATTTCCGCTGTCGAGATGCGCATGGTTCAGGCCTGCACTGCGGTTATCAGGGAATTGAACAGGGTCGAGGACACGTTGATGACTTCAGCGGCGGCCTGATAAGCCTGCTGGTACTGCACCAGGTTGGCGGCTTCCTCGTCGAGATTGACGCCCGAGACGCTCTGCTGGGCATTGCTGGCGTCGGTCAGCACCGCCTGCTGCGCCGTGGTACCGCTCTGCGCCTGACTGGTCTGGATACCGATATTGGTGACCAGCTGGTTGACCGCCGAGTTGATCGACGTGGTGCCGCCGATCAGGCTCTGGTCGAGCAGTCCCGCCATCGCGCTCAGGTTGCGGTTATCGCCGCTGCCGCTGGCATTGTCGTTGATCGAAAAGCTGTCGCCGGTCGCCGGCGCGCCCGAGACCGCCACCTGGACACCGTTGAAGTTGATCGGCGCGCCGGAGGTATAGGCGCCGTTCTGAACCACGACCCCGGCGCTGTTGGTGACCTGATAGGCCGCCGGACCGGTGAAGGTCAGGGTGTAGTTGCCGCGTACCCAGCTGCCGTTGGTGGCCACGCTGCCCTGATCAATGGTCGCGCTACCGGTGTTGCCAGTGTTGGCCGAGGTCAGCAGCGGGGCCGCCGCGGCCAGCTGGCTCGGATCGGTCGCCAGCACCTGCATGCCGGACACGGCGCCGCTGGTAGGTTCGATCAGGTAGCTATCGCCGGCCTGGGCGCCGGCACCGACCACCAGCGACAGGCCATCGGCCACGAACGGGTTGCCGGCGCTGCCGTTGCCGGTCATCGCCACGCTGGCACCGCTGCTGGCATCGCTCAAGGTCCAGTTGGCGCCGTCGTATCGCAGAATGTAATTGTCGGTGGTGATCGCGTCGGCATTGCTGACCGTGGCGCTGACCGTCGCATTACCGGTGTTGGCGCTATCGGGCAATACGCTCGGGGAGCCGACGGAAAATATCGCTCCACCGAGATTACCGGACTGATCAAGTCCGGCCTGGTTCTGGGCGTTCATGGCGCTGGACAGAACCACGGCGATCTGCCCCAGGCTGTTGCGCGCCGGATCGAGCATCTGGCTGCGAAACTGCAGCGTGCCTCCCAAGGTGCCGCCGCTGATCTGCTGCGTCACGTCGATCGCACCGGCGGGGCTGCTCAAGCCCAGATCGTCCTGCGATGGGTCATAGGCATTCTGGATGGTCGTCAGGCTGGCGGCGGTGGTGCCGGTCACCAGCGTCTGGCCGGAGCCGATATAGACATTCACCGAGCCGTCCGACTGCTGCGACGTGGTGACATTGACATAGGTGGCGAGCTGATTGATCAGCTGGTCGCGCTGATCGAGCAGGCTGTTGGGTGCCTGCGTGCTCTGCGAGGTGTCCGCCATGATCTGCTTGTTCAGCGTCGCAATGCTCTGCGCCAGCGATGTCACCTGGCTGGCATCGCTGGTGAGCTGAGTATTGGCCTGGGAGTCCAGACTCTGCAGACTGCTGTCGTCGCTCTGCAGGTTGCTCACCAGCTGCTGCGCCTGGCTCAGGAATACCTGGCGCGACGCCGAAGATGGGGGCGCGTTGGCCACGGTCTGCAGCGCGCTGGCCACACTCTGCAGCTGCGAGGACAGTCCGTTGCTGGTGCTGCCCAGAAGATTGTCCACCTCGGCGGCCTGGGTCGAGAAAGTGTTGAGCTGGTTGTAGGCGCTGGTGGCCGATACCACCTGCGAGGCGACGGTCTGGTCATAGACGCGCTGCACGCTGCTGACCTGAACGCCGTTGCCGATCGACAGATCGCCGATGTACGGTCCGGGCACGCTGACCAGATCTGTGGTCTCGCGGCTATAGCCGGGCGTATTGGCGTTGGAAATGTTGTTGCTGGTGGTGTCCAGCTCCTGTTGGAACGCCATCAGGCCGGAAACCGCCGTATTCAGCATGTCGCCCATGATGGCTCCTGCATGACACAACGCGCGGCGCGCGGTGCGCGGACTCTACGTTCATAGTCTTCGGCAGCGCGACTCATGACTTGAGCGCCGCCGCACGCAGCTGGCGTAGCGTCGCGACGGTCGCCACCAGCTTATTCACATAATCCGGATCGGTGGCGTAGCCGCCGCGCTGCAACCCATTGGCAAAAGCGTGCACGTCCGATCCGGCACCCAGGGCGCCGGCATAGCGCGGACTGGTCTGCAACAGCGAGACATAGTCACCGACGCTCTGGCTCGCATCACCGTAGCTGCGAAAGGCCGCGCGGGTAGTGCCCGGCGTGCCCTGCTGGTACTCAGTGGTGCTCGCCTGCACCGCCGTGCCGCGCCAGGAATCGCCGGCCTTGACACCGAACAGGTTGGAGCTGCTGCGCCCGTTGCTGTCGGTGGGCATATTGCGGCCCCATCCGGTCTCGAGCGCCGCCTGGGCAATCAGGGTGTCGGGCGCCACGCCCAGGCTCTGGCCGGCGCTCTGCGCCAGCGGTTCCAGCGAGCGTACGAAGTTGACCTGTTGCGCACTTGAGATCTTGTCGGCGCCGGCGGCGCCCGTGGCCGGCGTTGCCGATGCTGGCGCCGTGGCCGTGGCGTGCGCGGCATTGGCGCGTGTCAGCTGCTGCATCAGCATCTCGGCCAGCCCCAGACCCTTGCCGTGGGCCATCTGCAATGAGAGCTGCTGGTCGTACATGTCCTGATAGGTCTTGGTCTCCTCGCTGTCGCCCAAGCCGCCGCCGAGCGATGCGTCGCGCATCGATTTCAACATCATTGCGGTGAACAAACCCTCGAACTGGCGCGCCGCCTCGCGCAGCGCCTGCGGATCCTGCCGCGCCGCCGAGGCGCGCAGCCGGTCCAGGCCCTGGAAGTCGGCATAGAAACTCGGTGCTACGGTCGGCGTGCCCATGCGATCAGATCACGACCAGTTCCGCGCGCAGTGCGCCGGCTTCCTTCAGCGCCTCGAGAATTGCCACCAGATCGCCCGGAGCCGCACCGACCTGATTCACCGCGCGCACGATCTCATCCAGATTCACGCCGGCGTTGAACACGAACATGCGAGCCTCGGGCTGGCTGATGGAGATGTCCGAGTGCGGCGTGACGGTCGTCGTGCCCTGGCTGAAGGCATTGGGCTGGCTCACGTCCTGGCGCTCGGTAATGGTCACCGACAGTGAGCCGTGCGCGACCGCGGCCGGCGTCACGCGCACGCGTGAACCGATGACCACGGTGCCGGTGCGCGAATTGATGATCACGCGAGCCGGCGCATCCCCGGGCTCGATGTCCAGCTCCTGCAGCGCCGACACGAAGGCGATGCGCTGATTGGTGTCGGCCGGCGCCGCAACCTTGATCGACACCGGATCGATCGCGACCGCGGTTGCTCCGCCGAGCAGCTTGTTGATGCCCTCGCTCAGGTGAGTCGCGGTGGTGAAGTCCGGGGTATTCAGATTGAGCATCACGAACGGCTGGGTCGCGAATTCATTCTTCACCTCGTGCTCGACCGTGGCGCCGTTGGGTACACGCCCGCCGCTGGGAACATTCACGCTCACGCGCGAGCCGTCCTTGCCAGAGACGCCGAAACCGGCGACCACGACGCTGCCCTGGGCCATGGCATAGACCTCGCCGTCGGCGCCGCGCATCGGCGTCATCAGCAGATTGCCGCCGCGCAGACTGCTGGCATTGCCGATCGAGCCGACGGTGACGTCGATGGTCTGTCCGACCTTGATGAATGGCGGCAGCTGGGCGGTCACCGTCACGGCCGCGACGTTCTTGAGCTGCGGGCTGACGTTGGCCGGGATCGTGACGCCGAATTTCTCCAGCATGTTGATGATGCTCTGCACCGTGAACGGCGTCTGCGTAGTCTGATCGCCGGTGCCGTCGAGGCCGACCACCAGGCCGTAGCCGACCAGCTGGTTGCTGCGCACCCCGGACACGACGGCCAGATCCTTGACCCGCTCGGCCGACGATAGCGCCGGCAGCAGACTCAGGGCGACGACCAGGCTGGAGCGAAGTCTGTGCATGAGTGGCGCCATGGCTAGAACGGCATGTAGGGCGAATCGAAGAAGCGTGCCAGCCAGGACTTGGTATTCGAGTCCGCCAGCGCGCCCTGACCGCCATAGGTAATGTTCGCGTCGGCGACGTTGTAGGAGGGCACGACGTTGTCCGGACCGATATCCACCGGACGCACGATGCCTTCGATCTGCACGTATTCCCGGCCCTGGTTCAGCGTGATCCATTTCTGGCCGCGCACCAGCAGGTTGCCGTTGGCCAGCCGCCTGGCCACCGTTACCGAGATGAACCCGGTCAACTGATTGCTCTGCGCGCTGGTGCCTTCGCCGTCGAACTGACTGGCGTCGGCCAGCGAGCCGCTCAGCACATTGCGTCCATGAATGGTCAGCGCCCCGCCCAGGATATTCGCGCCCGGCAGCGTGGTGGTGGTGTTCTTCTTGGTGGTGGTGACGGCGCTCTTGGAGGCGTTGGTGCTCTCCACCAGCTGGATGGTCAGGATATCGCCGACGCGTCGCGCCACCGCGTTATCGAACAGCGCCTGGTCGTGCCCGGACTGATAGATCGCGCCATTGCCGGCGCTGACCGCGGGTATCTCCTCGGGCAGGGTGGAGGCAAAACTGGCCGGCGGCGGATGCGCGGTGTGACAGGCGCTGAGCGCCGCCAGCGCGCCGACCATGGCGGCCGCCAGGCCGACACTCTTTAATATAGAGCGGCCGATCACAGCGAGGTGCTCAGGTTCTGCAGCATCTGGTCGGTGGTCTGGATCGCCTTGCTGTCCATTTCGTAGGCGCGCTGCGTCTCGATCATGCTCACCATCTCCGACACCACGTCGACGTTGGAGCTCTCGGTGGCACCCTGCTGCAGCGTGCCCATGCCCGATAATCCCGGGTTCGCGGTCTGCGCCGTGCCGCTGGAGGCGGATGCGACCAGCAGGTTCTGGCCCAGGGGCTGCAGGCCGGCCTCGTTGACGAAATCCGCCAGCTGCAGTGTGCCCACCGTGGTCGGCGCGGTCTGCCCCGCCACCAGCACGCTGACGGTGCCGTCATTGCCGATGGTGATCGACTGCGCGCCCTGTGGAATCGTGATCGCCGGCTGCAGCGTGTAGCCGGCGGCGGTGACCACCTGGCCCTGGGCGTTGGTCTGGAAGCTGCCGTCGCGCGTGTAAGCCAGGGTGCCGTCGGGCGTCAGCACCTGAAAGAATCCGCGGCCGTTAATCGCCACGTCGAGCGAGTTGCCGGTCTGGTTGACGCTGCCCTGGGTGTAGAGTTTCTCCGTGGACACCATCTGCACGCCGGTGCCGAGGTTCAGGCCGGTCGGAGCCAGCGTGTCCTGCGAGGTCGAGCCGCCGACCTGGCGCACGTTCTGGTAATACAGATCCTGAAACACCCCGCGCGATTCCTTGTAGCCGGTGGTGTTGACGTTGGCGAGGTTGTTGGCAACCACCGCCATCTGGGTCTCCTGGGCATCAAGCCCGGTCTTCGCCGCCCATAGTGCGCTGTTCATGGCTTCATACTTCCTGTCAGGGGATCAGCCGCTGGTCTGCAGCAGCTTGGTTGAGGACGAGTCGTTGTCTTCGGCGGACTTGATCGACTTGAGCTGCATCTCGTAACTGCGCGCCAGCTCGATCATGTTGGTCATTGCCGCCGCCATATTGACGTTGCTGGATTCCAGAGCGCCGGGTACCAGCTGGACGGTGGAGTCGGACGTGGCATCGCCGCCGCTGCTCGATCGAAACAGGCCGCCATCGGTGCGCTCGAGCTCGCTGGCCGGCGGATTCACCAGCTTGATACGACCGCACACGGCGACCGTCTGCGGCGTCTGGCCAAGAGGGACGATCGAGATCGAGCCGTCGTGCCCGACCGTGATCGAGGCGTACGGCGGCACGGCGATCGGACCCGAATCGCCGAGCACCGGATAGCCGGCGGCAGTGGTCAGCTGGCCGTTGGGGTCGACGCGCAGATCGCCGGCGCGCGTGTAGGCCTCGCTGCCTTGTGGACTCTGCACCGCGATCCACCCCGGGCCTTGCACCGCCACATCCAGATCGCGCCCGGTCTGCTGGATCGTGCCGCCGCCCAGGTCCGCGCCGACGCTGCCGTCGGTGGCGTAGGCACGTGACGGCAGGCCGGCACCGGCCACCTGCTGCGACTGGAACGCCGACAGATCGGCACGAAAACCAACCGTGCTGATATTGGCCAGGTTGTAGCTGTTGGCGGTCTGCGCGCGCAGCGTCTGCTTCGCGCCCGACATAGCCACATATACCAGACGATCCATGCGAGCTGCTCGTTAAGCCTTCAGGCCTGGGTCGGAATCTGGATCACGGTCTGCGTGATCTGATTCTCGGTCGAGATCATCTGCGCGTTGGCCTGAAAGGCGCGCTGCGCCGTGATCATCTCCACCAGCTGCGCCGTCACGTCGACGTTGGATTCCTCCAGCGAGCCGGACTCCACCTGTCCCAGGCCGGCCGTGCCCGCCTGCCCATACAGCGCCTGTCCGGAGGCCGCCGTTTGTGCCCAGGCGGAATCGCCCAGCTGCGCCAGGCCGTTCGGATTGGCGAAGTTGGCCAGCGCCACCTGCCCGAGTTGAATCGACTGGCCATTGGTGTACTGGGCTTCCACCACACCGGAGGTATCGATGTTGATGCCGCTGAGCGTGCCGGTGGTCTGGCCATCCTGCTGGATCGCATTGACGGCGAAAGCGTCGCCGAACTGGGTGGTCTTGCTGAGATTGAAATTCATGTTCAGCGCCCCGGCACCGGTGGTCGGCGTGTAGGGACCGAAGTTGATGGCACCGCCAGCGGGCGCGGTCAGGGCGCCGTTGGCGGAAAATGTCAGCGCCTGCGCCGCGCCCACGGTCTGACCGTCGACGGTGAGGTAGGCGTTCCAGGAGTTGACGGCCGCGGTCTTGGAGAAATAGATGGTCGCGGTATGGGCGGCGCCGAGCGAATCGTAGACCGTCGCGGTGGTGGAATTATTGTAGCTGTTGGCATCGGTGGGGTCGAAGGCCGCATCGGCCGGTACCGCGGCGTTGGCCGGCAGGTCGAGCGTCAGGTCGACATTCTGGGTCGCCACCGGTGCACTGTCGGCGGTCGAGATCTGCAGGCCGGTGGTGGTGCTGGTGTTGAAGCCGCCGTTGGCGGTTGGTGCATAGACCTGCAGCACCTGACCCTGCGGATTGACCACCTGGCCGTCGCTGTTGGTCGAAAAATCACCGGAGCGCGTATACGAGAGCGCACCGCCGTTGCTGACGGTGAAAAAGCCCTGGCCGCTGAGGGCGAGGTTCAGGTTGTTGCCGGTGGTTTCAATCGAGCCCTGCGAGAAATCCTGCGCTACGGCCGCGACCTGCACGCCGTTGCCGATGGCATCGGCCGCGACGCCGTTCTGCGAGCTCGCGTATAGATCGGAGAATTCCGTCACGGACTGCTTGAAGCCCGTGGTATCCGCATTGGCGATGTTGTTGGACACGACGTTCAGGTCCGACTGCGCGGCGTCGATGCCGGTCAAAGCGATGCCAAATGACATAAGTGAGGCTCCTGTTCAATTGATCTGTTGGATATTCGACAGCGCGATCGAGCCGAGCTGCGGTGTGTTCACCGTCGCGCCGCTGCCGCTGCCGGAATTGAGCGAGACGCTCGACACCGTGCCGCCCAGGTACATCTGCGCTGCCTGCGAGGTGCCGTTGACGTCCGCGATCGCCTGGAAGCTGTAGCTGCCCGAGGGCGCCTGCGCGCCGCTCTGGGTGCTGCCGTCCCAGGTGAATGAATTGAGCCCAGCAGTGGGGCTGACGCTGATCTGCTGCACCACCGTGCCGCTGCTGTTGGTGACATTCACAGCAACGCTGCTGGCGCCGGTCGGTACCTGGACCGCACCTGCCAGCGATTGACCGGCGGTGTACTGCGCCGAGCTCGCCTGGGTCAGCACCGTCTGTCCGACCAGACCGACGCTCGACACCGCCTGGTTCGCGAGCAAGGTCGAACTCAGGCTCGCCAGCGAGGTCTGCATCGCATCGATGCCGGACACGGTGCCGAACTGCGCCAGCTGCGTGACGAAGGTGGACGGATCGAGCGGCTGCGTCGGATCCTGGTTCTGCAGCTGCGCGGTCATCAGTGTCAGGAAATCGTTGACGCTCAGTGCCGATATCGAGGCCGCGGCCGCGGCCGATGCCGCGGTCGAATTATTGCTGGCGCTGCTGCTGCCGCTGGCCGGGTTGGTCTGGCTGCTGTTGTTGGTCACGCTGGGAATCGTCATGCGTTTGCTCCGTGGTTAGGCGTTCAGCTCTGACCGAGCTTGAGGGTGTCGAGCATCAGATTGCGCGCGGTGTTCATGACTTCCACATTGTTCTGGTAGGAACGCGACGCGGAGATCATGTCGGTCATCTCTTCGACGACGTTGACGTTTGAGCTGTAGACATAGCCCTCGGAATTGGCCAGCGGATTACTGGGGTCGTAGCGCGACTCGGGCGCCGCCTGATTGGCCGCGATGGCCGCCACCTTGACGCTGGCGCTGGCCTGTTCCACCGTCTGGCTGGCCGCGGCGCCGAGCGCCTGTACCGTCTGGAATACCGGGTGCTTGGCCTGGTAGACCTGGCTCGGATCGCCGCTGACGCTGTCGGCGTTGGCCAGGTTGCTGGCCACCGTATTGAGCCTGACTGACTCGGCGCTCATGCCCGAGCCGGCGATGTCGAATACTTTGAATGAGGACATGGGTGCTCCGCTTGCCGCCTGGTGCTTGGCTTACTGGCCGACGATCGCGGTCATCAATTCCTTGAGACGCGCGTTGAGAAAGGTCAGCGTGGCCTGGTAGCGCACTGCGTTCTCGGCAAAGGCCGCCTGCTCGAGCTGGGTGTCGACGGTGTTGCCGTCGAGCGAGGGCGCCATCGGCACCCGATACTTGAGATTGGCGCCGATCGCCGCATCCGTGGCGTCGACTCCGGAAGCGCCCAGATGTGCGCCATTGGTGCTCGACATTGCGAGTGCGCCGCCGGTGCTGCTGCCGGCTGCGCCGTCGCTGCCGGCGGCGGCGGCGAGCGCGGCCTTGAAATCGATATCACGCGCCTTGTAGTTCGGCGTATCGGCATTGGCCATGTTGGCCGCCAGCAGCTCGGTGCGCTGCGCTTCCAGCGTCAGCGCCTGCGCGTGCACGCCCAGATAGCTGTCCAAGTTCAATGCCATGCGGCCCTCGTGAAAAAAATCTCTCGGGGGTGCAGGAGCAAGGCTTGTGCCACGGTGCGCGGTTGCGACTCGGCGCGGACAAATGTGTGATGCAATGCCGCTCACAGCAGTCAACGCAGCGATCGGAGGCGATCGTTGCGGCCAGAAGTTGCCGCTGCTCGGCAATGCACGGCCGCGGCGCGCGTGGCGCGCGCGCGCGGCAGCTACCAGGCCGTTATCGACCGCTTAGGCAGGCGCTTGAGTGCCAGAAATCCGACGCCGCCGCGTGGCACGGCAATTGCTCCTGAGCATTGCCACCACCATGCACGAGTCACTTATGATTTCATTCCACCCGCGCCGCCTGCGTCTGATGTTGCTGTCGATCGCGGCGGCCGCTGTCGCCGTGAGCGCCCCGGTCGCCGACATCGCATCGCTGCAGAGTGCGGCCGAGCAGGCGGTGCGGCGCGAGATTCCGCGCGGCGACGGCCAGGTGATCGTGCATGCGCAGAATCTGGATCCACGGCTGCGACTGGCCGAATGCGACCGGGCGCTGACCGCCGCCATCGCCGGCGACGGACAGGCACGCGCGCATAGCACGGTTGCCGTGCGCTGCGAGGGCACGGTGCACTGGACGGTTTACCTGAGCGTCACCATCGATTCGGAATTTTCCGTGCTGGTAGCCAACCGCGCGATGGCGCGCGATGCCGAGCTTGCCGCCGGCGACTTCGATCTGATGGCGCGCCGCCTGCCCGGCCTGACCACCGACTATGTGACCCGGCCGTCGATGCTCGCCGGCCAGCGGCTGCGGCAAGCCATCGCCAGCGGCCAGGCGCTGAGTCTTGAGGCCATCACGCCCAGCAATCTGATCCATCGCGGCCAGCAGGTCACGCTGATCGCCGGTTCGGGCGGCTTCCAGGTGCGCATGAGCGCGGTGGCGCTGTCCGACGGTCGCCTGGCCGATCGTATCCGGGTGCAGAACCTGAGCTCGCAACGCGTGGTCGAGGGCATCGTGCGCTCGGACAACGTGGTCGAAGTCCCATTATGACAACTCGCGAGCGCCTAAAGTTTGACGGCCGTCGGCCGATATCCGCTTTGACGACCTTAAGGAGACCGTAGTGGCAGACCGGATCAAAGGACTGGATAGCAGCTCCCTCGGGCCCAGCAGCAGCGGCAGCCCGGTCGAGCAGATACGCGCCAGTACCGCGGTCAGCACGGCGACCAGCGCGCCGCAGCCGAGCGTCGACAGCGTCAATATCACCGATTCCGCGCGCCGCATGTTCGCCCTGGCGCAGGCGGTACAGGATGCCCCCGAGGTCGACACCGAGCGTGTTGCGGCGCTGCAAAATGCCATCGGTAACGGCCAGTACACCATCAATCCGGACCGCGTCGCAGATCGACTGCTGCAGATGGAGCAGGATCTGGTGGCGGCGCACTAGTCGCGCGTCATGACGCTGCAGCGCGCCGAAGTACGAGCACATCTGAGCCGCATTCTCGACGAGGAGTCGCAGCTGCTCGGCGAACTGGAGACGCTGCTGCGCGACGAATCCGCAATCCTCAAAAGCGACGACGTTGAGGCGATCGCGCGCATTGGCTCGACCCGCCAGCACTGCATCGATGCGCTGACCCGCCTGGACGCCGAACGCGCCGACAGCTGCCGCATGTTGTCCTTCGGCCAGGGACGCGGCGCCGTCAGCAAGCTCTACAGCTGGTGCGACCCCGGCGGCGCGCTCGAATCACACTGGCTGGCTAACCTTGCGATCGCCCGTCGCTGCCAGCAGCTCAACGATACCAATGGCGCCGTCGTCACCGCCCGCTTATCGCGCGTGCAGCAGCTGCTGATGGTGATTCGCGGAACCTCCGCGCCGCCGGTGTACAGCGCGCGCGGCGCGCGCCACGGCGTGCTCGGCATGCGTGATCTCGGCCGCGCCTAGAGCGCCCGGCGCCTAGGGCGCCCAGTACACCGACAGCGGCACGCGCTGCTGCCGCAGCAGCGCACGCACCGGCATCTGCGCGATCGGACCATCCGCACAGGCGTGCTCATAGGTGACCCATTTGCCGCTGCCGATGATCAGCAGCGCAATGTGGCGCGCGTCCAGCAGCGCGCTCAGATTCAGACTCAGGCGAGCGTGCGGCGCCACCGGCGCAATCATGCCGACGCAGCCGGGCGGCAGCGTGGGATCGAGCGCCACGGCCAGCGCGGGCGAGTCCGGAAACAGCGAAGCGATGTGGCCGTCGTCGCCCATGCCGAGCAGCACCTGATCGAATGGCCGCGGCAACTTCTCAATCGCCGCCCAGCTCGCCGCGGCACCTGTGTTCGGATCCGGCGCGGCAGTCTTCAGTCCGACGAAATTGGCCTTCGCGGCTGCGTTGCGCAACAGGTGCTCGCGTACCAGGCGCTCGTTGCTGTCGTTGCTGCTGGTCCTGACCCAGCGCTCATCGGTGAGCGTCACCCACACCCGGCCCCACTCGAGCGCCATGACCGAGAGCTGCTCGAACAGCGCCACCGGCGAGCGCCCGCCCGCGACCGTAAGGCTGGCGCTGCGGCCGGCGCGCAATCGATGGTCGAGCGACGCGGTGATCTCCGCCGCCAGCGCCTCGTTGAGCGCGTCGGTGTTCGCGAATCGGCGCAGCTGCGTGTCAGGTTTCGCCATGCCAGGCATAGCCGTCCTTTCCGATCAGCGAACTGGCGGCCGCGGGTCCCCAGCTGCCGGCGGTGTAACTCTTCGGGCGTTCGTCCGACTGCATCCAGGCCTCGCGTATCGGGTCGATCCAGCGCCAGGCCGCATCCAGCTCGTCGCGGCGCATGAACAGCGTCAGATTGCCCTTGATGACATCGGTCAGCAGCCGCTCGTAGGCATCGAGCTGCGGCGTCTTGGCGCTCTCCGCCATATCGAGCCGCAGGTCCACCGGGCGCAGGCGCATGGTCTCGCCCGGATTCTTCGCCAGTATGGTCAGCGTAATCGAGTCGCGCGGCTGCAGCGAAATGATCAGCTGGTTCGCGATCGCGGACGGCGCGCGCTCGAAGATCGAATGCGGCACGTCCTCGAAGTGGATCACGATCTCGGCGATCTGTTCCTGCAGCCGCTTGCCGGTGCGCAGATAAAACGGCACGCCGGCCCAGCGCCAGGTGTCGATGTGGGCTTTGATCGCCACGTAAGTCTCGGTGGTGCTGTCGGGCGCAATGCCCGCCTCCTCCAGATAACCCACGACCGGTACGCCGTTCACCGCTCCCGCCCGGTACTGGCCGCGCACCACGCTGGCATCGACCTGCGCGCCCTCCAGCGGCTTCAGCGCCCGCAGCACCTTGAGCTTCTCGTCGCGCACCGCATCCGGGTGATTCGATACCGGCGGTTCCATCGCCATGATGCACAGCAACTGCAGCAGGTGGTTCTGCACCATATCGCGCAGTGCGCCGGTCTGGTCATAGAACGCGCCGCGACCCTCGACCCCGAGTTCCTCCGCCACGGTGATCTGCACGTGACGAATCCGGCCGCGACGCCACAGCGGTTCGAACAGGCTGTTGCCGAAGCGCAGCGCCAGCAGGTTCTGCACCGCCTCCTTGCCGAGGTAGTGATCGATACGATAAATCTGCCGCTCCGGGAAAATCGCGCCGACGTTCTGATTGATGTTGTCGGCCGAGGCGCGGTCCTGGCCCAGAGGCTTCTCGAGCACCACGCGCGCTCCCGGCGTCACCAGTCCGGCTTCGGCCAGGTTGCGGCAGATGGTCTGGAACAGCGACGGCGCGGTCGACAGGAAAAACACCCGCACCGCGGCCGGATTGTTCGCCAGCGTGGCCGCCAGCTTGTGATAGTCGGATGCATTGGTGGCGTCCAGGCACACGTAGTCGAGGCTGCGGCTGAAGGCGGTCCAGCGCATCGCATCAAGACCCGCGGGCAGATACTTCTTGCTGCTGTCCTCCACCTGTGTGAGATAGTCATCGCGCTCGATGCTGCTGCGCGCGACGCCCAGTATTCGTGCACGCGCGGGAAATTGCCCCGCCAGGTAGCGCCGGAACAGTGCCGGCAGCAGCTTGCGCATCGCCAGGTCGCCGGTGCCGCCGAACAGCACCAGGTCGAAATCCGGCAGTTGCTTCGCCGGCGCAGTACGGTCCTTGGAAGAAGCCAATCGCACTCCTTATATAGTCACATCAAGCCCGGGCTGTACTATATTCTGCCGACAGCATATGCGCGTACCGCACCAGTGACCCAGCATAAATTTCCCATCGCACCGCTCCAGGCCGGCGTGGCCGAGGTGACCGGGCGCATCCGGGCGCGCAGCCAGCACACCAGACACGATTACCTGGCGCGCATGCAGGCGGCCCGCAGCGGCGGCGCTGCGCGCGGCGGGTTGGGCTGCGCCAATTTCGCCCATGGCTTTGCGGCCGCCAGCCCGGGCGACAAGCAGGCGCTGCGCGCGCTGGTGTGGCCCAACATCGCCATCGTGTCGGCCTACAACGACATGCTGTCGTCGCATCAGCCGCTCGAGCGCTTTCCGGCGCTGATCAAGATGGCGGCGCGCGAGGCCGGCGCGGTGGCGCAATTTGCCGGCGGCGTACCGGCGATGTGCGACGGCGTTACCCAGGGCCTGGCGGGCATGGAACTGTCACTGTTCAGCCGCGACGTGATTGCGATGGCGACCGCGGTGGCCTTGTCGCACGACATGTTCGACGCCGCGCTGTGCCTCGGCGTGTGCGACAAGATCGTGCCCGGCCTGCTGATCGGTGCGCTGTCGTTCGGTCATCTGCCGGTGATCTTCGTTCCCAGCGGCCCGATGCCCTCCGGCATCGCCAATCAGGAAAAGGCGCGCGTGCGTCAGCTCTATGCCCAGGGCAAGGCCGACCGGCAGGCGCTGCTCGATTCCGAGGCCGGGAGCTATCACGCCCCCGGCACCTGCACTTTCTACGGCACCGCCAACAGCAATCAGATGCTGATGGAAGTCATGGGCCTGCATCTGCCGGGCGCCGCCTTCGTGCCACCCAACACGCCGCTGCGTGACGCGCTGACGCGCGCCGCGACCAAGCGTGCCGCAGCGATCACCGCGCTCGGAGCGCACTACCTGCCGCTGTGCGACAACATCGATGAGCGTGCGATCGTCAATGCCATCGTCGGCCTGCTCGCGACCGGCGGCTCCACCAACCACACCATTCATCTGGTGGCGATGGCGCGCGCCGCCGGCATCGCCATCAACTGGGACGACTTCAACGACCTGTCGCGCGCGGTGCCGCTGCTGGCGCGCATCTACCCCAACGGCAGCGCCGACGTGAATCACTTCCATGCCGCCGGCGGCACCGGATTTTTGATTCGCGAACTGCTGAGCGTCGGACTGCTGCATGCCGACGTGCATACCGTCATGGGCAGCGGGCTCGCGCACTATGCCGAGGAGCCGACGCTGGTCGACGGCGAGCTGCAATGGCGCGCCGCGCCGGAGCACAGCGGCGACGCCAGCGTGTTGCGGCCGGCCGCAAATCCATTCAGCGCCGATGGCGGCCTGAAACTGTTATGCGGCAACCTCGGGCGCGCCGTGATCAAAACCTCGGCGATCGCCGACCAGCACCGCGTGATCGAGGCCCCGGCGATGGTGTTCGACGATCAGGCTGCCGTTTCGGCGGCTTTCGCCGCCGGCGTGCTCGATCGCGACGTGGTGGTGGTGGTGCGCTTCCAGGGACCGCGCGCGAACGGCATGCCGGAGCTGCACGCGCTGACGCCGCCGCTGGCGGTACTGCAGAAGCGCGGCCATCGGGTCGCGCTGGTGACCGACGGCCGCATGTCGGGTGCCTCGGGCAGCGTGCCGGCGGCGATCCACGTGTGCCCGGAGTGCCTGCATGGCGGACCGCTGGCGCGCGTGCGCGATGGCGACATCATCCGGCTCGACAGCATCAAGGGCACGCTCGAGGCGCGTGTGCCCGAGGACCAGTGGGCACAGCGCGAGCTGCCGCAGCCGCAGCTGTCGGCCAATGAGCATGGCATGGGCCGGGAATTGTTCGGCACCTTCCGCGCCGCAGCCGGCGACGCCGAATCCGGCGCACTGAGCTGCTTCGCGTGAAAGCCAGGGCCGCGAAAATCCGCGACATCATGGCGGTCTCGCCGGTGATCCCGGTGCTGACCATCCAGCGGCTCGAGCATGCGGTGCCGCTGGCCGGGGCGCTGGTGCGCGGTGGCCTGCGTGTGCTCGAGGTCACGCTGCGCACCGCGTGCGCGCTGGAGGCGATCCGCGCCATGCGTGCCGCGGTGCCGGATGCGATCGTCGGCGCCGGCACGCTGACGCGGGCGCGCGATTTCAGCGACTGCGCCGCGGCTGGCGCGCAATTTGGCGTAACGCCGGGCCTGACCGCGGAGCTGATCGCGGCGGCGGCTAAATCCGGCTTTCCGCTGTTGCCCGGCATCATGACGCCGGCCGAGCTGATCGCGGCACGCGCCGCCGGCTTTGACGCCTGCAAACTGTTCCCGGCGCAGCAGGCCGGCGGTGTCGGCATGCTCAAGGCCCTGGGCGGTCCGTTTCCGGATCAGGTGTTCTGCCCGACCGGCGGCGTGTCGCGCACCAACGCACAGGAATACCTGGAACTTCCGAACGTGCTGTGTGTCGGCGGTTCCTGGGTTACTCCGGCGGCGGCGATGGCGACCGGCGACTGGGCGGCGATCGAGGCGCTGGCGCGCGATGCGGCTGGCCTGGGTGCCGCCAGGTCCTGAAGCGGGCGAAAGTGCGCTATTGTTGTCGACCTCGTAACAGCCGTTGAGACCCCCAAGGCGCAAGGCGTGAACACTGCGACCCTACTAAGCCGCCTGCGACGCTGGCACCTGCGCCGGCTGGTGGCGCTGATTGCAGTGTTTGCGGTGTTCGGCGGCAGCCTGGCGCAAGCGGCGCATTTTCATAAAAACGAGGGCTTACGCGGCGCCGAGACGCACCTGCAGTGCCAGCTGTGCATGCATGCCGATCGCTGGGCCGGACCACCCGAGCTGCCGCAGCACAACGGTCCGTCACTTACCGTCCGCATGGTCATTGCGCCGCTGCCCACGGCGCAGCCGGGGCGCGCGCCGGCCGGTTTCTACGACGCCCGCGGTCCACCCCTGGTCTGATCCTGTTCGCCCGCCGTTCGTCGCGGGCCTGCTGCATCGGCTGCGCCATACGGCAGCAACCGTATGCGCGCCATCTGGCTTACACAGGATTGGATCAATGTCATATTCGAATGCCCGTTTCACGCTCATCGGCGCGTTGAGCTGCCTGCTCGCCGCACCGCTGCTGCGTGCCGCCGACACCCCCGATACTGCAAGCAGCGCCGGCGGCGATGCCACCGCCGGCACCGAGGACGTCATGCTGCCGACGGTGGTGGTCACGGCCGAGCTGCTCAATCAGAAACGCGCCGGCATCGAGACCCAGACCGGCGCCTCGACCTACACCATCGATGATGCCGCGATCGCCGCCACTCCCGGCGGGGACAACACGCTGCTGAACCAGGTGATCATGCAGGCGCCGGATGTGGCGCAGGATTCCTTCGGTCAGTTTCACGTGCGCGGCGATCACAACGACCTGCAATACCGCCTGAACGGCATCATCCTGCCGGAAGGCATCAGCGTGTTCGGCCAATCGCTCAGCCCGCGGCTGATCTCCTCGCTGCAACTGATCACCGGTGCGCTGCCGGCGGAGTATGGCCTGCGCACCGCCGGCATCATCGACATGACCACCAAGAGCGGCCTGCTCGATCCGGGCGGCTCGATCTCGGTCTATGGCGGCAGCCACGGCACCTTCGAGCCGAGCGTCGAGTACGGCGGCAACTCCGGCAATCTGAATTACTTCGTGTCCGCAGATATGCTGCGTAACGATCTGGGCATCGAGTCGCCCGACGGCAGCACCAACCCGATTCACGACCACTCGACGCAGTATCACGGCTTCGGTTATTTCGAGGACATCCTCGATCAAGGCAATCGCCTGTCGCTGATCCTCGGCACTTCCAACGACGCGTTCCAGATTCCCGACCTGCACGGCCTGCAACCGGGCCTCGGCCTGAGCGTCAACGGCCAGACGGCGTTTCCGAGCGAGGATCTGAACGAGAATCAGCGCGAGCTGACCAGCTATGCGATCCTGAGCTGGCAGCACTCCGAGGATGCGCTCGATTGGCAGAGCTCACTCAGCGCACGCTACTCCAGTCTGACCTTCGAGCCCGACCCGGTCGGTGACCTGCTCTATAACGGCATTACGCAGTGGGCCTACAAGCGTGACGACGCGCTCGCCTGGCAGACCGATGCGGCCTACAAGCTCAGCGACGCCCATACCATACGAGGCGGCTGGTACCTGCAGCACGACAGCGCCAGCAGCAGCACCACCTCGCTGGTGCTGCCCACCGACGTCGGTCCGCCAGCCAACGAGCTACCGACGTCAATTGCCGACAATGGCTCGCAGGCGCAATGGATCGAGAGCCTGTACTTGCAGGATGAATGGCAGATCGCCGCACCGCTCACCCTCAATTACGGCCTGCGGATCGATCACTACAATGCCTATTCGAGCGGCGGGCAGCTCAGCCCGCGCCTCAACACCGTCTGGAAGCCGTGGATGGGCACCACACTGCACGCCGGCTACTCGCGGTATTTCACTCCGCCGCCGTTCGAGCTGATCGCCAGCGAGTCGATCGCAAGGTTCGCCAACACCAGCGCTGCCCCGGGGGTGCTCACCGATACGGCGCCGATGGCCGAACGGGCCAATTACTTCGATGCCGGTGTGGAACAGAAACTGCAGGGCGGTGTGACGCTGGGCGTGGACAGCTACTACCGGCGTTCGCAGAACCTGATCGACGAAGGTCAATTCGGGGCGCCGATCATTCTCACGCCGTTCAATTATCTGAAGGGCAAGATCGAAGGTATCGAGTTCAGCGGCAACTATGTCAGCAAGGCCTTCTCCGCCTACGCCAACCTGTCGTTCCAGACAGCGATCGGGCGCCAGATCGAGTCGGCGCAGTTCAATTTCTCGCCGCAGGAGCTGGCGTACATCGCCGACAATTACATACATCTCGATCATGAACAGCGGGTGAATGCCTCGGCCGGTGCGTCCTATCTGTGGGACGGCACGCGCTTCAGCGCCGACATGCTGTTCGGCAGCGGCCTGCGGGCAGACGCGATTCAGCCGGATGGTAGTTCCATCCCCAACGGCACTCACCTGCCCACCTATGCGCAGGTCAATCTCGGCCTCAGTCACGCTTTCCAGTTCACCGGTACCGGGGCGCTGACGCTGCGTTTCGACGTCATCAACGTGCTGGACAAGGAGTACGAGATTCGTAACGGCACCGGCGTCGGCGTCGGCGCACCGCAGTTCGGTCCGCGACGCGGATTTTTCGCCGGGGTGTCCAAGCAGCTATAGCAACGCGGTCGGGCAAGGTATAGTCGCGCCACCCAATGACGAGGATGCGCGATGCCGGTAGTGCTCAAAGTATTCGTGCTGGCGATCGTGCAGGGATTCTGCGAGTTGCTGCCGGTCTCAAGCTCGGCGCACGTGATCATTGCCGAGAAGCTCATGGGGCTGGATCCCACCGCACCGGCGATGACGTTTCTGCTGGTGATGCTTCATACCGGCACCATGCTGGCCGTCATCGCATATTTCTGGAACACCTGGCGCAGCCGTTTCTTTTCCTCCGCGCCGGCATTCTGGTCGTTCGCACGCAATGTGGTGATTGCCACCGCCTGCACCGGCGTCGTCGGCCTCGGATTGATGCTGCTGATCGAGCGTGTGGTGCTGGGCGGCGCGCCCGGGGCGGACGTCGAGCAGCTGTTTGGAAACACCACACTGATTGCCGCCGCACTGGCCAGCGTCGGCGTCATGATCATTGTGTCCGGACGGCGCAGCGAGCAGGCCAACCAGCGGCCCTCGATGCGGCTCACCGATTCGATCTGGATCGGCACGGTGCAGGGACTGTGTCTGCCGTTCAGAGGCTTCTCGCGCTCGGGCGCCACCATCTCCACCGGTCTGTTTCGCGGTCTGCGCAAGGACCTGCTCGAGGATTTCAGTTTCGCGCTGGCCGTGGTACTCACGCCCGCGGTGATCGTGCGCGAAGCCCATCGGCTGCTCAAGGCGCAGCACCTCGCCGGTGCCACGGCTGACACCCTGGGGCCGATCTGGCCGTGCCTGGTCGGCATGCTGTTGAGCTTCGCCGCGGGCTGGCTGTCACTGAAGTGGCTGTCGCGCTGGCTCGAGCACGGCCGCTGGCATCTGTTTGGCTACTACTGCCTCATCGCCGCACTGTCGGTGTTCATCGCCGGCAAGCTGTTCGCGGGACCTGGGCTCTGACATCGGGCCGCCGCGGGCTCTTGCCGGCCCGCTTCCGATCGCTGCCGCGTCGCTGCGCGGCCGTTCTATAATTTGCCCTCGATATTAAATGTTGTTAACTAATCAACGATTTACGAATACTTCGGTTAACTATCGCGCGGCAAATTGGCACCACCAGTGCACTTCACTGGTCGACACGGAACAACTCATGACTCTATATCCCCCGCCGAGCGACGCCGACGATGGCGCGCAGCCTGAACCGAAACGCCGCTGGAAGATGCTGTGGTGGATCATCGCTGCGGTCGCGCTGCTGGTTCTGATCGTCATCGGCGCCCGTTATCGCGCCGCGACGCCCGCGGCGCCTGGGCGCGGCGGCCTGAATGGTCCGTTGGCGGTCGGCGTTGCCAGCGTCACGACCGGCGAGGTACCGATCACCATCAACGCGCTCGGCACAGTGACGCCGCTGGCGACCGTCACCGTGCATCCGCAGATCAACGGCCCGTTGGTCAAGATCGCCTTCACCGAAGGCCAGATGGTCAAGCGTGGCGACCTGCTGGTGCAGATCGATCCCCGGCCCTATCAGGCAGCAGTCGATCAAGCCGCCGGCCAGCTGATACGCGACCAGGCAGCGCTCGCCAACGCCAAAGTCGATCTGGAGCGCTACAAGACGCTGCTGGCGCAGAACTCGGTGTCCGATCAGACCTACGCCACGCAGGTCGCGACGGTGGCGCAGGACGAAGCCACGGTCGCCAGCGATCGCGCCAACCTCGAGGCCGCGCAGCTCAACCTGGATTATTGCCGCATCACTTCGCCGGTGGCCGGCCTGGTCGGACTGCGGCAGGTCGATATCGGCAATCTGATGCAGGCCAACACCACCACGATCGTGGTGGTGACGCAGCTGCAACCGATGTCGGTGCTGTTCACGGTGCCCGAGGATTCCCTGAGCAACGTGCTGCAGCGCCTGCGTACCGGGCAGAAGCTCGCGGTCGACGCCTTTGACCGCAGCCTGACCAACAAGATCGCCAGCGGCACGCTGTCGAATGCCGACAACGAGATCGACACCACCACCGGCACGCTCAAGCTGCGGGCGATGTTCGACAATACGAAATTCGAGTTATTCCCCAACCAGTTCGTCAACGTGCGGCTGCTGCTCGATACCCTGCACGATGCAATCGTCGTGCCCGGGGCGGCCATGCAGCAAGGCGCCTCGGGCAGCTACGTCTACGTCGTCAAGCCCGACAGCACGGTCAGCATGCGCGCGGTCACCACCGGCCCCACGAGCGGCGATCTGGTGTCGATCACCAAAGGCCTTGCGACCGGCGAACGGGTGGTGGTCGACGGCGCCGATCAACTGCGCGATGGTGCGAAAGTGGTGATTCCGGGGAACACGCCGGCCGCCGGCGCCGCAGCACCCGGCAGCGGCCAGCGCGTGCATCACCGCGACGCCGGCAGCAGTACCAGCAGCGGCGCCGGTGGCGGCGCGAGCAGCGGTGCGAGCAGCGGCGGCCACCACTGGCAGCACCAGCAGGACGGCGGCAGCTCAGCTGGTTCGGGTGCGGCAGGCAACGCGGGCGGCGCGTCGCCGCCCTGATCGTTCGACTTGAAGCATGAATCCTTCACGCCCCTATATTGAGAGACCGGTCGCAACCTCGCTGCTGATGGCGGCGATCCTGATCGTCGGCATCATCGGTTATTTCTTCCTGCCGCTCTCGGCGCTGCCGGAAGTCGATTACCCGACCATTCAGGTGCAGACCTTCCTGCCGGGGGCAAGTCCCGAAGTCATGACCTCGACGGTCAGTGCGCCGCTGGAGCGCCAGTTCGGCCAGATGCCCGGACTCAAGGAGATGTCCTCGCGCAGTTCCGCCGGCGCCTCGGTGGTGACACTGCAGTTCGATCTGAGCCTCAATATCGACATCGCCGAACAGGAGGTGCAGGCGGCGATGAACGCGGCAGCCAATCTGCTGCCGCAGAGTCTGCCGGCGCCCCCGATCTACGCCAAGGTCAATCCCGCCGACGCGCCGATCCTGACGCTCGCCGTGTCCTCGACTTCGATGCCGATCACCCAGGTCGAGGACCTGGCCGACACCCGCATCGCGCAGAAGATCTCACAGATCGCCGGCGTCGGCCTGGTCAGCATCAACGGCGCGCAGCGTCCGGCGGTGCGCATCCAGACCAACCTGCAGGCGCTCGCCGCCTACGGACTCAATATCGACGATCTGCGTACCACGGTCGCCAACGCCAATTCGAATGCACCCAAGGGCAGCTTCGATGGCAGCGCCCGCTCCTATTCGATCGATGCCAACGATCAGATCTCCAGCGCCGACCAATACGCCAGCATCATCGTCGCCTACAAGAACAACAACCCGGTGCGCCTGTCGGACGTGGCCACGGTGACCCAGAGCGCGGAGAACAACAAGCTGGCCAGCTGGATGAACACGACACCGGCGATCCTGCTCAACGTGCAGCGTCAGCCGGGCGCCAACGTGATCGCGGTGGTCAACCAGATTCGCAAGGTGCTGCCGGATATCCGCAGTTCCATGCCCGCGAACGTCGACGTCACCGTGCTGTCCGACCGCACCAACACCATTCGCGCTTCCGTCAACGACGTCGAGTTCGAGCTGTCGCTGGCGGTCGCGCTGGTGGTGCTGGTGATCTTCCTGTTCCTGCGCAATATTCCGGCCACGATCATTCCGAGCCTGTCGGTGCCGTTGTCGCTGATCGGCACCTTCGCGGTGATGTATCTGTGCGGCTTCAGCCTCAACAACCTGTCGCTAATGGCGCTGACGATCGCCTCCGGATTCGTGGTGGACGACGCCATCGTGATGATCGAGAACATCTCGCGCTACATCGAAAAGGGCGAGCAGCCGCTGGCCGCGGCGCTCAAGGGCTCGGGCGAGATCGGCTTTACCATCGTATCCCTGACCGTATCGCTGATCGCGGTGCTGATCCCGTTGCTGTTCATGCGCGAGGTCGTAGGCCGCCTGTTTCGCGAATTCGCCATCACGCTGTCGATATCGATCCTGATCTCCGCGGTGGTGTCGCTTACGCTGGTGCCGATGCTGTGCGCCAAGATGCTGCGATCGCATGCCGAGACCGGCGCGCGGCGCCAGAGCGCGCTCGCGCGCCGCGCCGAGCACGCCTTTCAGCAGCTGATCGCGGGCTACGATCGAATGCTGACGCGGGTATTCGATCATCAGCCGCTGGTGTTGTGGATCGCCACCGGCACCGTGCTGCTGACCGTCGCGCTGTACATCATCATCCCCAAGGGTTTCTTCCCGCTGCAGGACACCGGCATCCTGCAGGGCACCACCGAGGGGGCGCCGGCCATATCCTTCGCCGCCATGATCCAGCGCCAGCAGCAGCTGGCCGAGGTGCTGCTGCACGACCCGGATGTCGACAGCCTGTCATCGTTCGTCGGCATCGACGGCACCAACACCACGCTCAACAACGGCCGCTACCTGATCAACCTCAAGCCGAAGTCCGAGCGCAGCGACAACATCCAGGCCACGATGACGCGTCTGAGCAATGCGGCGCGCGGCGTCAGCGGCATCAAGCTGTATCTGCAGCCGGTGCAGGATCTCACCATCGACTCGACCGTGGGCCGGGCGGCCTACCAGTTCATTCTCGGGGCGGCCAACAGCGCCACGCTGCGGCCGTGGGTGCCGAAGCTGCTCGAGCGTCTTGCCCGCGCCCCGGAACTGGCCAACGTGTCGACCAACTTCATCGACAGCGGCCTGACGGTGCAGATCGATATTGACCGGGATACCGCCGCCCGCTTTGGCGTGACCGCGGCGACCATCGATAACGCGCTGTACGATGCCTTCGGCCAGCGCATCATTTCGACCATCTACACCCAATCGAACGAATACCGGGTGATCATGGAGGGCGATCCGAAACTGCAGACTTCGATCGAGTCGCTCAACGACATCTACGTACCCTCCGGCACCTCCTCCAGTGGCGGCCAGGTACCGCTGGGCTCGATTGCGCATATCTCGGTGCAGGCCG
>DATAJH010000126.1:0-1988 GCA_036262215.1 Steroidobacteraceae bacterium
GCGCAGAACCTGCAGAGCTTTCCGAGTTCCTTGAGCGGGGGCGTCTTAGGCCAGTATCTGACCCAGTACGCGAGCCTCGTTGGCACGATGCAGGGCATCGACGGGATCGCCCGTAATCTTGCGACCCTCACGGCGCAGTACAACGCGACGTACCCCGCGACCTCGCTTGCGACCGGGCCTTTAAGCTATGCGAATGTCATGACTCAGCTGTCCGGCTGGCTGACACAGAGTCGCAGCGTCTACCAGGGCGCATATCAGACGCAGGCTCAGGTCATGGGGACGCTCGGAGCGGACAGCGGCAACGTCGAGCGACTGTTGCAGCAGTCGGGCAGGTCCAGCGGTGCGCTCGATGCGATCCAGGCCGGCAATCTCCTGTCCGGCCAGGTCGCATCCCAACTGATGAAGATGAATCAGCAGATGGCCGCCACCAACCAGGCGCAGATGAACTGGATCGCGCAGCAGACGCAGCTGCTCGCGCAGACGCAGCAGACGACCCACGCGCAGCTCGCCGGGTACACCACGCGGGGCGCGCGCAGTGTCAATGGGCTCATTGATCCTCTTCACTAAAGGGTGATGCCGTGAATCCGATGATTATGGCTGTGATGATGGTGCTGGCGGTGATCGCCAGCTGCAGTCACAGCGGGGGCAGCTCGAGCGGCAATGTCAACAATCCGGGTGGTCTCGGCTCGGTCAATGCCCTGCATAAAGTGGAGGGACCTCCGCTGGATCGCCTCTCAATGGATCAGATCGGCGGGATTGTGCAGACGTGCTTTGCCCATCACGATCTGGATGATGCGCGCGTGCCCTATACAAGGGGCTACTGCGAGAAGGTGTTCGCTGAGCGTGACCGACGGACGTTGCCGATTCCTGGTCGGCGCACGGTCATCGTGGGCGGCCAGGCCGTGAAGCAGGTGCCGTAAGGCGCGTCAACGGATACACACCCATGCCCGCCGACACCGGTATTCTGACGTCGCTCCTCAACGCCTTCGTCGGTGTGTTTTCGGCGGGTCCCGGACTCCTCGCCCCGACGGCGGCGCGGATTCTGTTTTTGATCTCTGCGATTGAGCTGACGCTCGCGGGTCTGTGGTGGGCACTCAAGGGCGAGAACATTCTCGTCGGACTGCTGCAGAAGACATTGCTCATCGGGCTCTTCGCTTTCTTTGTCCTCAATTGGCCGACGTTCCTCAACGCAGTGCTCAATGGCTTCGTATGGGTCGGCTTTCAGGCCGGCGGATCCGGTCCTGCCGCAGGCATCCTTCTGATCAAAGACCCCTCAAGCATTGTCGATCAGGCGATGCTCATTACGCAGCCGATCAGCACGGAGATCTCGGAACTGTCGTGGAC
Organism: Steroidobacteraceae bacterium; assembly: GCA_036262215.1. Taxonomy (GTDB): domain Bacteria; phylum Pseudomonadota; class Gammaproteobacteria; order Steroidobacterales; family Steroidobacteraceae; genus FEN-1191. The sequence goes on from DATAJH010000126.1 coordinate 1,345, forward strand.
CTCGATCGGCTCGCTCATCATGTTCGGCTGGGCGTACATCTTCACGATCCTCGCTTTCTTCTTTCTAGCCCTGCAGGTCTTCGTGACCTATCTCGAGTTCTACATCGTCGCGGCACTCACGCTGGTGTTGGTGCCTTTTGGCGTATTCAAGCATACGGCGTTCATCGCGGAACGAGCCCTGGGCACCGTGATCAGCTTCGGCGTCAAACTGATGGTGCTTTCTTTCATCATCGCCGCTGCAGGTCCCGTGCTCTCCAGAATCACCGTGGCGGCGACGCCGACGCTCACTCAAGCCTATTCGGTACTGCTGGCCGCCATGGCGATCGCATATCTGGCCTGGCATGCGCCGGCCATCGCCGGCGGCATGATCAGCGGTGGACCGAGTCTGACGGCAGGCAGTGCAGCGGGATTTGTGGCCGCGACGACACTCGGTGCGTTGGGCGGCGCCGCAGCCACTTCCGCGGCGGTGCGTGCGAGCGCAGCCGCCGGCATGAGTGCCACGCGCGCAGCGGCCGGTGCCGCGGGTACGCTGCGCGCGGGTGGCGCACTGGGCGTCGCCGGGGCGCAGATCAGCGGGGAAGGTCCGGTGGGCCAGGCCGCCGCTGCCGCGCGAGGGGCGGGCGGCGCGGTGGTGCGAAGCATTC
>DATAJH010000127.1:0-16555 GCA_036262215.1 Steroidobacteraceae bacterium
GCCTTGGTGCAATCCGGTCAATCGCCACTCGCTGCGTGCCTCGACATGCGAATTCGACAGCAGCCAGCGCCCGCGCGGGTCGGCCAGCGTGCGCTCGAGCGCCTCCTGCACGCGCGCGCCGGCGCGCAGCCGCTCGTCCGCAGCCACACCGAGTTCCGCCAGCCAGGCGCGGTAGTCGAAGGTCGGCGTCGGCGCTGTGGCGAGCGTTGCCGCGGCCGTGGCTGCCGCAAGTCGATGCAATTCGGCGTGCACGATGGTACCGACAGCGCGCGCGGTCGATCCAACCCAGGAATACTCCGGCGCCTCGTCCGGCGTGGGCGATGCCAGTCGCATTCGCTGCGTGGCCGGCGCCGCGGGTGGCCTGGGTATGGACCAGCTCGCCGGCAGGCGCCACAACGGCGGCTGCGTTGCGTGCGCGCCAGCCGCCGGCGAGCCTGGCAGCGGCGTGAGTGCCAGGAACTGCTCGCCGATCGCCGGCCAGAGGATGCTGAGCAATGAGCCGCTGCGTGGCGCGGGCTGTTTGTCGGGGTCGGCCGGCTGCGGTAGCGCAGCCAGCAGATGCAGCGCGCTGCGCGCGCGCGTGGCTGCGACGTACAACAGCCGTACCCGCTCCAGCCGCGCACGTTCGCGCCGCAGGCGTTTGATGTAGCCGGCCAGTGAACAACGCGGCTCCTGCTGCGTGGCGCGAATCGGTGCCAGCAGCAGATCGGTGTCTGCACCGGCGCCCGGCAACTCGATCCAATGCAGCAGCGGATCGGTGTCGACCGCGGTCCTGCGGCCGAGTCCGGGCAGAATCACCAGGTCCCACTCCAGCCCCTTGGCGGCGTGCACGGTCATGAGCTCGATCGCGCCGGGTTGCGGCGGCGCGCCGGAATACAGCCGCTCGCTGAGTTCGCTCAGGGCCTCGCCCACCAGCCGCTCCGGATCGTCGTGCAGCGCCAGCGCGTCGATGAAGCGGTGCGCGTCGAGCCGATCGACCGCAGCGCGATGTACCGCCGGCGCCGCAAGTCGCAACCAGCAGTGTTCAACGCGCTGCCATAGCGGCATGCCGCGTTCCGCTCCCAGGATCGCAGGCGCGAGTGCGCCACACAGGCGTGACAGCCGCAGCCGCACCGCGCCCGCCGGCGCCGCGGGCGGCTCGCCGCTCTGCGCCGCCAGACCCCGCAGCAGCTCAAACATGTCGCCATCGGCCCCGACCGTCAGCGCCTCGAGTTGTGCCAGCGTCAAGCCGCACCAGGGTGCGCGCAGCAGCGCAAGCCAGGCACTGCGATCGGCCGCGTGCAGCAGCGCCCGGGTCAGCGCCGCCAGATCGCGGATCACAGGCCGGTCGCGCAGACGCTCGAGGTCAACGCCACGCAGGGCGAATCCCGCGGCGCGCAGCTGCACCACCGGCAACGCGACATGCTCGCGACTCGCTACCAGCACCGCGATCGAGGCCGCCGGATCGCGCGCCCGCGCCGCACGTACGATCTCAACCAGCCGCTCGGCCTCCGCCGCCAGATCGCCGTCATGCAGGCGATGCAGCGTCACGGCGGCGGCGGCTTCGTGCGCCGCAACCGCGGCCGGCAGCGCCGGGAGATATCGAATGGCCGCACGCCGCGCATCGTCATCGGCGGGGAACAGCTGCGAGAAATGCGTGTTCACCCAGTCGATCAGCGGCGCACCGGAGCGAAAGTTGCGCCGCAGCTGCAGCGCTTCAAATCTGATCTCGCCGACACCGTGATCGCGCGCCTGCAGGAACAGACCGACTTCGGCCTCGCGAAACTGATAAATCGACTGCATCGGATCGCCGACGACGAACAGTGTGCGGCCGTCGCCGCGCTCCCAGCCGGCCGTGAGCGCCCGCAGCAGTGCGAGCTGCTCGTACGAGGTATCCTGGAACTCATCGACCAGAATGTGCCGCAGCGCACCGCCGGCGCGCAATGCGAAATCACTCGGCGCGCCCTGCTCGCTCAGGGCCTCGCGCGCCGCTGCGGCGACATAGCTATAGTCAACCCTGGCACTGGCGGCAAACACCAGCTGCAGCTCGGCGGCCGCGCGCACCAGCAGCAGCGCCAGCGCTTCGAGCGCCTCGTGATCGGCAGCCTCGATCCGGTGATCGGGCAATGCGCGCAGCGCGCGCCACAGCTGCTGCGCCCCTGGCAGCCGCTCGAGCGCGTGAATCCACGCCGCGACACGGCTCTTCATCGCCTTGTCGTCGCGCTCGAAACCCTCGCGACTGGTAAAGCGTTGCCTCCAGCCATGCTCGGTCAGGGCCAGCTCACACAGAGCGCGCCACTGCGGCAGGCTTTCCGGCTCGGCGTTCAGCACCACGGCCCCGGCGGGCGCTGCGACCGCCGCGCCGGCCGCCGCGCGCACGCGCAGCGCGTGTGTCAGCAGCCCTTCCCCCTCGCGCAGCAACACCGACGGCACCGAGGCGATCGCCGCGGCCAGCTCGGCGCGCAGCGCAGACTCGAGACTGGCCTGCACGCGCTGCGCCAAGCCGCTGCCGCGCGCCTGCAGTACCCGCGGCAGCCAGTGCGAGCGCCGCTCAAGCATGTCCGCCAGCAGCTGCTCGAGCCGCCGCCAGCTGTTGTCGAGCCGATCGAATAGCAACTCCGCTGCCGCCGCTGCGTCGCGATCCTCCGCCGCCAGCTGCAGGCAGGCGCGCGCCGCGCGCCGATACAGCGGCGCCGGCGAGCTCGCGATCTCAAGACCTGGTCCCGAGCGGGCCGAGATCGGTAACTGCGTCGCCAGCCAGTGGTTCAGGGCGTCGATGGTTTCGATGCGCAGCCGCGACGGATTTCGCAGCAGATTCCAGCCGCAGGCGGCATCGCGCTCGCGCGCCGCCTGCAGCACCGATGGGGCAATGCCGGGCACCGCCTGGCCCGCGCTCGCCGCCTGCAGCGCCGCGAAAATGCGCTGGCGCATCTCGGCGGCGGCCTTGCGCGTGAAGGTGATCGCGAGGATTTCCTCCGGCGCGTCCACCGCGGCCAGCAGTGCCAGAAATCGCGCCGTGAGCACGGTGGTCTTGCCGGAGCCGGCGGGAGCCTGCAGCAGCATTGAACGCCTGACGTCGAGCGCCTCCTGACGCGCGCGCCGATCGAGTTCCAGCGCAGCGTCCTGGGCTTGAGGATCAGACTGATTCATTGAACGTCACTGTCGATGTCCGCGGCGGCCAGCGCCGCCTGTGCGTCGCCGGCGGCGGCCGCGGCGGCCGCCGCCAGCACCTGCGCGTCGACGCGACACAACATCTGCAGGTGACAGTATTCGCAGGCGCCGAGCTGCGGCTGCACCACGGCGTGACCCTCGAGGAACTCGCGCATCAGGCGCTCCAGCCGCTCGCGCCACTGCTGCAGCAGTGCTGTCCAGGCCAGCTCACCGCCCGGCACCGCCTCGATCCCGCGCCCCGGCAGGCGCCCGGGCCGATCGGCCAGGCCGCGCAGTTTCAGGCCCTCGCGGCCGAGATAGACCGCCATGACAGCCGCGACGTCAGCGCCCGCCGCGGTCGCATAGGCGGGCAGCTGCGGCTGCGGCGGGCGCTCGGCGAGCGCGTCAAATCTCTCCGCCGCGCCGCTCTTGTAGTCGATCACCACCAGCCGCCCATCGCTGAGCCGATCGACGCGGTCGAGCCGCAGCTGCAGCACGGCACCGGCGATCGCGTACAGCTGGTCCGCCTCCAGCGCCTGAGTCGCAAACGGCTCGCGGCTGAGTTCCCAATCGATCAATTGGTCCATCAGCCGTTCAGCGCGCACGCGCTCGCGCCGCAGCAGTGCCGCACCGATGCTGCCCGGCAGGCGCGCGACGACCTGTTCGATCGCGCTCCGCACACACTGGTGCCCCAGCGTCTGCGCAGCGTCGCGGCCGCGGCGCGCCAAGGTCGTAGAATCGCGCATCGAGCGCCAGAATAGTTCCAGCGCCCGATGCAGCATCTGACCGCGCAGTCTCGGATCGATACCGGGCTGCGGCTCCGGCAGCTTGCGCGCCTGCAAGCGCAGCTCGGCGAAACTGCGGAACGGACACAGCGATTGCAGCTCGAGCAGCCGTATGCCGCCGCGTAACGCGTGTTCGTGCGGCCACGCCGGCCCGCTGGCGTCGTGCCACGCCTCGAGCGGCGGCGAGTGCGCCTGCAGCCATCGATGCAGTTCGAAGGCGGGTGCGCAGTCGGCACCGGTTGCCGGCTGAGCGGCCGAAGGCATGCGCAGCAACGGACTCATGTCGCGTGGCAGTTCGGCCTCAGTGCGCGACCAGCTGTACACGCAGTGCACAGCGCATCGCTGCCACTGGCGCATGCGCTCGCCTGCCAGCCGCAGCTGGCCCTCGGCGCTGGCCTCAGGCACGCCGGCCTCTCGTTGCAGCGGCTGCGGCAACAACGCATCGGGCTGTGCCGCGGGCGGCCAGACCTCGGCCGAGAGTCCGGCGATCCATATGCCGTCATAGCGCAAAATCGGATCATCAAGGCTGGCGGTCACCGTCACCGGCACGTCATCGCTGGCAGGCTCGAACGCGATCCGCTGCGCCATGTCGTGCAGCAGCCGGCTGGCCCCTCCGCCCTGCAGCAGCTCTGCCGGTACAGTGATTGCCGCAAAATCCCCGAGCAGCTGATCGAAACGCATGCGCACCTGCTGCTCATCACTGCCCAAGGCCTGCTGGCCGGGCCAGCCGCAGCGCCCCAGCAGCGCTGCGAATGAGCGCGCCCAAACGGCCGCGCTGGCCGTGCCCGGCGCTATCTCGGCCTCGAGCGCGGCAATCAGGCCCTGCAGCGGCGCGACGGCCGCCTCGCCCAGATCGAGCGACAGCGGCGCCAGCAGCCGCTGCAGCATCCCGGATTCCACCTCGCCCACGTTGTGCTCGCGCAGCCACAGGTCGATCTGCAGGCAGTGATGGCGATCGAGCGCGGCCAGATAAGCTCCGCGCAGCAGTGCGCTGAAGCGCTCAAACGGCAGCTGCCCGACCGCCAGGGCGATCAGATGCAGCGCCGTTGCCACCAGCGGATAGGCACTCAGGGCCTGCCCGCCCTCGAGCGCGAACAGCGACTCACCGCGGCTGGTTCCGGTCGTGAGCAGCGATGCGAAGTCGAGCCGCTGCGACAGGGTGCGCTCCCACAGGTGACGCTGCTGCGCCAGTCGCGGAACCACGAGCAGCAGGCGCGCACGCCCGTCGTGCGTCAGCTGAGTGGCACACCACTGCGCCGCCGCTTCGGCCTCCAGCAGCGGGTTGTCGCAATCGAGCACGCGCACCGAGTCGGCGTCGGCGTCGGCGATGCCGCCGAGCGCCGACAGCGCCTCCGCAGCCGGCTGCGCGGCAACGCGTGCGCCGTGCTGCTCAAGCCACGTGCGCCGCGCCGGTCCGAGCGCGGCAAAGCCGGCCAGCAGCAGGCGTGGCGAGGGCTGCAGATGTGCGGCGCAGTCGCGCCAGGAGGTGGTGCCCAGGACACCGAGCTCCTGGCAGCGGCGCCGGAAGTGGGCACGCGCCTGCAGCAGTACCCCGGTTTCCACCGTTGCGGCGGGGCGCACCGACAGGCCGTAATCGTCCAGCCGGCCGATGGCTCGGCGCACCGGCTCGATCAGCGTAGCGGGCATCAGCAGCTGCAGGCCGCTGCAGGCCTCGAGTACTGCCTCATGCCACAGCAGCCATTCCTCGGCCGCGGACAGCCGCCGCGGCAGCGCCTCGCCGCGCGCCCGAGCGGCGTCGAGTTCACGCTCGATCCAGGCGCTCCAGGGCAGCACATCGGGGGTATTCCAGATCGTAAGGCCGGTGGCGAGCATGCCCGCGCCATAGGCCACGCGGATCGCGGCAGCGCGTTGACGGCTCGGCACGACGAGCGTGCCGCCGCTCTTCAGATGCTCCAGGAGCTCGTGAGTAACCTCAAGCAAATCAAATTATTATCGCGTTGTCCTGACCTGTCACTTGAATCTTGCCTGCGCCTCGACCACGCTGCCGCGACCACTCTGCGGGGCGCGCGTTGCCTGGGCTGCGAGCAGCTCCTCGATGCGGCCGAACACCACGCGCAGCGTTGCGGCGTCGGGCAGTGTGGTGATACGGAAATGATTGCGGTACGGCACGTTGAAGCTCACGCCGGGGGCGACCAGCACGTGTTTCTGCTCCAGCAGATCGAGAGCGAACTGCTGATCGTCAAACTCGGGCAGCGCCTGCGCATCCACGCCGACGAAGCCGTACATCGCGCCGTCCGGCCGGCTCAGGCGCAGATAGCGGCTGGCAGAGGCCGCCTCGATGATCGCGCGGCGTGACTCGTACAGCCGCCCGCCGGGATTCACCAGCTCGCGGATGCTCTGATAGCCGCCCAATGCGGTCTGCACCGCCCATTGCGCCGGTACGTTGCTGCACAAGCGCAGCGAGGACAGCAGCTCCAGCGCCGACAGGTAGTCGGCCGAGCCACGCAGCCGGCCGGAGAACACGGCCCAGCCGACCCGATAGCCGCAGGCACGATAGACCTTCGACAGCCCGGACAAAGTGGCGCACAGGGTGTCGCGCACCAGCGTTGCCATCGGGATCGACTCGGCGCCGTCGTACACCATCTGATCGTAGATTTCGTCGCTGTACAGCACCAGCTGATGACGCTCGGCGAGCCGGGCCAGCGCCTCGAGTACCGCGCGCGGATAGGTGGCACCGGTGGGATTGTTGGGGTTGATCACGACCATGGCGCGGGTGCGTCGTGTGATCAGCGCCTCGACCTCGGCCGGATCGGGTACGAAACCGTTCTCCGGCCGACACGGATAATGCACCGCGCGGCCGCGATTCAAATTGACCGACGCGGTCCACAGCGGATAGTCGGGACTCGGCACCAGCACTTCGTCGCCGTCATTGAGCAGCGCGCGCAGCACCAGGTCGATCAGTTCACTGACGCCATTGCCGATGAATACTTCCTCGGCGCTCACGCCGGCCACCCCGCGCGCCTGCTGCTGCATCACCACCGCTTCGCGCGCCGGGAAGATTCCCTTCTGGTGACAATAGCCTTCGCTATCGGACAGGTTTTCGATCATCGCCAGCCGCATGGTCTCGGGTGTACGAAAACCGAACAGGCGCGGATTGCCGATATTCAGCGATATGATCTCGTAGCCCTGCCGTTCCAGATCGTGCGCGCGGCGGGCCAGGCGCCCACGGATCTCGTAGCGCACATTCTTGAGCGATTCACTGGCTCTGACGCTGTGTTCCAGGCTCATGGCCCAAGCCTACCCTGTGGCGCGGCGCGGCGCACCATGGAGAGTTCACGCTTCTGCCGCGTGCGGCGCTGTGGCGGGCAGGCGCGGGCGCGCGCTGCCGTGCCTAGAGCTGCGAGAGGACGTGCTCCGCCGCCGACACCTTGAACTGGCCCGGGGCCTCCACATCCACGTGCGTAGCCATGCCCTGATCCACCACGATGGCAAAGCGCTGGCCGCGCATGCCCATGCCGAAACCCTTGGCATCGAGTTCCAGCCCCAGGGCGCGCGCATACTCGCCATTGCCATCGGCGAGCATCAGCACCTTGTCGCCGACGCCGGATTGCTTGCCCCAGGCATTCATGACGAATACATCGTTGACCGCCATGCAGGCGATGGTGTCCACGCCCTTGGCGCGCAGCTGATCGGCCAGCCCAAGATAGCCGGGCAGGTGCTTGGCGTCGCAGGTCGGCGTAAAGGCGCCCGGCACCGAAAACAGCACGACGCGCTTGCCGCCGAACAGCTCGGCTGTGCTGAGGTCCTTCGGGCCCTTGTCGCCCATGGTCTTGAACTTGCCCTCAGGCATGCGCTCGCCGGCTTTAATGGTCATGGCCCAGGAACTCCTTGAGGTTGTATTGACGCTCAGGCGCTGTGCGCGCGCAGCGCCCACAGTTTACCCAGCCGTGCGTAGCCGTTGTTGCTCGAACTGGCCACCTTGTCGAAGGCCTGCTGGGCTGCGGCGTTATTCCTCTGCCGCAGCTGCGCAATGCCGAGCAACAGATTTGCCTCGTCCGGGCTCTTCAGGCCGCCCTTGGCAATGCCCTTGGTGATGGCCGCGACCGCCTTGTCGTTCTGGCCGTAGCTGATGTAGGCCGCCCCCAGCTGCACCAGCGGATCGCCATTGGGCGCCCCCTCTGCGGTGTGCTCGACGCTGCTGAGCTGCGCCTGATCGCTGGCCGCCCGCTGCTTGGCGCCTTCGAGCAGATGCTGGTAGCGATCCTTGTCGCGCTGCTCGACAAACACGTTCTTGGCGAACGCCTGCTGCAGTGTCGACTGGGTCTCGCCCGGATAACCCGCATCCAGGGCGATCTCAGCCATTTCCGCATAGTCGGACGGCAGCCTGAGTACACCGACATCGTTCATCAGCCGGTATACATTGAGCTGCAGGTGCGCGTCCTTGATATCCATGCGCACTAGCGGGGCCAGCGCATTGGCCCAGTACTCGGGCTTGGGGTAATACGTCACCAGCTTTTCCACCGCCCTGGCGGCGCCGGCGTCGTCGTTGGCTTTCAGGTCGAACTGCCACAGCAGCTTCAGGGATTCCTCATCGGGCTTATCCTGCTTGCTGACGATGTCCTGCATCGTCGTCGCGGCGTCCTTGTATTTGCCGGTAAGGTACTGGCTCTTGGCGATCAGGCCGAGGGTATCGAGGTCATTCACGCCGTGCTTGACCGCCTGGTCCGCGACGTCCAGCGCCTTGGCGTAGTCTTTCTGCTGGAAGTAATACAGCGCGATGTTCTTCAGCCACAGTTTCTGCTGGTCCGCGGTGGCGTATTGCGATTGCGCGGCCTGCTGCAGCACCGGAATGGCATCGCCCATGTCCTGCTTCTGCTGGTAGATCTGGAACAGCATGATGTTCATGACATAGTTGTCGTACGCGGTCTTCTCGCCCGCCGCGCCCTGCGCTTCGCGCACATGCGCCAGCGCCTCGTCGAGCTTCTTCGCCGCCAGCGCCTCCTGGGCGGCCTTGAGCGGCTTGGCAACGGTCTTGCTCACCTGGGGACCGGCGGGCGGCTGATCCGCCGCTATCGCTGCGCCGCACAGCCATGCACTGGTGCAGATCGAGGCGACCAGAGCGACGAAATTCGGGCGAATCCTCATGGTGCTCCTTGGCGGTTGCTGCGCTCATTTTCGGCACGACGACGCAATGCTGTCGTCCGACCCCTACCGCGCCTCCCGGATATTGATACCTGGTGTTGGCCCGACGGTCGACACGCGAAGCTGCCGCAACCGGTCGGCGCCGTGCTGACTAAAGTTCAATCCTCGACGAACTGACTGGTATTGACGAATCCGATCTTTTCCATGTGGTTGCGCTGCGCCGCGGCCAGTACCTTGGCCACCACGTCGTACTTCACATGACTGTCGGGCGCAAGGTGAAGTTCCGGCTGCGGATCCTTGGCCGCCGCCACCTGGAACTGCTGTTCGAGTTCAGCGAGCGAGGGAATGGTGCCGCCATTCCATGAAATGGTACCGTCGTAATAGATGTCGAGATTGATGATTTCGGGCTGCACCGGCGGCGGCGGCTGATTCGGGTTCGGCGGCGGCATGTCCAGCTTGACCGCATGCGTCATGATCGGCAGTGACAGAATCAGCGTCACCAGCAGCACCAGCATCACGTCGATCAACGGCGTGGTGTTGATGTCGCACATCACGCTGCCTTCGCCACTTCCTACACTCATCGACATGGTTCGACTCCTGGCTCAGCGTGCGCCGCGCACGCCGTGATCGGGCTCGGTGATGAAACCGACTTTGATGACCCCGCCGCGGTTGATGGCCGCGATCACCTTGCCGACGTTCTTGTAGTCGGTGTTGGCGTCGGCACGGATGTGGATCTCCGGCTGCGGCACCTTGACGGCTTCGCGTTCGATCTTGTCCACCAGCAGTTTCATGTCGGGCACGTGCAGCTGGCCCCAGTAGACTTCGCCGTCGCTGGTCACCGAAATAGTGATGTTTTCCGGCTTGGTCTGGGTCGGGATATTGACCGCTTTCGGCACAGACACCGCTACGTTCTTGGTGATCACCGGAATGGTGATCAGAAAGATGATCAACAGCACCAGCATGATGTCGACCAGCGGCGTGGTATTGATTTCCGACATGATGCCGCGATCATCACCGCCGCCCGATTGCATGCTCATTGCCATAACTGCGAGCTCCCGGAATGTGGGTTCGAAGGTCGGCGCCGATCAGGCCGCGACGCGCGCGCCGCTGACCAGATAGGCATGCAGATCGCTGGCGAAATTGCGCACATCGTCCTGGATCAGCTTGTTACGACGCAGCAGCCAGTTGTAGCCGAGCACCGCCGGCACCGCGACGAACAGGCCGATGGCCGTCATGATCAGAGCTTCACCGACCGGGCCGGCGACGCGGTCGATGCTCGCCTGACCGGCGATGCCGATGGCAATCAGCGCGTTCAAAATGCCCATGACGGTGCCGAACAGGCCGACGAACGGTGCCACCGAGCCGACGGTTGCCAGGAACGTCAGGCCACCGGAGATCTGGCTGTTGACTGCGTCCACCGATCGCTGCAGCGCCATCGTGATCCACTCATGCAGATCGATACGGTCGGTCAGGCGCCCTTCGTGGTGCGAGGCTGCTCGCAGCCCGCTCTCGGCGATGAAGCGATATTCGTCACCCTTTTTCAGGCGCTCGACGCCATCCTTGACCGATGGCGCAGTCCAGAACTGCTTCTCGACGATCTTGCCCGAGCGCTTGAGGGCGCGTTGGTCCCAAAGCTTGGTGAACATGATGAACCACGAACCCAGGGACATGATCACCAGGACCGTTAAGGTTCCACGGCTGACGACGTTGCCGTTGACCCATAGCGGGATCAGGCCGTAGGGGTTTGCGGTGCTTGTTGCTGCTGCTGCGACTGCTGCGGTATCCATAATTTTCCTCGTTTACATCCTTTACGCCCGGCGCGAACCCGGCGACCTGAAACTATGCCCTTCGAACTAATCATCCATCCCGATAACAGACCCTGGCCGCCCGTCAAGTGCCGGCGTGAAGCTCGAACTTCACCGGCAATGTCGGACAACTGACAACCGGTTTGCCTTCCGACGTTGCGGGCTTGAAGCGAAAGGCCTTCGCGACCTTGAGCGCGGCCTCGTCCAGCAGCGGATGACCGCTACTGTTTGCTATCTCAACCGAGTCAATCTTGCCGGTGACATTGACGCAGACTTTGACGGTCGCGCGACCCTCCTCGCCGTTGCGGCGCGAGACTTCCGGATAATAATCCTGGACGTCGGGCACAAAGGTCGGCTTTACCGGGGTGCCGGGCACGATCGCGCGCGGCGGCGGCGGCGCCGCCTGGGTCGTCACATTGGTGATCGGCGGCGGCGGCGCCTCCACCGGTATGGTGATATTGATGTCCGGCGCAATCATCTGCACCGGCGGCCGCTCCTTGAGGTCCACCGGCGGCGGCGGCGGCGGCAGGTCCTTGGGCTTCTCGGTCTGAATGATGTTGGTCTCGAGAATCGTCTGTACGTAGCGCGCGCCTTGATTGGCGAAGCCGCTGATGAACGCCCAGATCACCAGGGCGTGCACCGCGATGATCGCCAGGAAGGCAACCAAGCGCCGCGACATGTGACCGGAATCCGTTGGGTAATAACTCATAGTGGTATGGCGTTTGGTCTTCGATGAGTCTTAGGACGAAGGATGGGCCGTGCGCCGGAACCGTGTGTCAACCGAAGGTCTTTTCATACTGATGTTGCGTCGGTACCCCGGCCTAAAAGCGTTTAATGCGCCCGCTGCCATCGAGCCCCTGCTAGCGGACTGCTCTGCAGCGGCGCTGCCCTCCCCATGCGTTACCAGGTCGATCAATCTGCCCGATCGCACAGATACACTCGTTCAGGAGCGCCTGGGGTCACGCCGCCCCGTAACTTCCGAACGCGTGTTAGGACCGACACAAGCGCAAGAACTTTAACTGCTCGTGGCACCCGTTACAACCCTTCAGGCCGCCATTGACTTGTACATAGCCGTCGCTCTAATTGAATCTGGAATTTGCATCGGGCAGATCGGTCACCGCGCCTTGCGAGGCGCTGCTGACCACTCGGGCATATTTGGCCAGTACTCCATGGGTCGCATAGGGGCGTCGCGGCTTCCAGGCGGTGCGACGCCGCTTGAGTTCCGCGGCGGACAGATCGACCTCGATGCGCCGACGCTGTGCATCGATCGTGATTCGGTCCCCATTGCGAAGCAACGCCAGTGGTCCGCCCGCCGCCGCCTCGGGGCAGACGTGGCCGACGACGAATCCATGACTGCCGCCCGAAAAGCGTCCATCGGTAATCAGTGCCACCTTGCTCCCCAGTCCGCGTCCGGTCAGGGCACCGGTCGGACTGAGCATTTCGCGCATGCCAGGGCCGCCTTTGGGCCCTTCATATCTGATGATGATCACGTCGCCGGCACGCACCCTGTCGCCCAGAATGGCAGCCGTAGCCGCCTCCTCGCCGTCGTAGATGCGCGCCGGTCCGCTAAAGCGCAGGCCCTCTTTGCCCGTGATCTTGGCAACGGCGCCTTCCGGGGCCACGTTTCCATAGAGAACAACGAGATGGCTGTCTTTCTTTATCGGATTTGAAATGTCTCGCACGATGTCCTGCGACGCTGGATAGTCGGCCACTCCCTGCAGGTTCTGGGCCATGGTATGGCCGGTCACCGTCAGACATTCTCCGTGCAGCAGCCCGGCCTCGAGCAGACGCCGCATCAACGGCTGGATGCCTCCGATCGCCACCAGTTCAGACATCAGGTAGTAGCCGCTCGGTCGCAGATCGGCCAGCACCGGTACGTGCCGGCCGATGCGGGTGAAATCATCCAGCCGCAGCCGCACGCGCGCCGCCTGCGCGATCGCCAGCAGATGTAACACCGCATTGGTCGAACCGCCGAGCGCGATCACCGTCGTGATCGCATTCTCGAACGCGTGGCGTGTAAGGATATCGCTGGGGCGAATGCCCTGGTGCAGCAGCTCCACCACGGCGGCCCCGGCGCGCCGGCAATCATCATGCTTGGGCTGACCGACCGCATCCTGAGCCGAGCTGCCCGGCAGGCTCAAGCCCAGAGCCTCGATTGCCGAGGCCATGGTGTTGGCGGTGTACATGCCGCCGCAGCTGCCCGGTCCCGGAATGGCGCTGCGCTCGACTTCCAGCAGCTGCGCATCACTGATTGTGCCAGCAGCGCGTGCGCCGACCGCTTCGAACACCGAGACGATATCGCGCCGCTGCGCGCCCGGAAGAATGGTGCCGCCATAGACGAACACCGCCGGTCGATTGAGCCGTGCGATCGCCATCGCGCAGCCCGGCATATTCTTGTCGCAGCCGCCGATCGCGACCAGACCATCGAAGCCTTCCGCACCGGCCACGGTCTCGATCGAATCGGCGATGACTTCACGCGACACCAGCGAATAGCGCATGCCGGGGGACCCCATGGAGATGCCGTCCGAAACCGTGATGGTGTTGAACAGCACGCTCTTGCCACCGGCGGCATCGGCGCCCGCCGCCGCCTCGCGCGCCAGCTGGCCGATATGCACGTTGCAGGGCGTCAGGTCGGCCCAGGTCGAGGCGATGCCTATCTGCGGCCTGAGGAAATCCTCGTCCTTGAACCCGACCGCGCGCAGCATCGCTCGCGAGGGCGACTGCTTGACGCCGTCCACCACCAGGCGCGAGTAGCCGCGCGGGTCGGGAGCGGACTTGCGCGGCGACTTGCCCGCTGCATTGTTCTTATTCGGTCTGACCATCGATTGCCTCCAACGAAGAGTAGCGGTTGCGCGCTAGCCGTAGCGGCGGCGGATCAGCTGGTAGAGCGCACGCACGCACTGCGCCTCGGCGCCCAGCGGCCGTCCGGGACGATCCTTGGGATTCCAGGCGTACAGGTCAATGTGCAACCAGTTAGCCGTGGCGGTGACAAAGCGCTTGAGGAACAGCGCCGCGATGACGGCCCCGGCAAACGGCGATGCCGACACATTGTTAAGGTCGGCTATCCGGCTGCTGAGCTCATCGTCGTAGCCGCACCACAGCGGCAGCGGCCACACCGGATCCGAGTGCGCGCGCCCCAGCTCGGTCAGTTGCAGCGTCAGCTCGTCATTGGGGCTGAACACCGCGGGCAGATCCGGCCCGAGCGCGGTGCGCGCGGCGCCGGTCAGGGTCGCCAGGTCGATCAGCAGATCCGGCTTTTCATCGTCGGCGTCCGCCAGCGCATCGGCCAGCACCAGCCGGCCTTCCGCGTCAGTGTTACCGATCTCCACCGTGAGGCCCTTGCGCGAACGCCACACATCGCCCGGCCGATAGGCGCTGCCGCCGACACTATTCTCAACCGCAGGGATCAACACCCGCAGTTCGATCGGGGCGGCCAGCTCGAGCAGCAGCTGCGCCAGGGCCAGCGCGCAAGCCGCACCTCCCATATCCTTTTTCATCAGCAGCATGGATGCCGAGGGCTTCAGATCCAGTCCGCCGCTGTCGAAGCACACCCCCTTGCCCACCAGCGTCACCCGTGGCGCGCCGGGCCGGCGCCAGCGGCAGTCGATCAGGCGCGGCGCGCGGGCGCTGCCGGCCCCGACCGCGGCGATCAGCGGATAGGCCTGCGCCAGCGATTCGCCGCTGTGCACCTGGCTTGCGCCCGCATAGCGCTCACACAGTGCGAGCGCGGCGGTGGCCAGCTCCTCGGGACCGAATTGATTCGCCGGAGCATTGATCAGGTCGCGGCCGAAGCCCACGGCCTGCGCCGCCGCCTGGGCATAGGCGGCATCCGCGCCCGGCGGTGCGATCAGCGCATTGCCTGGCGGCGGCTTCGGTGCGCTGGCGCGATAGCGGCTCAGGCGGTAGCTGCCGAGCAGCCAGCCGAGCGCGAATTGGGTGGCGGACTGTGCCACCAGCGCGCTGGCGATGCGAAAATTGCCCGCCGGCAATCGTTCCGGCAGCGGTGCGGCGTCCCAGAGCGAGAGTTCATCGGCGGTGCGCGCCGCCCCAAGGCCCCAGAGCGCGCCGGCCAGCCCGCCGTCGGCGGCGGGCAGCAGCAGCAGCCGGTGGCGCTCCGCAGCATAGCCTTGTGCACGCGCCCAGGCGGCCTGGGACGGGGACAGCGACTGCAGCAGCGCAGCAATACTGGCGTCAGTGGCCAGCCACAGCGGCAGGCTGGCCACGGTGCTGTCGCTGGGCAACAAGGTCTGCATGCGGTGAGCTTAGCGAAATTGACAGTAATAGATCGTTGTGCTGATATCAGGCGCTGCGCTTGAGGCATTTTGGCAACGAACCATGCAGACATCGCCCATTGTCCTACTGTCGGTAGACCTGCTGCTCGTCAAGAGCGGTCGGGGCAGGTGCTGCCAACGTTTCTAGAACCAGGAAACGAACATACACCGAAACCCCGCACCGGCCGCCGATGCGGGGTTTTTTGTTTATCCACCTTGGAGTTTTGAATGATTCAGCTGTATTCGAGGAAACAAGTAGACAAGAAGGCGCTCAAGGGCGCACGCATTGCCGTGCTCGGCTACGGCAGCCAGGGGCGTGCCCACGCGCTGAATCTCAAGGACAGCGGCTTCAATGTCGTGGTCGGGGTGCGCAAGGCCGGTAACAGCTGGAAGCAGGCCAAGCGCGACGGGCTGGCGGTGGCCGAACCGATCGCGGCCGTCGCTGGCGCCGACCTGGTGGCGATGCTGGTGCCCGACATGGCCCAGGCGGGGCTTTACAGCAGCATCAAATCATCGCTCAAGCCGGGTGCGACGCTGCTGTTTGCGCACGGCTTCAACGTGCACTTCAGGCAGATCAAGCCGCGCAAGGACCTGGATGTGGTGCTGATCGCCCCCAAGGGCCCGGGCAGTCTGGTGCGGCGGCAATACCAGCAGGGCCGCGGTGTGCCGTGCCTGATCGCAGTGTCGCAGGATGCGACCGGCAAGGCGCACGCCAAGGCGCTGGCCTATGCCGACGGCATCGGCGGCACGCGCGGCGGTGTGGTCGCGACCAGCTTTGCCGAAGAGACCGAGACCGACCTGTTCGGCGAGCAGGCGGTGCTGTGCGGCGGGGCGACCGAACTGGTGGTGGCCGGCTATGAGACGCTGGTGGAAGCGGGCTACCAGCCCGAGGTCGCCTATTACGAAGTGCTGCACGAACTGAAGCTGATTGTCGATCTGCTGCACGAAGGCGGACTGGCCAAGATGCACCGCTACATCAGCGATACCGCGAAGTACGGCGACCTGACGCGCGGGCCGCGCGTGGTCAACGAGCGCACCCGCAAGGAGATGCGCAAGATCCTGAAGGAGATCCAGAGCGGCAAGTTCGCCCGCCAGTGGATCGGGGAACACCAGAGCGGCGCGAAGAACTACCAGCGGCTGCTGAAGCAGGACCTGCGCCACCCGATCGAGAAGGTGGGCGCGAAACTACGCGAACGCATGCCGTGGCTGAAGGATACGCGCTGAACTGGAAGGATTTACGGAGAGAGCGTCATGACACCGAGTGCCGACCACGTCCTGATCTTCGACACCACCCTGCGCGATGGCGAGCAGGCACCGGGCTGCAGCATGACGCAGCCGGAGAAGCTGCGGGTCGCGCGTGCGCTGGCGGACCTGGGCGTGGACGTGATCGAGGCGGGATTTCCGGCTGCATCGCGCGGCGACTGGGAGTCGGTCAACGCCGTGGCGCGCGAGGTGCAGGGGC
>DATAJH010000128.1:0-11390 GCA_036262215.1 Steroidobacteraceae bacterium
TCAGCTGCGTTTAGGCAGCTAGAGCGTAGTTGTCGTCGTTGGCAACTAGAGTTTGCAGCAGTGTTTAACGAGGGCCACTGCACCTCGGCACGCCCCTGAAGGTTCGCAACCCACGTCGAAACCGGTCGCCCCCTTCGGAACAGGGCGAGTATAGCACTGTGTGCCGGCGACCTGAGGACGCGGTCCGCAGAATGGGATTTGCGCCGACTTTCGTATAATTTCCAAGGCTCGCTCAACCGATCAGGTCGAAAGGATTGTCGATGTATATTGCCGCCGCCGATCGATACCAACGCATGTCCTACGAACGCTGCGGCCGCAGCGGTGTGAAATTGCCGCGCATCTGCCTTGGGCTGTGGCAGAACTTTGGCGGCAGCACGCCCTACGAGAACGCGCGCGACATGGTGCTCAAGTCGTTCGACGACGGTGTCACGCATTTCGACCTGGCCAACAACTACGGGCCGCCCTACGGATCGGCGGAGGAAAACTTTGGCCGTATCCTGGCCACCGAGCTCACCGCGCATCGCGATGAGCTCATCGTGTCGACCAAGGCCGGCTACGACATGTGGCCCGGCCCGTACGGGGAATGGGGTTCGCGCAAGTACCTGCTGGCAAGTCTGGATCAGAGTCTGAAGCGCATGGGTCTGGACTACGTGGATATCTTCTACTCGCATCGCTACGACCCGGACACGCCGCTGGAGGAAACCATGTCGGCTCTCGAGACCGCGGTGCGCAGCGGCCGGGCGCTGTACGTCGGTATTTCGTCCTATGGACCCAACAAGACGCGCGAGGCCGCGGACATCCTGCGGCAACTCAAGATCCCATGCCTGATTCATCAGCCGTCCTATTCGATGCTCAACCGCTGGGTGGAACATGGCTTGCTGGAAGTGCTCGAGCAGGAAGGCATCGGTTGCATCGCATTCTCGCCGCTGGCGCAGGGCCTGCTCACGACCAAATATCTGAACGGCGTCCCCGATACTTCCCGTGCCAGCCGGGACGGTTCGTTTCGCAAGGCGATGCTCAGCGAACACAACCTCGATAAGGTGCGCGCGCTGAACCGAATCGCGGCTCAGCGCGGACAGACGCTGGCGCAGATGGCGCTGGCGTGGGTGCTCAGAAAGCCTGCGATCACCAGCGCGCTGATCGGCGCCAGTAGCTGGTCGCAGATCAAGGAGTGCCTGGGCGCGCTGCAGAACCTCAAGTTCAGCGCCGATGAACTGCAGAGCATCGACCAGTACGCGGTCGACGGGGATCTGAATATCTGGGCCGCCTCGAGCCAATCGAGCTGATCGGCACGCGGCGAGCTCGCCGCACCGGCGTGGCGGCGCGGATTCAACCGCGCCGCATCAGCCGCGCGCGATCGCGCACCCAGTCGCGTTCCTTCTGGGTGGCGCGCTTGTCATGCTGCTTCTTGCCTTTGGCGAGCCCGATCTGCAGCTTGGCGCGGCCATTCTTCCAGTACAGCTCCAGCGGCACGATGGTGTAGCCCTTGCGCTCTGTGGCGCCGATCAGTCGGTCGAGCTCATTTCGATGCAGCAGCAGTTTGCGCGTTCTGACCGGATCGGCGACCTTGTGTGTCGACGCGGTACGCAGCGGCGACAAATGAGCACCGATCAGGAAGGCTTCGCTGCCACGGATGTAGACATAGGCCTCCGCCAGCTGCGCCTTGCCGGCGCGCATCGACTTGACCTCCCAGCCCTCCAGCGCCAGGCCGGCCTCGATCCGCTCCTCGATGAAATAGTCATAGCGCGCACGCCGATTCTCGGCGATGACGCGCTCGGTGACTTCCGCCTTGGGCATGCCGTCATTGTACTTAAGCTTGAGTCGCATACCCGCCTAAGCGACACTTGATCGATGCGAGACATGATCCGATCGGCGCTGGTGGCCCGGCCGCCGGCGTTGCTGTACCGGCTGGTCGAGCAGGTCGAGCGCTATCCGGAGTTCGTTCCCGGCTGCACCGCGGCGCAGGTACTCGAGCGCGGCGACAATCAGATGCTCGCGCGGTTGGCGGTGCGCCGTGGTGTGTTACGCACCGAATTCACCACCCGCAACGTTCTCGATCCGGGACGCAGCGTGCATATGCATCTGGTGCAGGGGCCGTTTCGGATACTTGAGGGCCACTGGAGCTTTACGCCGGTGGCGAGCAATGGCTGCCGCATAGAGTTCGCGCTGCGCTTCGAATTCTCCAACGCACTGAAGTCAATGCTGTTCGAGCCGCTGTTTGAAGAAACCGCCGGCTCGCTGGTACGTGCGTTTGCCGCCCGTGCGCAGCAGCTGCCGGCCGACTGACGGCAGCAGCGGTCGTGCCGAAGCGCTGCAGCGTCGCCTGCGACACACCGGCCGGCATCCTGCTGTGCGAGCTTGATCTGCCCGATGACGCCACTATTGCGGTGGCATTGAGTGGCGCGAGGCGCGTGCTTGGCGACAGCGCAGCCGACTGGGAGCGCGCGGCCACCGGCATCTATGGCCGGGTGTATTCCCGCACGCACATTCCGGTGCACGGCGATCGCATCGAGCTGTACCGCCCGCTCAAGGTTGATCCGCGGGCGAAGCGCAGGGCGCGCGCAGCGCAGGCACAGCGCGCGCCGCGCCGTGGCTGACGCGTAGCTGGCGGATCCGAGCCGACACCTGAGCCGACTCAGTAGCGGGCGTTGTGCGGCTCGGGCGCCGCGACACCCTTGGAGCTGAAGGTGGAGAGCGGCGCGCTCGTGACGTCGCTGTCGACGCGGGCCACCAGGTTATTCTGGAAATAGACCACCACATGGCCGCGGCGCGGGTTCTGCAGCCGGCGCATCTTGAGGTAATAATCGTAATCCCAGCGCGAGTCATCGAATCCGCCGGGCACCATCGGTGTTCCCAGCAGATAGTGCACCTGGCTATGCGTCATGCCGACCTTGACCTGCGCAATCGCCGCCGGATCAAGATAATTGCCCTGCTGGATCGCCATGCGATAAACGCAGCCGCTCAAGGCCCAGACGGCGACAAATAGTGTGATAATTCTCATGGGTCCATCATACCGTATCGTCCGCAATCAGCGTCGCCGGCGGCTTGCTGGGCGGACATCGAGGTGCATCGTGGAAGGCAAAGATCTACGCAAGGCCGGGCTTAAGGTGACACTGCCGCGGCTGAAGATACTCGAGATCCTCGAGCACAGCACGACGCGGCACATGTCGGCCGAAGAAATCTACAAGAAACTGCTCGACTCCAGCGAGGACATCGGCCTGGCCACGGTGTATCGGGTGCTGACCCAGTTCGAGGGGGCCGGCCTGGTGAGCCGGCATCATTTTGAGGACGGAATGGCGGTATTCGAGATCAACCACGGTACCCATCACGACCATATCGTCTGTATGGACTGCGGCACGGTGGAAGAGTTCGTCGATCCGGAAATCGAGACCCGACAAAATGCCATCGCCAAGCGCCTGGGCTACCTGATTGAAGAGCACTCGCTGGTGCTTTACGGGCGCTGCCAGCGACCCGATTGCCCGGCGCGCAAGCAGGGTCGGGTCAAACGCGTCATCTGACTCGCATCGCCAGGGAGGCCTGACCGGCCGCAGCGGCCGGAATTGATGCTGTCGGGGCTGGCAAGTCAGCCGCGCGCCGGGCGCGGCCGCGCCGGGCGCCGCCCGCCGGTGCCGGCGCTGAGCCCGCTATCACCGCTCTGATTGCCGCTTGCAGCGTCGCTTGCGGTCGCGCTCGCGGGCATGGCGGCCGCACTGGCGACGGCGGCCAGCATCTCATTGGCGTGGGCGCGGGCCCGCGGGGTGATCTCGACCCCACCGAGCATGCGGGCGAGTTCGTCCACGCGCTCCTCGGGACTCAAGGCTGCGACACTGGTGCGCGTGCTGCGGCCATCGGTGAGCTTGGCTACCCGCAGATGCTGGTGCCCCTGAGCCGCGACCTGCGGCAGATGGGTAACGCACAGTACCTGCGAATGCTCGCCGAGCTGCCGTAGTTCGCGTCCGACGATCTCGGCGACCGCACCGCCGATGCCATTGTCCACTTCGTCAAACACCATGCAGGAGGCCGCGCTGCCGGCGCACGATACCTGCACCGCCAGCGACAGCCGGGCCAGCTCGCCGCCGGAAGCGACCTTGGAGATCGCTCGCGGCGGCTGGCCGGGATTGGTGCTGACGCGGAATTCGACCCGATCGAAGCCGTGCGGCGCCGGCTCGGCGGATTCCGCGGCCACTACGTCGATCAGGAAGCGCCCGCCGCCCATCCCCAGCTCCTGCATGCGCGCGGAGATCTCCTTGGCCAGAGCGCGTGCCGCCGCGGTGCGCCGTCCGGACAGCTGCCCTGCGAGTTCCTGGAAATTGGCGGTCGCCGTCGCAAGCTGCAGGCGCACCGCGCCGAGATCGGCGGCCGCATTCTCGAGCCCGGCGAGCTGCGTGCTCATCTCTGCCTGCCGGTCCGCCAGCGCCTCCGGATTCACCCGATGTTTGCGCGCCAGCTCCTCCACCGCCGCGAGCCGGCGCTCGATGGCGTCGGCGCGCTGCGGATCCAGTTCGAGCGCATCCAGATACTGCAGCAACGAGTGGCCTGCGTCCTTGACGCGGATCGCCGCCTCCTCGAGCAACGCGCTGAGCGGCGCGAGCTGCGTGTCCACGGTGCTGGCCTGGCGCAGGGCGGCGATCGATCTGGCGATCAGCGTATGCGCGGTCGCGCCTTCCGCTTCGTACAGGCATTCGAGCGCGCCGCGGGCGGCCTCGATCAGTCGGCCGCGATTGGCGAGCCGGCCGTGCTCATCTTTTAGTTCGGCGATCTCGCCCGGCTTGAGTTGCAGTGCTTCGATCTCGTGCAGCTGGTGACGCAGCAGATCCAGTCGCGAGCTGCGCTCACTGGCGGCGCTGTCGAGCTCGATACTGCGGTTCAGCAGCGCCAGCCAGACGCTGTGGGCGGTGCGTACCTGCGCGGCCAGTGATTCGAGCCGGCCATAGGCGTCCACCAGGCCGCGTTGCGTCGCCGGGCGCACCAGCGACTGGAATTCGTGCTGGCCATGGATCTCGAACAGCAGCCCGGTGACACCGGCCAGCACCTGTAGCGGTACCGCCTGGCCGTTGAGCCAGGCGCGGCTGCGGCCGTCGCTGCCGACCACCCGCCGCAACAGCAGCTCGCCGCTGCTGTCGATGGACTGCTCGCCCAGAATGTGGCGCAGCTCCCCGGCGGTGGCGGTGATATCCACCGTGGCAGTGATATCGGCACGCTCGGCGCCGGCACGCACCACATCGGCACCGGCGCGGCTGCCGCACAGCAGTTCCAGCGCATCGACAATGATCGACTTGCCGGCGCCGGTCTCGCCGGTCAGCACCGTCAGGCCGGAGCTGAAATCGAGCTCGACCGCATCGATGATGGCAAAGTCGCGGATCTGCAGATGGCGCAGCATGAATTCAGCGCTCGTGGGCCAGTCCGCCCAGGCCCCAGTGAAGTTTCGAGCGCAACAGCCGGAAGTAATCGTAGCCCGGTGGATGCAGCAGCGTGATGGCGCGGCCGGCCGGGGCAATCTCAAGCCGCCCGCCCGCCTTGAGCTCGCCGAGCAGGCTGGCATCGCAGGTGACCTGGGCACCGGCACCGCTGTGGCCGCTCAGTTGGATGTCGATGCGCGAATCACCGGGCACGAGGATCGGCCGGTCCGACAGCGTGTGCGGGCAGATCGGAGCCACGACCAGTACATTGAGTCGCGGATCAACGATTGGACCGCCGCAGGACAGGGCGTAGGCGGTCGAGCCGGTGGCAGTGGCCACTACCATCCCGTCACCGCCATGGGAATTGACATAACGACCGTCGATGTGGGTCTCAAAGTCCAGCATGCGGCCGGACTCGAGCCGATTAAACACCACATCGTTGAGCGCGAAACCGAGTACCTCGGCGCCCTCCGGGGAGATCAGTCGCGCCCGCAACAGCGCGCGCCGATCGGCCTCGTAGTTGCCGGCGAGCACTGCCGTCACACAGCCCACCATGTCCTGCGGCAGTACGTCGGTCAGGAAGCCGAGGCGGCCGCGATTGATGCCGAGCAGTGGAATCTCATGTCCGGCCACCAGCCCCGCCGCGTACAGCAGTGTGCCGTCACCGCCGATCGCGATGATCAGATCGGTACGCTCGATCAGTTGTGGCAACGGCGTGAGGGTGACGCCGGCCGGAACCCTGCTGCCCGTGGCGTCTTGCGGCGCCAATACCGTCAACTGCCGCGCCAGCAGCTCCGGGACCAGCGCCTCGGCGCATTCGGTGACCCGTGGATCCTGAAACTTGCCGACCAGTGCGCAAGTACGTATCGGCTGATGCATGTTTGGGTTCGGGCCTTTCAATCGCTCGCTGTTGTAGCATGGCCCGGCTGCGACGGCCAACGCGCGGCATATTTGACCTGAATTGGGGTGTTGGCCCGGGTCAGCATGCGCTTGACGGCGCCGGGGGCGGCTGGTTAGCTCAGTAGTTCAGAAGATGGCACCGGAAAACAAAGACGATGTATTGAACGAACGCGCGCAGCGTCTGCTGCGGGTGCTGGTGCAGAGCTACATCCGCGACGGCGAGCCGGTGGGCTCGCGCACGCTGTCGCGCGAGTCGGGGCTGGCCCTGAGTTCGGCTACGGTGCGCAACGTGATGTCCGATCTGGAGGAGCTGGGTTTCGTCAGCTCGCCGCACACTTCAGCCGGGCGCGTGCCGACCGATAAGGCCTATCGGTTCTTCGTCGATTCTTTGCTGCGGGCCCAGCTCACCACCGACGATCTGAGCCTGGAGGAGATCCGCCGACAGCTCGATATGCCGGCCGACAGCTCCAAGTCGCTGGTTGCAGCCGCCTCGCAGCTGCTGTCGAACATTACCCATCTGGCCGGTGTCGTGACGCTGCCACTGGCGCAGGCGGCGTCGCTGACGCAGATCGAGTTCCTGGCGCTGTCGGAGAACCGCGTGCTGGTGGTGCTGGTGTTCGACGACCGCGAGGTGCAGAACCGCATCATCCAGCTCGACCGCCACTACTCGGCCGAAGAGCTGCGCCGCGCCGCGAGCTTTCTCAATGAGCACTGCATCGGCCGCACGCTGCCGCAGATCCACCAGGAGCTGGTGCGCCAGCTCAAGGAGACGCACGAGAACCTCAATCAGGTGATGCTCGACGCCATCTCGATGGCACAGCGCCTGTTCGAGCAGGGCAGCGCCGCCGAGGACATCGAATACCTGATTGCGGGCGAAACCAACCTGATGGGCTTCGCCGGGCCGTCGAATGTCGATAAGCTCAAGCGGCTGTTCGAGGCCTTCAATGAGAAGCGCGACATCCTGCACCTGCTGGACCAGAGCCTGCGTGCCGAGGGGGTGCAGATTTTCATCGGCCATGAGTCGGGCTATCACATCCTGGACGACTACAGCGTGGTGACGGCGCCTTACAGTTCCGCCAAGGGCGTGGTCGGTGTGCTGGGCGTGATCGGTCCCACGCGCATGGCCTATGAGCGCATCATTCCGATCGTCGATCTGACGGCGAAAGTTCTCAGCTCGGCCTTGAATTCGCGCCGTTGAGCGCCATATAGGCAGTAGCGACCATGGTGGTAGCAAGAAGTTCCTTAATTATCGTTCTCAACAGATTGTTTTAAAAGGCATTTAGCGTGGCCGAGGCAAGCCGGGAAGATTCTTCGAGCAACTCGCCCGAGGCTACGCCTGCGGGTGCTGCCGACAACGGTATCGAAGCCGGCAGCCCGGCCGAGCTCGATGCGCTGCGCCAGGCGCTGGCCGCGGCCGAGGAAAACGGCCGTACGCAGCGCGATCTGTACCTGCGCGCCGCGGCTGAACTGGACAATGTCCGCAAGCGCGCACAGCGTGATATCGAAAGCGCGCACCGCTATGCCATCGAGGGCCTGGCGGCCGAGCTGCTCGCGGTACGCGACGGCCTTGCGCTGGGCGTGCGTAACGGCGCCACCGCTGACGCGCGCACGCTGCTGGAAGGGCAGGAAGCCACGCTGAAACTGCTCGACCGAACGTTCGAGAAGTTCTCCGTCAAACAGCTCGATCCGGCCGGTCAGCGATTCGACCCCAGTGTGCACGAAGCGGTACTGATGCAGGAGTCGGGTGCGGCGCAGCCGAACACGGTGCTGCAGGTGGTGCAGCCCGGCTATGAGCTCAAGGGCCGGCTGCTGCGGCCGGCGCGAGTCATCGTGGCCAAGGCCGCGGGGGGCTAGGCGGCGGGCGGTAACGGACGAGAACGGTTGAAAACCAAGGCACTGGTCCCAAGCTAGTGCATCATGAAACTGAACCGGTGGAGTGCGAGCAATGAGTAAGGTAATCGGCATCGATCTGGGCACGACGAATTCGTGCGTGGCGATCATGGAAGGCGGCAAGCCGCGCGTGATCGAGAACAGCGAGGGCGATCGCACGACACCCTCGATCGTCGCCTTTACCAAGGACGATGAGGTCCTGGTCGGCCAGTCGGCCAAGCGCCAGGCGGTGACCAATCCGCAGAACACCCTGTTTGCGGTAAAGCGCCTGATCGGCCGCAAGTTCGACGACCAGGTGGTGCAGAAGGACATCAAGATGGTGTCCTACCAGATCGTCAAGGCCGACAACGGCGACGCCTGGGTGGAAGTGCGCGGCAAGAAAATGGCCCCGCCGGAGATTTCCGCGCGCGTGCTGATGAAGATGAAGAAGACCGCCGAGGACTATCTGGGCGAACCGGTCACCGAGGCGGTGATCACGGTACCGGCATATTTCAACGACTCGCAGCGCCAGGCGACCAAGGACGCCGGCCGCATCGCTGGCCTGAACGTGCAGCGCATCATCAATGAACCCACCGCGGCGGCCCTGGCCTATGGCCTGGACAAGCAGGGTGCGGACCGCAAAATCGCGGTCTATGACCTGGGCGGCGGTACTTTCGATATCTCCATCATCGAGATTGCCGAAGTCGACGGCGAGCGCCAGTTCGAAGTGCTCGCGACCAACGGCGATACCTTCCTCGGCGGCGAGGACTTCGATCACCGCGTGATCAATTTTCTGGCCGATGAATTCCTGAAGGAATCCGGGGTCGACGTGCGGCGCGACCCGCTGGCGATGCAGCGCCTGAAAGAGGCGTCGGAGAAAGCCAAGATCGAGCTGTCGTCGAGCCAGCAGACCGAGGTCAACCTGCCGTACATCACGGCCGATGCCAGCGGTCCGAAGCACCTGAACGTCAAGCTCACGCGCGCCAAGCTCGAATCGCTGGTGGACGACCTGCTGCAGAGGACCATCGGCCCGTGCCGCATGTGCCTGAAGGATGCCGGCCTCGAGGCCAAGGACGTCGCCGAGGTGATCCTGGTCGGCGGCCAGACCCGCATGCCGCTGGCGCAGAAATACGTGCGCGATTTCTTCGGCAAGGAGCCGCGCAAGGACGTCAACCCGGATGAGGCGGTCGCGGTCGGCGCGGCAGTGCAGGGCGGCGTGCTGGCCGGCGAGGTCAAGGACGTGCTGCTGCTCGACGTCACTCCGCTGTCGCTCGGTATCGAGACGCTGGGCGGCGTGATGACCAAGCTGATCGAGAAGAACACCACGATCCCGACCAAGGCAGCCAACGTGTTCTCGACCGCGGACGACAACCAGACCGCGGTGACGATCCACGTGCTGCAGGGCGAGCGCGAGCGCGGGGCCGACAACAAGTCGCTCGGCCGCTTTGACCTGACCGATATCCCGCCGGCACCGCGCGGCATGCCGCAGGTCGAGGTCACGTTCGACATCGATGCTAATGGCATTTTGAATGTTTCGGCGAAGGATAAGGCCACCGGCAAGGAGCAGCGCATCGTGATTCGCGCCTCCAGCGGGCTGTCGGACGACGAGATCAAGCGCATGGTCAAGGACGCCGAGGCGCATGCGGCCGAGGATCGGCAGTTCCGTGAGCTGGTCGAGACGCGTAACCGCGCCGATGCCATGATTCACTCGGTCGACAAGGCGCTCAAGGATCTGGGCGACAAGGTCAGCGCCGATGAGCGCGCCAAGGCGGAGGCGGCGATGAACGACCTGAAGTCGGCGCTGGGCTCCGACGATAAAGAGGTCATCGAAAAGAAGACCGAGATTCTCGGTCAGGCATCGGCGGCCATTGCGCAGCGCGCTTATGCCGCGAGCCATCCGGACGCCGGAGCGGCCGCTGGCGGCGGCACGGCCGGCGCGGGCCCCGAAGCTGCCCCGGGAGCGGGCGGCGCGGCGGGCGCCGGCGCGCAGGCGAAAGCCGACGAGAATGTGGTCGATGCCGAGTTCGAGGAAGTTCGCGACAAGGGTCGCCGCGCGTCCTGAAGGCCGCGCGTCAGCCGCGCCAGGGACCGGCGTTCACTCGCGACTCAAAGCACACACCAGCCCGGCGCCTGGCAGCGCCGGGCTGGTGTGTGCGCACCTGAATTGATCTGACATAGAAGACCGACAGGGACTCATGGCCAAACGCGATTACTACAAGGTACTCGACGTGGCTCGCAACGCGAGCGAAGCCGACATGAAAAAGGCCTATCGGCGCCTGGCGATGAAGTTCCACCCCGATCGCAATCCGGGCGATCACGAAGCCGAAGAGAAGTTCAAGGAAGCCAAGGAAGCCTACGAGGTGCTGTCGGACGCGCAGAAGCGCGCGGTGTACGACCAGTACGGGCATGCCGGGATCGAGTCCAGCCGCAACGCGGCTGGCGGCGCCGGCGCTCACGGCGCGGAGGCCTTCAGCGATATTTTCGGTGACGTGTTTGGCGACATCTTCGGCGGCGCGCGGCGCGGCGGTGCCTCGCAGGTGTATCGCGGCGCCGATCTGCGTTACGAGATCGAGCTCGACCTGGCCGAAGCGGTGTTCGGACGCACGGTCGAGATCGACGTCAGCAAGTTCGTCGAATGCGAGGTCTGCCGCGGCACTGGAGCGGCCAAGGGCAGCGCGCCGGTGAACTGCGACACCTGCAATGGCAGCGGCCAGGTGCGGCTGTCGCAGGGCTTCTTCACCCTGCAGCAGACCTGCCCGCATTGCCGCGGCACCGGGCGCGTGGTCCGCAATCCCTGCGATCAATGTCTGGGCCAGGGCCGCGTGCGCCGCGGTAAGAAGCTTTCAGTGAAGATTCCCGCCGGGGTGGACTCCGGCGACCGTGTGCGCCTGGGCGGCGAGGGTGAAGCCGGCCGCAATGGCGGGCCGCCGGGCGATCTGTATGTCGAGGTGCACGTACGCGAGCACGCGATCTTCGAGCGCGACGGTATGCACCTGAGCTGCGATGTGCCGATCAGCTTCGCCACGGCGAGCCTGGGAGGCAGTGTCGAGGTGCCGACACTCGATGGCCAGGTGGTGCTGAAGATCCCGTCCGAGAGCCAGTCCGGACGGGTGTTCCGGCTGCGCGAGAAGGGCGTGAAATCGGTGCGCAATAACAATCGCGGCGACCTGTTCTGCCGCGTGGTGGTCGAGACGCCGGTGAACCTGTCGGGCGAGCAGCGCG